>CALXSH010000023.1 GCA_944391065.1 uncultured Kiritimatiellota bacterium | reverse complement strand
CTTCGGTGCACATTCTTTTGACACATCAAGTCAGCACTTACGCCTCGTTCGGTGCACTTTTCATTTGACACATTACGACTCTCTTCCCCTTGGCAAGTTGCACAATGGAACTACCAGGAAAAGGAAGACCCCGGCATGCCCCATCTAGGATTGCCATCCCTGCCGTGCTTGGAGGAATGGCTCCATCGAACGCCACCGTACCACCTTCTGCGCCTCTCCTGCCCAAATCCACCGACTTCTCCAAGCAAGCCCTCGCGCGCTTAAGCAGACCTATCGCCTCTTCGCCCTCAAAAAGAATCTCCGAGTCCACGCACATTTTCCAAGTCTTCCCAAACGCACTACGTAAATCTATCGACATTCTACACCGTGATGTTTCTATTACATTTCAGGCTTTTCACATAACCTATCTTCAGCTCCCATCAAAATAGTTTTTATCGTAAGCGGTGGAATAATATTGGGATGCAGATTCAAATTGATTATGCCGTCATTTTGGTTAACCTCTTCTTCTATTAAGAACCGCGCTATTTCATTATGGTTTAGCTGACGCGCTAACGTAATCGCAGTTCTTCCCATTATATCAACATATCCGATTTTGGCTCCTCTTTTAACAAGAAATTTGACAAGCTCAAGGTTATTAAATGAGACAGCGACCTCAAGAAGTGACAATCCGTCCGGTGAAATGGCGTTGACAGAATGACCGAATTCCAAGACTTTTTCCATGAAAAATAGTGGGGTCTTTGAACCGCACGCCGCCCACAATAGTGTATGATCCTTTTCAGGCATAACGTTACAGCGGAGCACTTTCTCAAACATCGCTTGGTTTCCCCAAAGAATCGTCCAGCCTAAAACGGAGGTTTTGTCTGTTGACAGTAATTGTGGAGAAGCGTGGCACTCTAACAATAGATTGACCATATCCCAATGCGCGTAATAGGCCGCAAGATTTATCAAACTTCCGTTGGCGAGCTTCCAATTAAATATCGAATACTCACCCCCCAATTCAATGTTAGGATTGATCTGTTCTTTTGACAATTCTTTCGCAAGCGTATTGGATCCACAATAAATTGCGTACTCAAAGAGGATTTGGCGTTCAATGGAAGTCCTGTCATTCTTTGTCGCAAGGTGTTGCAGGATGTCATTATGAGTGCGTGGCCCATTCTCGGTTACCCATGACTCTTTCAGAAGTAACGCGATCTCTGTTGGACTTTTGAGAGAGACACACGACGCAGATTTCAGATAATAATCGTTTTCAAACTCTGGAGTATCCGCGAAAAGTATTCCGCTTGGCAACAAACCAACAAATACAATCGATAATATTATGAATAACACTCTCATTTGCGTACTCCTTTTTCGAACTCATCAAGATAATTATCTCGTTCGGTTATCACCTCGGAAATTGCATTACGTACCTCCTGAAAGTCCAAACGATACTTATCAAGGAAAATATCGTTTGTAACACGAGGGTATTCTACTTTTTCAATGTCATTGTCACAACATGAGACCCATTTCATCCTCAATTCAGACTTGATGACTACTTTTATTATTACACGTCCTCCTGTAAGTAATGTTTCTTGAATAGCAAGTGTTGCAAATGCCTGTTGCGCTGCAGAGGCGATTACATCGCTAGTACAGTTCAATAACGAAGTTGTTACCCCATCACTGATTTTATCTTTAAGATATGACAACACGGTATCTAAAAGTTGGGGGACGCAGTCATTTCCAAGCCCATCTAGCAACGTAAACTTAGTAAGTTTAAATGTATGAGAAAAATGTGGAGTACAGTCTTCCAAACCTAACAAATCAAAACGCACACTCGCTTGATTAGCACAATACAAATATATTTCCTTTAATGTGAACGCTGTCTCCCAAGGTTCCCGCGAACACCACCGTCCGTCTGTGAAATTATAGTGCCGATAGTTGTAGTAAACAAGCCCAAGTACATCGTCCGTATACTCAGCGGAAAAACCAAATGGGTTTTCTGAGGGCATGGAGGAAGTTGGGGCACCGAAGGGGGTGTAGGCGTAGTGAACAACGCTTCCGTGAATATCCACGAGGTCGGAGACGTTTTTGTTGCCGTCGTGGAAATAGTAGGCAACTTCGCTGGATGCTGGGAGAAAGACGAGAGGCCGGGTGGCGATGGGTTCGGTGGGATCCCACACGTAAGAGTGGAAGCGGGCGTTGTTTGTGCCACGGAGTTGCTGGATGCAGAGGTAGTTGTCGTAGACGAAGCGTTGGAGGGTTTCCTCGCCATCCTTCACCGTGCGCATTTCAACGCGGCGACCCATACGGTCGAAGGACATCGTGATCACGGTGTCGCCGGATTCCCATCGGATGGGGCGGTTTTCGGCATTGTAGGCGACAGACCACACACCCGTCCCGGTTTTGGCGGGGACACAATACCCAGCGAGGGCTTCGATCCTCCGCGAGTCCCGTACATTTGTTCCAAGGAACATCATGTGCTCATGTTATCACATCCCGGATGAGGCGGTGAAGATTGAATTCTTGTCATGTGTGATCTGCCGCGAAAGGGGCGGCTCCCCACTCTTCTGACCTGACGTCACGGCGGGTTTCCCACCTCATCATACCCTGAGCCGGACGTCCGCATTGCCCAAGCGCGACCTCGGCATGGCTGTAACGCGACCTCTTGGGCTATAGCCGTAGCATCGCTTGGGCTATAGCCGTAGCAAGCCTTGGGCTATAGCCGTAGCATCGCTTGGGCTATAGCCGTAGCAAGCCTTGGGCTATAGCCGTAGCGCCTCTTGGGCTATAGCCGTAAAGGTCAGGCTTTACTGAAGCGCCGGTCCGAATCAGCCGCATCCTGTGTCCGTTACCGAGGGCTCTCCTGTCGCTGCGCACGCCCGATTCCGGGGGTGGCCAGCCGTGAACGTTGTCGGCACCTGTTGCATACGGCACATGGGTGGGCGTGAAGCCGGATCTGTCCGGGTTGCCGTCGGGTGTCGCGGAAACGAAAGGCTGCGTCCAAGGGCTTGTCATGCCGGACGGAAAGGTGGTAGACTCCAAGACAATCCCCGGCACCCTGCGGAGCGTCCGTCTGGGCGGGCATCGGGGATTCAAGCAAAGGATTCATTCACTATGGCACGTTTTACGCTTCCCCGCGACATTTATTTCGGTCCCGGCTCCATCAAAGAACTCGCCGCACTGGGCAAGACCCACAAGCGCGCAATGATCGTCACCGGCGGCTCTTCCATGCAGAAGTTCGGATTTCTGGACCGTCTGGAGGGCATTCTGAAGGAGGCCGGGCTTGAGGTCACGCGCTTTGAGGGCGTCGAGCCCGACCCTTCGGTGGAGACGGTGATGAAGGGCGCCAAGGCGATGCAGGATTTCGGTCCGGATGTGATCGTGGCCATCGGTGGCGGTTCGCCGATCGATGCGGCCAAGGCAATGTGGGTCTTTTACGAGCATCCGGAAAAGACCTTCGACGACATCAAGGATCCCTTCACGATGCCGAAGCTCCGCACGAAGGCGACCTTCGTGGCGATTCCTTCGACGTCGGGTACGGCGACGGAGGTGACGGCCTTTTCGGTCATCACCGACTACAGCACGAAGGTCAAATATCCGCTGGCCGACTTTGAGATTACCCCGGACATTGCGGTGATTGACAGCGATCTGGCCGAGACCATGCCGCCGAAGCTGACGGCCCACACCGGTCTCGATGCCCTGACGCACGCGATTGAGGCTTATGTCGCCGGGCTGCACAGCGACTTTTCCGACCCGCTCGCGCTCAAGGCCATTGCGATGATCGACGACGATCTGGTCGCTTCGTACAACGGGGATATGGCTGCCCGTGACCGGATGCACATCGCCCAGTGTCTGGCGGGCATGGCCTTTTCGAACGCGCTCCTGGGCATCACCCACTCCATGGCGCACAAGATCGGCGCGCAGTTCGGCCTGCCCCACGGTCTCTGCAATGCGATCCTGCAGCCCTACGTCATTCAGTTCAACCGCAAGGCCTGCGAAGCGCGCTATGCCGACATTGCCCGTTCGCTCGGTCTGCCCGGCGCCACGGAGCGTCAGCTCGTCAATGTGCTGATTGAGAAGCTCCGTGCCCTGAATGAGTCGCTGAACATCCCGGCGACGCTTGAGGAGGCCGGCGTTTCAAAGGACTGCTTCGATGCCCACCTGAAGTTTATTTCGGAGCAGGCGGCTCTCGATCCGTGCACGGGCGCCAATCCCCGGGCAACCACGGCCGAGGATATCGCCAAGATCCTGACCTGCGCCTACGAAGGCCGCGACGTCAACTGGTAATCCTCCGGTTGTCACGCGACAAAAAAGGCCCTTCCGCGATATGCGGGAGGGCTTTTTCGTATCCGGTGTCTGCGAGAGACTTCAGCGACCAATCGATTCGGCGGCCGTGGTGAGCGCGTCCCAGGCCTCGAGGAAGGGTTCGGCGAAGGGATACGCGGGATTTTCGGAGAGGTGCATGAGGTGCTGCCGGAGCAGTTCCTGCTCCTCGGCATAGCCGATGGCGTCGAAGTGACCGGCGACGGCGGCCATGCGGAGCCACAGCAGATAAACGGTCAGAGCACGGCAGCAGGCGCGGGCCGTGCAGGCGGCCAAGGCACCTTCGCCGTCGGCCGAGGCGGGTACCGGGAAGGCTTCGGAGAGTTCGGGGATACCGCAGGCGGCGGCGACATCCCGAAGGGGTGGGACAGGTTCGCCGGGGGCGAAGGGACGGTCGGCGAAGCGTTCGGCCAGGTCGGGTGAACAGTCGGCGCCGGAGGAAAGGTATTCGGGCTGGCCGGAGCGGCCGGGGGCAGCCTGGAAGAAACCGCGTGCGGGAATGCCGAGGACGATGGCGCGCCGCGCCAGAAGGAGGAGGTCGCCGCCGTGCGACCCGTAACCGATCAGCTGCGGACGGCGCTGACCGATGCCGGCCAGGAAGGAGCCGACAATTTTCCGTTCGGGCAGCGGCGCGAAGGCGCCTTCAGGCTTGGGGATGGCCAGGAGAGCGAGGTCGGGCGTGCCGTCCTTGGCGGCCGTGCGGCGGACCATGGCGACGGAGACGACGCGGCGGCGCAGGGCGTCATCCGAGCCGTCGGGCGCGATGCCAAGTCGGACGGCGTCGGGATCGGGCAGGGATTCGCAGGCAAAGGCAAGGACCAGGTCACCGACGGCAGGGATCATAGGGAATGTTCCTTCAGAAAACGGCGGATGGACGGGTTGTCGCCGCGGTTCAGAATGTCGCGAAGCAGGGATGCGATCTGCGTCTGCTGCGACGGGGCAAGGTCTTCCCAGATGGGAGTCGCGGCGCGGACGAAGGGTTCGGCCCAGAGGGCTAACGACCCGGTCATCAGATTGGCGGCCAAGATGCGGAGCATCGAGACGGTGTCCCCTGCCCTTTCATACCAATAGAGGGCGCAAAGGCGCGCGTCGACGGGCGTCCCGGGCGGGAGGCCAAGGGCCTCCGGGTAAACCCGGGCGGCGTCAGGCGGAAGGATGTCGGTCAGATGGGCGCGGTAGTAGGGCGAGGCGACGTCGAGGTCGCCGCCGATCTTGTCCTCGAATATCCAGCCGAGCTGGCGCATGGTCTGGGAGTCTTCGGGGAAGAGGCTGACGCCCTCCTCCAAGAGCGTGATGCCGCGACAGACCCAGAACCAGCGGTCTTCGGGAATGTCGTGGGCGACGCTGATATTGTAGGCGAGGTTCCACGCGTTGAAAACGCGGACCTCGGGCGAGGAGGGCTCAAGGGCGAGGAGCCAGTCGGTCAGGACGGCCGTTTCGGTGTAGCGGTTCTGACGCTGCAATTCACCGATACGCCACCAGAGGAGTTCGGAGAGAATGCCGCGGCTGCCGCTGAGCATGACGGTGAGCGCGGAGAGGCGCGAGATGCCGGGCGCCACCGCGGAGGGCAGCGCCTTCGCGGTGAAGCGGAGCGAGAAGATCAGCAGCAGCGCGAGGACGACGGCTGTCGCCGCGGTCTTTGCCGCGGCGCCGAACCGTCCGACACGCTCCGGAGCATGCGTCATGGGGTTCCTCAGGCGAGAAGCGACCGCAGGTGAGCGGCGAATTCACGCAGGTCATTGACCTCGATGTCGAAACGTTCGCCGCGGGGCTGGCCGAAGCCGTAGGCGCAACGGCAGACGCGGATGCCGGCATGGCGGCCGACCTCCAAGTCTGTGTAGTGGTCGCCGATAACCCAATCGGTCGGCTCGACGGTGACGCCCATGCGTTCGGCGGCGAGGTACAGGAGGGCCGGATCGGGCTTGAGCGTCGGCACGTCGCCGCCGCCGACCGTTACGTCGAAGTACCTCAGGATGCCGAGCGTCTCGAGAATACGGGGAATCAGGACGGAGGTCTTGTTGGAGGTCACGGCCATGCGGCAGCCGAGCGCGCGGAGTTCGGCCAGGCCCTCGGCCACGCCGGGGTAGACGTGAGTTTCGACGACCGGATAGGCCGCGTACTGACGGCGGTTATTCTCCATCAGCTCATCGATGCGGTCGGCGAAGTCGGGCATGGCTCGCAGCATAAGCTGACGGGCACCGTTGCCGACCATACCGGTCACGTCGTCAAAGGACAGGGGCGGCAGGCCGTAGTCGGCCCGCGTACGGTTGACGCTCGCGGCAATATCCCGGCGGGAATCGATGAGCGTCCCGTCGAGATCGAAAAACAGGGTGGGTACTCGTTTCATGCGCCCCAGTATACCAAAGCCGCGCGGCAGTCTCGACTTCCTCGTGAAAACGCGCTATACTAAAAATAATTTTTAACCCCTAGTATAAGGACTGCAAAATGGCTAAGATGACACTTCGTGACGTGGATCTGAAGGGCAAGCGCGTGATTATGCGCGTCGACTTCAATGTGCCGATGAAGGATGGCGCGATCAAGGACGATACCCGTATCCAGGGCGCGCTCGGTTCGATCAAGTATGTTCTCGACAACGGCGGTTCGCTCGTGCTGATGAGCCACCTCGGCCGTCCGAAGGGCAAGGGCTACGAGGCGGAGTTCTCCCTGAAGCCCGTCGCCGAATACCTCTCCAAGTGCCTGAACAAGCCGGTCGCCTTCGCCGAGGACTGCCTGAAGGCCGACGGGCAGGTCGCAGCCCTCAAGCCCGGCGACGTGCTGATGCTTGAGAACACCCGCTTCTACAAGGAAGAAACCGCCAAGGTCAAGAAGACCGACGATATGACCGACGAAGAGCTCAAGGCCAAGAAAGCCGAGCTCAAGGCCAAGTGCGAGGAAATGGCCAAGAAGCTGGCCTCCTACGGTGACATCTACTGCAACGACGCCTTCGGCGCCGCCCACCGTTCCCACGCTTCCACGGCCGTCATCGCCAAGTACGCCCCCGTCGCGGTTTCCGGCTTCCTGCTGGAGAAGGAAATCCAGTACCTCGGCAACGCGGTCGAGAATCCGGTCCGCCCCTTCGTTGCCATCCTCGGCGGCGCCAAGGTCTCCGACAAGCTCGCGGTCGTGAAGAATCTCCTCTCCAAGGTCGACACGCTGATCATCGGCGGCGGCATGGCCTACACCTTCCTCAAGACCCAGGGCCGCGAGATCGGCAACTCCCTCTGCGAGGACGATCAGCTCGACTACGCCAAGGAAATGCTTGAACTCGCCAAGGAGCGCGGCGTCAACTTCCTTCTGCCGGTCGACAACCTGGCCGCCGACAAGTTCGATCCCGAAGCCAACACCCAGCTCTGCACCGGCAACATTCCGGACGGCTGGATGGGCCTCGACATCGGTCCCGCCTCCGTCAAGCTCTTCTCCGAAGCGCTTGAAGGCGCCAAGACGGTCGTGTGGAACGGCCCCATGGGCTGCTTCGAAATGCCCGCCTTCTCCAAGGGCACCTTCGGCGTCTGCGAAGCCGTCGCCAAGGTCAAGGCCAACGGCGGCATCTCCATCATCGGCGGCGGCGACTCCGTCAGCGCGGTGAAGAAGTCCGGCTTGGCCGACAAGATGAGCCACATCTCCACCGGCGGCGGCGCCTCCCTCGAATACCTCGAAGGCAAGGTCCTTCCCGGCGTGGCCGCGCTCACCGACAAGTAAGCCTCCAAGGCCAAAGCCAACAAAAAAGGCGGGACCGCAATCGCGGTCCCGCCTTTTTTGTGCCGTGACGACATTCCACGGGCGGCAGAGGAGCAATCAGACGAAGAGGAGGGTTACGCCATTGAAGAGGGCGTGAAGGAGAATGGCCGGAATCAGCGATCCGGTCCGACGGCAGAGAAGGCCCTGGACGGTGCCGAAGAAAAAGAGCGGCAGGAAGAAGCCGGCCGTGCCGTGCACGGCCGCGAAGAGGGCGGCCGAAAAGAGAATGGCGGGGGCGCTCCGGCCGCCGAGGACACCGCGGAAGAAGAGTTCCTCCGCCACCGGCACGACGCCGCAGATGACGACGGCCGCGACGGCACGCTGGAACGGAGAGAAAAGACGGAGAAGCGTGAGCATATCCTGCTCCTCCGGCGTCTCGACAGGGACCAGGATGGCTTCGCATCCGATGACCATAAAGAGGTAGACGGGGATGACTATCCAGAGCGTGCGTCCGAGACCGCGACGCCAACCGAGCCAACGGCCCAGGGCGCCGGGATCAAGCAGGCAAAAGGGAACGGCGGGAAGCAACAGAAGGCCGTCGGTGAAGGCCGCGGCACTCAGGAATCGGGTCAGGAGAAGGGCGGTGTCAGGCAGGAGGATCGGCTCTGTCTGAGGGTCCGTCCCGGCGAAGGAGGCCCAGGCCATCCAGCCGGCGATGACCAAGGCCGCCAGACGGACGGGCAGCAGGGCAAGGATGCGCCGCGAGGAATCGGACGTATCAGGCGTTGACGAGGTCGTCAAGTTCGGCATCGCGCCATCCCGGGAGGGTTAGAATGTATTCAAGCAGGAGACCGCAGGCCACCGCGTCGTAATAGGCGTCGTGCGCCTCACGGCCAGGGACGATTTCGGATAGGCGGGATCCCAATCCCAGAAGGGCAATCAGGTCGCCGAGCGCGTAGCTCGGCAGCCCAGGCCAGATACGCCGCGCGAGGCGGAGGGTGTCGACCCACCGCGGATAAGCCGTCATCGGCGCGAAGGCCCGAAGAATGCCGCGCTCGGTGGCGGCGTTGTGGGCGACGGGTACGGTGCGCGTCAGGCAGTCGTGGAGTGTCGGCCAGATGACGTGGAATTCGGGGGCCTGCGCAATTTCGGGACGGCGGCTCCGGTAGGTTCCCGGGGCGTGCGGGGAGAAACGGTGCGTCTCCGGCACCCGGATTAAGGTATCAAACGACGGGCCATCGGTATCGATGTGCCCGTCGCGGAGGGTAACGGCGCCCAGCTGCCAAGGAAGGCTCTGAAAGCCTCTGACCATGCCGGTCGTCTCAAAATCGAGTGCCGTAAAGGCGGGAAGGTTCACTCAAAATCCTTCAGCGGAATGCGAAGGAAGTAGTGATAGTCGGAGTTGCCCTCGTAGATGACGCCGATGGAGTCTTCCCCGACGGTGCAGAGCGAGGAGTACCCGGCGCAGGCACGAGGGTCGTAGATAAGGCCGGCAGACCAGGTCTTGCCCTTGTCATCGGAGGTGCGGATGCTCATCGCGCTGCGGGACCAAGCGTTGGGGTTGGAGAAGTAGAGGCGATCGCCAATCTTGAGGAGGGCGGCCTGGCAGAGGTTGCCGGGCTGACGGAGGGGTGTGGTTTCGAGCTTCTCCCAGGTCTTGCCCATGTCGCGGGTGATGGCCGAGGTTCGGGAGGCGGCACCCATGCCTTCGCGGGTGTTCAGCAGGAGGACGCCGGGCTCAATTTCAGCGACGGTCGATTCGGAACCGCCAAAGGGCATCTGAGCGGAGCTGGTCCAAGTCTGGCCGTGGTCCTTGGAATAGACGAGGACGCCGTGATGGGGCGCGCCGCCGTTGTGCCCCCAAATCTGGGCGGGAAAGACGAGGGTGCCGTCAGCCATGGCGATGCCGGCGCCGGGGCCTTGGAAGAGACAGCCCCAATCCTTGGTGTCGGGATCGTTGGGACGCTTGACGTCAAGCGTGATGTTGATCGGCTTGGACCAGGTCTGGCCTTCGTCGTCGGAATAGGCAAGGATGAATTGGCCGCAGTCGGCCGGAGAGACCGAGCCCTTCACGGAGCGCCAGATCGGGTGGCCGGATTTCGGCGAACGGAGACCGGCAATCCAGATACGGCCGTTGGAGGGGTCGACGAGAACGCAGGGGTCGCCGACGCCGACACCGCCGTCATAGCCTTCGCAGTTGAGGGCCGTACGGATCGGGGACCAAGTCGTGCCGCCGTCGGTCGAGGTCGAGACGCCGACCGTAATGTCGGCCGGAAGGTCGCCGGGGTGGTTGAAACGGTTGTCAAAAACAGCCACGAGGGTACCCTTGGGCGTCTCGACGATGCCGGGAATACGGAAGTTGCGGCTGTTGCGGCCGACGTCGGTGACGGCCTGATTGGGGCTGGTGACGAGGCTGCCAATGCGGACTCCGACGCCCTCGATCACGATTTTGCGGCGGAGATCCGCGGTCTTGGAGGGGACAGCGTAGACGGTGTAGGTGCTGAGCCCCTGATGGACAGGCACCTGGAAGGTGACGGTGTCACCGCTGATCTGACCGACGGTCGGACCGAGACGGAGCTGCGCTAGGTCGGAGGTATCCGTACCCTTGATGCTGACGGTTACGGCCGTCTTGTCTGCACGTTCGGTGGACTGCAGGGAGAGCTGACCGACGGGGAGATCGTTGCGGCCGATGAAGGCGGGCGTCCCGTTGGCGTCAAAGCGGAATTCGGTGAGCGTCGGAACCGCAAAGGCGGCCGCGGCGGCGAAGATGAGGGAGAGGGAGACGAAGGTCTTCACTTGCTGATTCCTATCCATACTGATGTCTGAACTCGTAAAGTCTGCATATGATATCAAACCCAAACTCTTTTTGCAGGACGCGCCCCCTTGTTCGTCGGATCCAGCGGAGAGCTGATATAATAAGGGGCAGGAAAGATGAGTATGACGCACTCCAAACGACGCGACATCGGCCTGCTCGGAGGCAGTTTTGATCCGGTCCACGACGCGCACGTAGCCTTGGCGCTCGCGGCCGCGGAGCAGTTTGGGCTGGACGAGGTCCGCCTGATGCCATGCGCCCGCCAGGCCCTTAAGACGGCAATGCCCGCCTCTCCCGAGGACCGCTGCGCGATGCTGCGTCTGGCCATCGCCCCCTACCCCAAGCTGACGCTCGACTGCCGCGAACTCTATCGGTCCGGCGCGGTTTACACCTACGACACGGTCCGCGAGTTGCGGCGCGAGCTGCCCGGCGCCGATTTTTGGTTCATCATGGGTATGGATTCCGCCCTCTCCTTTTCCCGCTGGTACCGTGCGGCCGAATTGGTCGGGCTCTGTCGCTTCATTGTCTTCGACCGGCCAGCCTGTCCGCCGCCGGAAAAACCCTTTTCGCCCGAGCTGCTGAGACACCGTCTGCGGGGACCGCTGCTGGACGTCTCGAGTTCAAGAATCCGTCGTGCGCTTGCGGATCGGGCGCCAATCAGGTATCCTATCGCACCGTTGCCACAACGCTATCTGCGTAACGCTAAGCTCTATCTCTGAAGGATTTCCCCCATGGAAATGACCACCGAAAATCTGGCTCTTGCCTTTGCCCAGGCCCTCTATGACAAGCAGGCCGAAGACATTCGTATCCTCGATGTGCGCGGCGTCTCCACCGTCACCGACATCTGCGTCGTCGCGACCGGCACCTCCGCGCCCCATCTGAAGGCGTTGCAGAAAGCCGTTCTGAACGCCCTCCGCGACACCGGCAGCGCGGTGAAATTCCGCTGTTCCGGCGAACCCGACAGCGGCTGGGTGCTGCTGGACGCCTTCACCGTCGTCGTGCATATCTTCGCTCCCGAAGCCCGTGAATACTACGATATCGAAACGCTCTGGAACGGCGCGAAAGAGATTCCCTTTACCCCCGCCAACAACTGACCGGATTCCGAAATGACCGAAAAGCATCTCCCCTGCGGCGAAGCCAAGCTCCGCGACATTATTGCCTCCCACCCCACGCCCTTCCACCTCTATGACGAGGCGGCTATCCGCGCAACGGCCCGCCGCATGAACGCGGCTTTCGCCTGGAATCCCGGCTTCCGCAACCACTTCGCGGTCAAGGCCGCGCCCAATCCCTACCTGATGCGTATCCTTCAGGAGGAGGGCTTCGGCGCCGACTGCTCTTCGCTCCCTGAGCTTCTGCTCTCGGAGCGTGTCGGCATTCCCGGCAAGGCCATCATGTTCACCTCAAACGACACGCCCGACGAGGAATTCGTCAAGGCCAAGGAACTTGGGGCGATCATCAACCTCGACGACATTTCCCACATCGAAGCCGTCGAGAAGGCCTGCGGCCTGCCCGAGCTGCTCTGCTTCCGTTACAACCCTGGTCCGCTGAAGGGCGGCAACGCCATCATCGGCAAGCCTGAGGAGGCCAAGTACGGCTTCACCCGCGAACAGCTCTTCGAGGGGTACCGCATCCTCAAGGAAAAGGGCGTCCGCCGCTTCGGCCTGCACACGATGGTGGCGAGCAATGAACTCAATCCCCAGTACTTTATCGACACGGCCATTCTGCTCTTCGACCTGCTCATCGAGCTCCATGAGAAGCTGGGCATCACCTTCGAATTCGTCAACCTCGGCGGGGGCATCGGCATTCCCTACCGTCCCGAACAGACGGCCGTCGACATCGAGCGCGTCGGCAGCGGCATCCGCGAAGCCTACAAGACTCACCTGATCGACAAGGGCCACCCTGACCTCGCCATCTACCTTGAGTGCGGCCGCTGCATCACCGGTCCCTCCGGTTACCTTGTCACGCGCGTCCGCCACATGAAGCACACTTACCGCGACTACGTCGGCCTCGACGCCTGCATGGCCAACCTGATGCGTCCTGCGCTCTATGGAGCCTACCATCATATCACCGTGCTGGGCAAGGACAACCTCCCCAAGGATCATGTCTACGACGTCACCGGCTCGCTCTGCGAGAACAACGACAAGTTCGCCATCCAGCGTGAACTGCCTGAGATCGTTCCCGGCGACATCCTCGTGCTCCACGACGCTGGTGCGCACGGTCACGCGATGGGCTTCAACTACAACGGCAAACTCCGCTCCGCCGAGCTCCTCCTGCGCGAGGACGGGACGGTCGTCGAAATCCGCCGTGCCGAGACCATCGGAGACTATTTCGCCACGCTCGACTTCACGGGACTCGACACGTTCCGTTAAAAGGATCCCGCCATGTTCAGCAGATTCCGTTCCGTGCTTTCCGCCGTCTTTCTGACGGCCGGGTTTGTCGTCGCGTCATCGGCCTCGGCCGACGTGGTCTGGTTCGTCGGCAAAGGTTCGGCGACGGACGCGAAGGCCGTTTCCGAGATGCTCGGAACCATGCTGAACGAGCGGACCATCCCCATTACCGAAGGCACGGAATCCTTCGCGGCTTGGGTTTATGCCCCGGACACCGACGGCTCCCGTGCCGGGCTTCTCTCCAAGGCTTCCGCCGTACTGGTTTCCCCTCCTGCCGGCGAACCTCCGGCCTACACGCTGATGGCCTGCCTCGCGCTGAAGGAGGAGCTCCCGTCACGGGCCGTCCGTCCCGTTCTGGTCTCCTCCCGCGAGCGCATCTACGGCATGCGCGGCCTCCGTACGGCCACGGAAGACATTGCCTTGGCGGGCATCGCCGATTCGGTCGGCTACGCCTACGCGCCCCTGCCGAAGGTCTGGGAGCGCGTCTACACCGACGATCTCTTTTATGACGGCAAGCTCACGCCCAAAGACCCTGCCACTGAGGCTTACATCCAGGCCGCCGGGCTCTGCCTGACCCTCCGCGGCCGGAACGCACCCCTGCCCCGCCTAGCCGGCGTTCCGGAAGGTCTCGCCGACGACCTCATCGCGTCCATCCGCGCCGGCTTCGCCATGCGGGAAAACATCCTCTATGGGGCCCGCCGCGTCGCGACGGGCAAGTATCCGGTCCGTCCGGAAAGCTCCTTCTCGGCCGTCCTCTATGACGGCGCCTTCGAACATGCCGTCGGCGACTGGCTGCAGCGCATCGCCGCCGCCGACCGCCGTAAACTCAGTCTTTACTACACGACTGAGACAACCCTCAATACGGGGTGGCCCTGTCTCTTCCGCACGACGCAGAAACTCGGCGACACTCCCAAGGCCACCGTCTACACCCGTCCGGCCTTCAGCGACAATACCGGTCTGCAGGAGCAGACTCACCTTGGCGCCATCCTTGCCCGCGACGCCGGCCGCAAGGGCTACCTGCCCTTCCAGATTGCCGTAGCCGAACACCTTCGGAAGTTCCCCGGCGTCCCGGTCTACGACGGTGAGGTGCCGACGCAACCGATCGCGGCCATGTTCGCCTCCATGCTCTGGATCGAATGGACCGGCGCCGTCGTGATTCCCGAACACTGCACGCCTCCAGAGGCCCACGCCGTCAATATCGGCATCTCCGTCATCCTCCGGATGAAGACCCTACGCAAGAATGTCAATGCCGTGCTCTGCCGCCCCTCCGAGGACGGTCACTACCGCTTCTCCCTCTGGGCGGCGCCGGCCAACGAGGTCACGCTTCGCGTTGCCGTGCTGGGCGGCGAAGCCGATCCTGACACGCTGAAGTTCAGCCGCCGCGATTTCTGGACCTGGAAGACCGTCTCGGCCGGGAAGCTTCCCGAAGGCGGACCGGAGATGACCCGCACCTTCCACTGGAAGACCGAATACCCCATGATCGGTCAGTCCATCGGTGCCCGTAACTTCGGCCCCGACCCGGAACCCGCGCCCGAGCCCGGACAGGCTGAATCCGCTTCGGCCGCGACCGTCACAACCGATGCCCGATGATCCTTATCTTCGGACGCGTGCCCTGCTGGGCGACGTGCCGTTGGCCGCGCTCCGCTCTGCCCATGTGCTGCTTGTCGGGGCGGGTGCCGTCGGCGGCGCCTGTATCGAGGCTTTGGCCCGTAGCGGCATCGGACGTCTGACCGTCATTGACGGTGACATCTTCGCTCCCTCCAACCTCAATCGCCAGCCCTTCGCGGCGCTTGCCACCCTTGGCAGACCCAAAGCGACGGCCGTCGCCGAACGCCTGAAGGAAATCGCGCCGGGATGTTCCTGCGCGGCAATCGATGCCTTCCTGACAGATGAAACCGCCGCCCGGCTGATTGCCGAGACGGCTCCCGACGCAGTGGTTGACGCGTGTGATGACGTCGATGCAAAAATTGCCCTGATCCGCGAATCCGTCTTGGCGGCTGTTCCTGTCTGGTCCTCCATGGGCGCCGCGCGCAAACTCGATCCCACCGCCCTGCGCGTGACGGACATTGCCGCCACGCAGGTCTGCCCCCTGGCCCGCAGCGTCCGACGCCGCCTCCGCGAGATCGGCATTGCCAAAGGCGTCCGCTGCGTCTGGTCCTCCGAACCCGCCCGTCCGCTTTCGTCTGACGGGACATTGGGTTCCTTCATGCCCGTGACGGCCACGGCCGGGCTCCTTCTGGCCGGTGACGTGCTCCGTCATCTGTCTGGGGTAGACTGACCGGGACTCCCGATTCTCAGGCTTCCATCGCCCGTTCTGCGCAGAATCGCACAAAGGCCGCGCAGGGCCGTTCGGCATAATACTTCTCGCTTCGCGCCTCGGGGGCCACGCCGGCTTGTTTCATAATTGAAGCTTTCTGCAGCAGGGCTTTGCAGTTATGTGTGCCGAAGGTCGCGTCGAATTCCCCGATGGCCTCGGCGACGGTTTTGTAGAGCGCGGCCTTGGTCTTCTGTTCCATTGGCTCGGCCTGACCTTTACGCAGACCGATGACGACCGCCATGCCCGTCACCGCGCCGCAGACCTCGCGCAGGCCGCCCATTCCGGCACCGAGTCCGGAACCCAGGCGCATCATTTCCTCCGGGTCGCGTCCCAATGCCGCCCCGCAGGCCGACAGGACAGCCTGAGCGCAGGAGGCCCCCGCGCGGAACCTTGCCGCCGCGTCCTCGGCCACCGCCTCCACGTTTACGTTCCGTTCGTCCATAAATCAATTCCTTTTAAGCAAAAAAGCCCCCGGCACGGTGCTCGGGGGCTTTGTCATGAATCCGCCGGGTCGGATCACTTGATGGTGTAGCGCGTGGCCTTCAGCAGGGCCTTCCACAGCGCGGCGGGGGTCTCGGCCTCAATCAGGGCCGTTCGGTTCTGTTCCTTCAGGAAAGCTTCCGTCAGTCCGGCAATCAGACGCATGTAGAAGGCACTGACGGCCGTCGGGATGGTGATGAGGAAAACGATGTTGACCTTCGTGCCCTCGCTGTCCCAGGTAAAGGGTTCCCTGCTGACGCCGCAGGCCAGCGTGAGCGAACCGCCCTCAATGCCGCGCACGTGCGGAAAGGCCAGACCGTTGTCCATCGCCGTCGACAGCAGCGACTCGCGTTCAAGCGCGGCTGTGATAAGTTTGTCAGCATGGGAAACGAAGCCGCCCGTTTCCATCTTGCTCGCGAGAAGTTCTATGGTATCCTCAGCGGAGCCGGCCAAGAGGTCCGGGATCATCAGGGTCTCGGCGGAAAAGCGCGAGAGGCCGCTCTTGCGCGGTTCGCCGCGCGTCGGCGCGGCACCGACCCACTGCGGGGCGTCGAGTTCCTCAAAGAGGATGCGCGAGCAACCCGGGCAGTACTGAATGACCTTGCTCTGGCGCACGGCCTGAATCTGACTCACCGGCAGCCGCATGCCGCAAACGGCACAACAGCCGTTGTGAACCGGCGACATCACCACGTGGTCACGGCCATACAGACGGGAGAAGAAGGGGCGAACCGCGTCAGGCAGCTGATCCGTCAGCGTTGCGATGGATTCGTTCAGGCGGGCGAGATGCTCGCCGCCACCGGCCGCGCGATGTTCGTCGCGGACCAAGATAAGATCCTGCAGCTGGCAAAGCTGGTTGACTACACTTTTCATGGGCGTTCCTGTCTTGAAAGTTTTGTCTTCATTATACCCCACCCGGGGAGTGGGGTCAAATGAACCCGCCGAGGGCCCATGGATTTGATAAAATGACTGCCATGAGCAACGAATTAGCCAAGACCCGCAATTTCTGCATCATTGCCCACATCGACCACGGCAAGACGACCCTTTCCGACCGCATTCTTGAGCTCACCAAAGCCATCGACCCCCGCCAGCTGAAAGAACAGACGCTGGACGCCATGGATCTGGAGCGCGAACGCGGCATCACCATCAAGAGCCACCCCGTCACCATGCATTACACGGCCAAGGACGGGACCGTGTATCGCTTCAATCTCATCGACACCCCAGGCCACGTTGACTTCGCCTACGAGGTCAGCCGCGCCATGGGCGCCTGTGAGGGCGCAATCCTCGTCGTCGATGCCGCCCAGGGCGTGGAAGCCCAGACCGTTGCCAACGCCTATCTGGCCATCGACGCCAATCTGGAAATCCTTCCCGTTCTCAACAAGGTCGATCTTCCGAGTTCGGACGTGCCGAGCGTCGTCCATCAGATTGAGGACGTCCTGGGCATCCCCGTCGATCCCGTGCTGAAGATCTCCGCCAAAACCGGCGAGGGTGTCCCGGAGGTGCTTGAAGAGCTCGTCCGCCGTTTTCCCGCTCCGACCACGGATCATCCCGAAGGCCCCCTGCGCGCACTGGTTTTCGATTCGGTTTTTGACGTTTATCGCGGCGTGATCACCTACGTGCGCGTCGTGGACGGCCGCATCCGCAGCGGCGACGTGCTGCGCTTCATGAGCACCGGCCAGACGACCCCGGTCAAGGAGGTCGGCATCTTCTCTCCCTCCCAGAAGCCTGTGGACTGCCTAGAGGCCGGCGAGGTCGGCTACATCGTCGGCGCCATCAAGGACCCGGCCGAAATCAAGATCGGCGACACCCTGACCGTGGAGAGAGACGGAGCAGATAGGCCGCTGCACGGTTTTAAAGAAATCCATCCGACCGTCTTCTGCGGCATCTATCCCGTCAGTACCGATGAGTACAATAAGGTCCGTGCCGGCCTTGAGAAGCTCCACCTGAACGACTCCGCCTTTACCTTCCACGCCGAGAGTTCCGCTGCCCTCGGATTCGGTTTCCGTTGCGGCTTCCTCGGCCTACTCCACATGGAGGTCGTCCAGGAACGTCTCCGCCGCGAATTCCAGCTCGACATCATCAACACCCACCCCGCCGTCATCTATCGCGTCACCCTCAAGGACGGTACGGTCATGGAGATTGACAATCCCGTCCTCCTCCCCGACCCCACCCGCATCGAGACCATCGAGGAGCCAATGATCAAGGCCCGCGTCATCACGCAGAGCGCCTGCATGGGCGACATCATGCGTTTGGTCATGGAGCGACGCGGCACGGTTGACTCTACGGAAACCCTTGACGCCCAGCGCGTCATCCTGACCTGCATCCTCCCGCTCAACGAAATCCTCATCGACTTCCACGACACGCTTAAGTCCATTTCGCGCGGTTATGCCTCCATGGACTACGAACCGCACGGCTATCAGGCCAGCGATATCGTGCGCATGGACATTCTGCTCAACGGCGAACCCGTCGACGCATTCAGCTGCATGGTCCACCGTGACCGCGCCGTCGCACGCGGCAAGCAGATGTGTAAGGCCCTCAGTGAAACCATCCCGCCGCACATGTTCAAGATTCCGGTGCAGGCCTGCATCGGCCGCACCATCATCGCCCGCGAGGATATCCGTCCCTTCCGCAAGGACGTCACGGCCAAGCTCTACGGCGGCGACGTCACCCGCAAGCAGAAGCTGCTCAAGAAGCAGGCCGAAGGCAAGAAACGCATGAAGGAATTCGGCACCGTCAATGTCCCGCAGGCGGCCTTCATCGCCGTGCTCAAGGGAACCTCGGAGGACAAATGAACGATCCCGTCCTGCACACCGATTTCTGGACCTACTTTCTCTCGCCCTACTTCTGGAGCGGATTCATGGGGTGGTGCGTGGCCCAGGTCATCAAGATGACACGCGGCGCCATCCGGACGGGGCATCTGGACTTCACCTACCTGACCAGTACCGGCGGTATGCCCAGCGCGCACTCCGCCTTGGTGACGGCCGTCTTTGTCAGCCTCGGCCTTGGCCTCGGCTTTGCCCACCCCGTCACCATCGTGGCCAGCGTCGTGGCCGCAATCACCATGTTTGACGCGGCGACCGTCCGCCGCGCGGCAGGGCTTCAGGCCCGCCTTCTCAACAAAATCACCCACGAGCTCTTTGTGGAGGGGCGTTTCCCGCTGAAGCCCCTCAAGGAAATGCTCGGCCACACCCGGACCGAGGTCTTCGGCGGCATGCTCTCCGGCATTCTGACCGCCGTTGCCGTCATGGCCCTCTGGGCCCGCCTCGGCTGGCCCAACATCTGATCCCCGAAAGCCAGACACCCATGACCGAATACAGCGTTGTTCCCACAGGCCCTCTCTCCGAGAACTGCTACATCCTCGCCCGCGAAGGCAAGGCCTGGATCATCGACCCCGGCGCCGACCCCGAGTCCATTGAGGCCGAAATCTCCTCTCGCGGCCTCACGCCTGTCGCCATTGTCATGACCCACGGCCACTTCGACCATCTCGGTGCGCTCGATAAGCTTCTGACGCATTGGCCGGCTCTGCCGGTCGTCATGCGCCCCGAGGAACCCGACTGGGCCTTCACCCACCCCTCCAATCAGTATCCGCCCTTCTACTTCCACCAGAAGCGCCCGGCCAACCTGATTACGGATATCGGCGACACCTACACCTGCGGCGGCATCACGGCGCGGCTGATTCCGACGCCGGGTCACACACCCGGAGGCCAGTGTGTCCTCATCGAGGAGGATGTTCCTTCGCCGCTCTGCTTCACGGGCGACACCCTCTTCGCCGGTTCCATCGGCCGCACCGACCTTCCCGGCGGTTCCTTCGGCGACCTCAATGCCTCCCTTTCCAAACTGAAGGCCACGCTCGCCCCCGAAACCACCGTCCTCCCAGGCCACGGCCCTGCCTCCACGATGGAGCGCGAGTGCCGCGTCAATCCCTACCTTCAGGATGACAGAATGGATTTCTGAGGTTCGCCCTGAGGTAACTTCCGCATCGGATGAGGTCATGAGACGCTATATCCTCCAACGCATTCTGGAGATGATTCCGACGACCTTCGGGGTCCTGCTCCTTACCTTCATACTCTTCTACGTCGTCGGCGGTTCACCTGCCCGCACCGTCCTCGGCCAGCACGCTACCCAGGAGGCCATTGCCTCGTTCAATGCCGTCAACGGGTACGACAAGCCACTTTTCTGCGGCAACTGGTACACCGTCGACGCCATCCACCACGACACGGCCGGCAAACCCGAACTGGCCTTTCCCCTCGGGCCCGGCACCTACCGTTTCGACAGACCTGCGGCCCTGACGCTCAAAAGAACCGACGGCAGCGAAATCCGCCGCGAAATCGGCCGTACCGAGACGACGGTTCCCGAAGGCTGGCGGCTGACGGAGGCCAAGGGCGGCTACACGGCCGTCGAACGCCGTACCGACCACTTCTTCGACTCCCAGCTCTGGCACTACCTCTGCAATCTTACCCATCTTGACCTCGGCATGTCGGTCGACACCAAGCAGCCCGTCATCACCGTCCTGAAAGAGGGCATCCTCCCCACCCTCTCCCTCACCGTGCCGATTCTCCTCTTCGGTTCCCTGACCGGTGTCATCTTCGGTCTTCTCTGCGCGGCCTCACAGGGCGGCATCCTCGATCGCGGCATCCTCTTCGTCTCCACGCTCCTGATGAGCGTCAACTACGTCGTCTGGATTCTGCTGGGGCAGTACCTGCTCGGTTTCAGCTGGCCGGTCTTCCCCATTTGGGGATACGAATCAGCCTACTACCTCGTGCTCCCTGTCCTGATCGGCATCGTCAGCGCCCTCGGCACCGACGTCCGCTTCTATCGCGCCGCCATCCTGGATGAAGTCTACCGTCCCTACGTCCGCACCGCCATCTCCAAGGGCGTCAGCCGCAGCCGGATTCTCTTTGTCCATGTCCTGCGCAACAGTCTCGTCCCGATCGTCACCTACATCTCCCTCGGCATCCCCTACCTCTTCACCGGCAGCCTCCTGCTTGAGACTTTCTTCGGCATCCCCGGCCTCGGCAGCGTCTCCATCAACGCCATCAACTCCGCTGACATGTCCGTCATCCGCGCCGTCGTCATCTTCGGCGCCCTCATCTACCAGGTCGTCAACCTGCTCACCGACATCGCCTATGGCTGGCTTGACCCCCGTATAAGGATCGCAGCATGACCTCTGAAGCCGTTGCCGTCCGCGAACCCAATCTATGGCAGCGCCTCTGGCGTCCCCTCTCCACGCGTCTCTGCCTGATTCTCCTCGGCCTTTACACCCTGGCCGCCGTCTACGGCGAGGTCGTCTACCGCGTCGCCGAACACCGCGACACCGTCGCTCCCTACAACGAAATTCACATGGGCTCGCGCTATGTGCCTCCCATGACCGTCGTCGAATGGGCCGAGCACACCCTGCCCGACGGCACCGTCGTCCCTGCCCGGACCCACCGCTACATCCTGGGTTCCGATAACCTCGGCCGTGACGTCCTCCAGCGTCTCATTCAGGGTGCCCGCATCGCCTTTCACGTCGGTATCGTTACCTCCCTCATCGCCATTCCCCTCGGCGTCCTGCTGGGATGCCTCGGCGGCTACTTCGGAGGCAACGTCGACCGTTTCGTCGTCTGGATCTGCGCCACCGTCTCCGCCATGCCCGGTCTGCTCTTCATTCTGGCCATCACCATGATCGCGGGCAAGGGCCTCATGGGCATCTACCTCGGTATCGGCCTGACGACATGGGTCGGCGTCTGCCGCAGCATCCGCGGCGAGGTCCTTAAGCACCGTGACCGCGCTTACGTCCAAGCCGCCAAGGTGCTCGGCTACAGCTGGCCCCGCATCCTCTTTCTCCACATCCTGCCCAACGTCATGCATATCGTGCTGATCAACTTCTCCATCCGCTTCCCCGCGGCCGTCGGTACCGAAGTCTTTATCAGCTTCCTCGGCATCGGCGTCCAGGGCGAACCCTCCTGGGGCATCATGATCAACAACGCCCGTGCCCGACTCTGGCAGGGCATCTGGTGGGAACTCACCTTCGTCTCACTGGCCATATTCCTGCTGGTCCTCATCTTTAACCATCTGGCCGACGCCATCCGCGACCTCTGCGACCCTGCCCTGCGCAACCGCAAAGCCTGATGCCCATGGTCTCGCCCTTTGATACCATCCGCGGAGTCTATCCGGCCGATGCCCGCCGTCCCCTCGACGCCCAGCGCGAGACCTGGACCGCGACACGCCCCCTCGCCGGCCTCACCGTCCTCGACGCCACGCCTCTCTTCCGCAACACCCTGCTGAAGCATGAGGTCCTCCTCGCCGCCGGCGCCGAGGTCTGGGTCGGTTACGGCCGTGCAATGCCCTACGACCCGGCCGTCGTGACGCGGTTGGGGCGGCTCGGCCTCCGTGTCCCCGATGCCGATCGCCTCCGCCAGGGCTTTGACATCGTCCTGGACTGCGCCGCAGCCTTCGCTGACGTCCCCGCCCGCCTCGGTTACGCTGAACTGACCCGATCCGGCCTCGGACCCTACGCGGCCCTCCATGTCCCCGTCTACCTGGCCGACGGCGGCCGCGTTAAACTCCTTGAGACCGCCCTTGGCACCGGCGACGGTCTCATCCGCGGCCTTCATCACCTCGGCCTTGGGCCCCTCACCGGCAAACGCGTCGCAGTCGCCGGCTGCGGCAAGGTCGGCAGCGGCATTCTCTTCCGTTGTCTCCGTGAAGGCGCCGACTGCACCGTCATCGACCGTCCCGGCGTCAGACCGCCCTTCGGCCTGAGCAGCGTGCCCGTCACCGACACCGTGGCCCTCAATGACCTCCTGACCCATTGCGACATGCTCGTCACCGCCACCGGCGTCCGCAATGTCTTGGCAGGACGCATCGCGAAAGAGATTCTGGGACGCCCTGCGCCCCTCTTCGTCAATATGGGGGTCGAGGACGAATACGGCGCCGACGTGCCGACGGAACGCGTTCTCAATGGGAAAGCGCCCCTCAATTTCATTCTGGAGGAACCGACCGACATGCGGTACATCGCCGCCACGATGGCCCTCCACAACCTCGCCGCCCTCCGCCTCCGCGACGGCCTGCCGCCCGGTATCACCCTGCCCCCCGCGGCTGACGAGGCCCCCCTGATCGAGACCCTCGCGCCCTCCCTCCGCGCTGAGCTCCAAGACTTTCTTGCCGCCCACGGCAGAGGCTTCTGACACGCGGAGCCGCGCCCAACAAGGAGCCAAACGATGATTGATATCCTGATCCGTAATGTTGGGTTCCATGGTCGCCGCATCGACCTCGCCATCCGCGGCGGTCGTTTTGTCGCCCTCGAAGCGGCCGGCACGCTGAAGGACACTCCCGCGGCCCAGACCATCGACGGCACGCCCTTTTTTGTCCGTCCGCCCTTCTACAATACCCACACTCACCAAGCTATGACCCTCCTGCGCGGCATCGACGATGACTGCGCCCTGATGGACTGGCTTACCCGATGCATCTGGCCCCGCGAAGCGAAGCTCACCCAGGAGGCCGTCGCCGCCGGCACGGCCCTCGCCATCGCCGAAGGCATCCGGAGCGGTTGTGTCGCCTTCAACGATATGTACTTCCATCAGCCTGCCGTCCTCCGCACGGCCGTCGAAGCCGGCGTACGCGCCCGCGTCGGCCTGATGTACATGAACCAGGTCTCCGACCATATCGAGAACGACGCCGCCTTGGCGATGCGCGATGAACTTCCCCCGACCGTGGGGCTCTCCCTCGCGCCCCACGCCCTCTACACCACCACGTCCGAGACCCTCCGGGACGTCGCCGCTCAGGCCGACAGACTCGGCCTCCCCATTCACATTCATGCCGCCGAGACCGAATCCGAGACAGCCATCGCGAAGGAACGGTACGGGTGCACGCCCATCGGCTATCTCGACCGCTGCGGTCTGCTGCGTCCCGATACCGTCCTGGCCCACTGCTGCCATATCACGGATGAGGACATTGAGCTGATCGCCCAGCGCGGCTGCGCCGTCGCCCACTGTCCCCACTCCAATCTCAAACTTGCTTCCGGTCTTTTCCCGTTGGCCAAAGCCATGCAGGCCGGCATCCGCGTCACCGTCGCCACTGACGGCGCAGCCTCCAACAACGGGCTCTCTATGCTCGCCGAGACCAAGACTGCCGCGCTTCTGGCGAAGTACGCCGCCGGCTCGCCTGATGCAGTTTCGTTGGGACGTATCGACCGCGCCGTCACCGAAGACGCGGCGGCGGCCCTCGGCTTTGTCAACGCAGGACGCATTGCCGTCGGCGCCGACGCCGATCTCATTCTGATCGACACCCGCTCGACCTTCTTTGCGGGCGGCGGCGATCCCGACGCCAACTTCATCTACGCCGCCGACAGTTCCTGCGTCGATACCGTCATCTGCGCGGGCCGCGTCCTGATGCGGAGCCGCTCCATCCCCGGCGAGGAGGCCATCCTCGAACGGGCCAGACGGGCCGTCCAGATGCTGGCCGGCTGAGAAGCGCCTACACGGCTCAGGGGTCGGGTGGGAAGCGGGTCACTCCGCCGTCCGCTGCCTCTCCCCTCCGGGCACAACAAAAAAGGGGGATGCCAATCGGCATCCCCTTTTTTTTGCGTTGGGCGCGGACCTCAGAAGTCGAGGTTGCGCACGTTGAGCGCGTTGTCTTCGATAAATTTGCGGCGCGGTTCGACGTCCTCGCCCATAAGCAGTCGGAAGGTCTCGTCCGCCGCGATGGCGTCATCGATCTTCACCTTCAGCATACGGCGCGTCGCCGGATTCATCGTCGTCTCAAAGAGCTGGTCGGCATCCATTTCACCGAGACCTTTGTAGCGCTGAATCTCGACACCGCGGCGGGACCGCTGACGGACCTCCGCGATCAGCTGCGCCAGCGAGGTGATCTCGACGGGCGGACGGTTTCCTTCGCGGAGCTGGCCGAGCGTTTCGCCGTTGCCGTAGAAGTGCGCCGGCACCACGCCGAACCCGAGATCCATCAGTTCACGGAACTGGTCACGGAGGCGCTGCGAACGGAAGATTTCCATCCACTGGAAGGCACGTAGCTGTTTCGGCGCGTATTCCGAGCCCTTGTAGAGCGAGAGATCGATCGGTTCGCCCAGCGCGGCCTCAGCCTTCTCGCGGACCCCGCTGAGTTCCGCGTCGTCACGGGGGAAGAGTACCTGAGCGCTGTCACCCGAGCCGATGACGGCCATGTAGCGGGCGAAGTCGCGCTTCTCCGGATCGAAGGTACCGAGGTAAGCGGCCGTGTCCACGCCGCGCAGGCGGATGCTGTTGAGCGTCGCCTCGACCTCGAGGGCCTTGTCCAGGAGGACGGAGAATTGCTCCATGTAAATGGAGACACCGTCGGCCTTTGTGAAGCTCAGGGAATCGCAGCCCAGAAGCAGACGGCGCTCGAGCGCCTCGTCGTTGGCCACGTACTCGGACTTCTTGCCGCGCTTGATCTGATAGAGCGGCGGCTGGGCCAGATAGACGAACCCGTTCTCAATCAGCTTCGGCATCTGCCGGAAGAAGAAGGTGAGGAGCAGCGTGCGGATGTGGGCGCCGTCCACATCGGCATCGGTCATGATGATGATTTTGTGGTAGCGCACCTTGGAGAGGTCAAATTCCGCCGGACCGAAACCACCGCCGATGGCGGTAATAAGGGAACGAATTTCGTTGTTGTCCAGCATCTTGTCGATACGGGCCTTCTCCACGTTCAGCACCTTGCCGCGCAGTGGCAGGATGGCCTGCGTGCGGCGGTCTCGGCCGTCCTTCGCGGAACCGCCTGCCGAGTCACCCTCGACAAGGAAAAGCTCGCTTTCGGCGGGATTGCGGCTCGAGCAGTCGGCCAGCTTGCCCGGCAGACCGCCGCCCTCCAAGGCACCCTTGCGGCGCGTGCTCTCTCGGGCCTTGCGGGCCGCCTCACGCGCCTGGGAGGCCAGAACGGCCTTCTCAACGATGCGGCGGGCCACGTCGGGATTCTCCCCGAAGAAGTCGGAAAGCTTTGTGGAAACGACACTCTGCACGAGACCCGCGACATCGGAACCGAGTTTGGTCTTGGTCTGCCCCTCGAACTGCGGCTGCGGGATCTTGACCGAGACGACCACGGTGAGGCCCTCACGGATATCGTCACCCGTCAGGACCGTGTCGACCTTCTTGCCCAGCTTGTTGTCGGCGATGTACTTGTTGACGCTGGAGGTAAGGGCCGTGCGGAAGCCGGTCAGATGCGTGCCGCCCTCGATGGTGTTGATGTTGTTGCAGTAAGAGTATTCGATCGTCGAATAGACGTCCGTATACTGCATCGCGACCTCGACGACGATCTCGCCGTTCTTATTGGCGCCGGTCCCGGTGAAGTAAATGACGTCATGGAGTGCCGTCTTCGACTTGTTGATGAAGCTCACGTACTCGCGGATGCCGCCTTCGTAATGGAAGGTCTCCTGATGCTTTGTCTCCGAGCAGTTGTCCGTCAGTTTGATGCGCACGCCGCCGTTGAGGAAGGCCAGTTCGCGCAGACGGTGCGAGAGGATCTCCCATTTGAAGCCTTCGTGATACTGGAAGATTTGACGGTCCGGGAAGAAGGTCACCGACGTCCCGTGGCCCTCGGTGTCTCCGACAATCGTCACGGGCGAAACCGGCTTGCCCCGTTCGTAACGCTGACGGTGGATATGGCCGTCGCGGCGGACCTCGACCTCCATCCACTCCGAGAGCGCGTTCACGCAGGAGACGCCCACGCCGTGCAGACCGCCCGAGACCTTGTAGCCGCTGCCGCCGAACTTACCGCCCGCGTGCAGGACCGTCATTACGACCTCGAGCGAGGATTTGTGCATTTTCGGATGTTCGGCCACCGGGATGCCGCGGCCGTTGTCCTCGACCGTCAGCGAACAGTCCGGATTGATGGTTACCTCGATATCCGTGCAGAACCCCGCGAGGGCCTCGTCGATGGAGTTGTCCACCACCTCGTAAACCAGATGATGGTACCCACGCTCGGCCGTATCGCCGATGTACATGGCCGGACGGACGCGAACCGCCTCCAGCCCTTCCAATACCTCAATCGAGGAAGCGTCGTAACTCCGCGCGGCGGCCGCAAGGTCACCGATATCAGCCTCTTCTGCCATAAAATCGTCTGCCGTTTCTCTTGGGTCATCGGTCCGCGCCGAAGCGCCGCCGACCGGGATACAAATCCGGGAGGCCTTTGCCCCCGTTTACGCTGTCACATAAATCTGTCACAGTATACCAAAAAGGTGCTTTCCCCGCTCTGTCGCCTCTTCTCGCGTGCGTCCGCTAAATTATGGCATAATACGGCCATGCGCCAAACACACGATAAGAACTTTGCCACGGCCGTGCGCGACAGCGTCGGCATCGCCGGGTGTGACCCTGCCGCTTTGGTCAGGGTTTCCGAACAATTTGCAGAACTCGAATTGGAAGTCCTCCGCCGCTCCGAAGTCACCGCCGCCCAGATTGCCGCCGAGCGGCAGGACTGGGCTCAGGTCGGCGTCAGCATGGGCCACGTCTATCAGGCCCTCTGCGACGGCGACTCGCAGAAGGCCATGGACGCCCTGAACGCCATCGCCGAACTGCTCGGCAAGCGGGGCATCCTAATCCCGAAGCCCACCCTCCGTCAGGCCGCGCCCGCCGCAACGACGACGGAGGAGTCCCTGCCGATGGACGCGTCCGAAGAGGAGGTAACCGATGGCCAACAGCGCTAAGACCGCGCTCCTCTGCGCCTACACGCTCGCCAAGGCCGGCCGCTACGCCGATGCCGAGGAGCTCATCCTCTCCGAACCCGAGGTCTCCCGCACCGCCGAGGCCATGGACCTTCTGGCCCGCATTTGCGCCGAGCAGGGTAACTTCACGGATGCCCGACGCCTCTGGCAGGATATCCGCATCGCCCGCCCGGATTACCTTCCCGCCAAAAACGCACTGGATGACCTTGGCAAGAAGCCGATGCGCAGCCGTCGGCTCCTGATTTGGGGCGGCATCCTGGCCGCGGCCGTCGCGCTCATCCTGAGTGGTCTGCTGATCGGCAGAGGCCTCTCGCCCAAGGGCCCGAACCGGACAGAACTCTCCTGGCCGGGCATTCCGACCGCCGCCATGCTGGATCGTCTCAATGACCTCCGCGGCCAAGCCACGCGCGTGAACCTCTCCTCGGGCTTCTTTGCCGACCCATCAAAGGTCACGCATCGTGCCCTGCTCACGGACATGGTTGCCGACCGTCTTGCCGTCCCGGCCTCCGCCGTCTTTGTCGGCACGGCCGAGGGCGACGCCATCCGCGTGGAAATCGAAACCCGCTGAACCGATGCCGCCCCCGCCTCCCAAAGTCGCCTTGGTGCTCGGCAGCGGCGGAGCGCGCGGCTGGGCGCATATCGGCGTCATCCGTGCTCTCCTGGAGGCCGGCATACGGCCTGACCTGATTGTCGGCAGCAGCATCGGGGCTATTCTGGGCGCCATTTTGGCGGCAGACCGATTTGACCTGCTGCTGGACTGGCTCGGCATCCGGGAGCGCGACGCCGGCCCGGAGCCTGCGCCGCGCCTGCGGATGCCGAGATGGCAGGACTTCCGCCATCTCCCGCGCGCCTTCGACCGCGGCGGGCTGGTCTCCGGGCGGCTCCTGCTGCTGCTCTTTCGCGACTTTTTGCGCGACATCGGGTTTGACGCGCTTGCCACCCCCTTTGCCGCCGTGGCCACCGACCTCTGGCGGGAAGAGGCCGTGACGCTGACCGAAGGCCCCGTCCTCACGGCCGTCGCAGCCTCCTCCGCCGTCCCCGGCCTCTTCAAGCCCGTCCGCATCGGCGGCCGCCTTCTGCTTGACGGCGGCCTCACCGCGCCGATTCCCGTGGCCCAGGCCAGGGCCCTCGGCGCAGGCCTGGTTATTGCCTCCGACATCAATTCCCCCGCCGTGCGCCGTGCGCCGGAAACCGACGCCCCGGCCGGCATCGCCGCGCTCTGCGCCCAGACCTGGAGGCTGGTCGAAAACCGGCTTTCCGAGCTGGCGCTGCGGACCGAACCGCCGGATCTCCTGATCCGCCCTGCGACGGGCCATATCCACACCCTGGACTTCATCGGCGGCCAGGAACTCCAGCGCTGCGGCTACGAAGCCGCCGCGGCCGCCCTGCCCCAACTCCGAAAGATGCTGACGCCATGCACCCCCTGACCCGATTCCTTTTCCGCCGCAAGGTCAAAAAACAGTTCAAGTCCCTCCTCGGAGACTACCGCCTCCACGCCCATCTGCTGACGGAAGCGCAGCGTGCCGAATGCGACGCCGATTTCGCCAGGCTGAAGAAGCTGATCCGCGCGGGCGAACCCGAGGCCGTCACGGCGGCCCTCGATGACCTGCGCGAAACGCTGGATGCTTTGCTGCCGCCCAAGCGTCACGGGTGGCTGGCTGAGAATTTCGACATGATCGTCTCGGCGCTGGCCGTCGCCTTCTGTTTCCGTGCCTACTACTATCAGCCCTTCAAAATCCCGACCGGCTCCATGCAGCCGACGCTCTACGGCATCCATGGCGAGAGCGCCGCGGAACCGACGGCCTTTGACCGTCAGCCGCTGCGTTTCTTCAAGTGGTGCGTCACGGGAGAGATCTGGGAGGATATCACCATCCGCCGCGGCGGCGTGGTCCGCGGATGGCGCACCGACGTGATGCCGGGCTACGCCTCACTCGTCGTCAGTGACCGGGCCGGGACGTGGTTCGACCGGTACGATGTGCCCGACGATATCGGCCGCGAACTCGCCCGGCATTTCACCGTCGGCGCCTCCGTCAGGGCCGGCCAGTCCGTCTGGAAGGGATACGTACGTTCGGGGGACTTCCTTTTTGTCAACCGCTGGATCTGGAACTTCCGTCATCCCCGTCTCGGCGAGACCATCGTCTTCTCCACGCAGGACATCCAGGGGCTCCCGCCCGGCCAGCATTACATCAAGCGCCTTTGCGGCACGCCCGGCATGACGGTCGACATTCTCCCTGACAGCCATGCCCTCCACGTGAACGGTCAGCCCGTCTATGACCCGCCGCGTATGCGCGAAATTGCCGAACATGGCCGTCCCTATCCGGGTTCTGCCCCCTACCCCGGCTACAAAGCCGCGCATTCCGCCCCCGGCTACGCCGTCTCCACCCACTTCCCGCTGAAGGCCGGTGAATATCTCGCCCTCGGCGACAATTCCGACAACAGCCTGGACAGCCGCTACTGGGGCACCGTCCCCGCCCGCAATCTGTTGGGTCCGGCATCTTTCGTCCACTGGCCGTTCGCATCTCCCCGCTGGGGCAACATTGACTGAAAGGAATATGAATGATGAATCAGGAATTCGATGTGCTCATCGTCGGCGCGGGCCTTTGGGGTTGCGTCGTCGCCCGCGAACTCGCCGAGGCTGGCAACCGCGTCCTCATTCTGGAGGCCCGGAGTCTGCCGGGCGGCAATGCCCGCAGCCAGAGACATCCGCAGACCGGCATCGAGTGCCACTGCTACGGCGCCCACATCTTCCACACCTCCGACAAACGGGTCTGGGAGTATATCAACCGTTTCGTGCATTTCAATGATTACCGCCACACCGTGCTGACCACCCACGAGGGAAAGGTCTACTTCATGCCGCTCGGCCTGGCGCTCATCAACGCCTTCTACGGCACCGCCCTGCGCCCCTCGGAGGTCCCCGCCTTCATCGCCGAAGAGGTCCGCAGGGCTGGCCTCACCGGCGAACCGCGGAACCTCGAGGAGCAGGCCATCTCCCTCGTCGGCCGCCCCCTCTACGAAGCCTTCATCAAAGGCTACACCCAGAAACAGTGGAACACCCCGCCCAAAGACCTCCCCGCCTTCATCATCCGCCGCCTTCCCGTCCGCACCGACTACAACGTCGGCTACTTCAGCGACACCTGGCAGGGCATCCCCGCCGAAGGCTACTTCGGCCTCTTTGAACGCCTCCTCGACCATCCCGGGATCACGCTCCGCTGCAATACCGACTACCTCGCCCTGCGCGACACCTTCCCGGCCGACCTTCCCGTCTTCTACAGCGGCCCCATCGACGCCTTCTTCGGCTACCGCCACGGCCCGCTCCCCTGGCGCGGCCTCCGCTTCGAATGGGAGACCCGCGACGAACGCGATTATCAGGGCACCGCGGTGATGAACTACGCCGACGCGGACGTCCCCTACACCCGTATCCACGAATTCAAGCACTTCCATCCCGAAAGCCGCCTTCCCTACGAGAGCGATAAGACCGTCATCTGCCGCGAATTCCCCGCGGACTGGAAACCCGGCGACATTCCCTACTATCCGGTCAATACCGACGCCTCCGCCGCCCTCCTGGCGAAGTATCAGGCAGACGCGGCAGCCTGCCCCAACGTCGTCTTCGGCGGGCGCCTCGGCGAATACCGCTACTATGACATGGACAAGGTCATCGCCCGCGCCCTCGACCAGGTCCACGCCTGGATGGACAAGGTCAAGTAAACCCCGCTCCCCCTCACCCCACGCGGCGGCGGTCCACGGAGGCCCTCCGGCGGTGGAACCGGCGACCGCAAAAGCGACCCACAAAAAAAGCGAAAGGCACCCGATTCGGGTGCCTTTTCTGTTTTTGTCCGATGGACTGGACCGCTTAGGCCTCGGGGAGGGTCTTGCGAAGACCCTGACCGCGGTCGCCTTCGCTCCACTGCCCGCGCTTGATGAGCAGGTTGATGCGCTCGAAACGCTTCAGAACGTTGCGCTTAGCGGTGATCTTGCCCGATCCCTTAAGACTCCGGTGCTGGCTCATGTGAACTCCTTCCAATGTTCTTGTCGGGTGTAAAACACACCCTCTCAAATCGATGTCGGATAAGAGTATCAAATCAGATACACAAACGCAAGCAAGAAATCTCCGGCCTGGGAATCGGACATTTTTTAAGCGAGGGCGAAATTGGGGAAGCCGAGTTCGTTGGCGAATCGATTTTCGGACTTT
>CALXSH010000022.1 GCA_944391065.1 uncultured Kiritimatiellota bacterium | reverse complement strand
GCAAAGAACCACAGTCCGACGCTTCGGATAGACGATCTCCCAGATGAAGTTAAATCAGGTGAATGCAAGAAGTTCGCGCAGATGGACACCGTACACTCTGGCTCAAAGGGAAGCGGCGGACTCCTTACGATGATACTGCCCACAGACAAGCACCAGGCATTTATCCGTAAGCTGACAGACATCCAGCAGGAGACCATTCATAAAGCCCTGCACAGAGTATCCGAAGCGTGTGTAAGGGGTAAGGTATAGAGATTGTCCATGAAGACTGAATTCTTGTCTATGTGCGATTTGCCGTGAAAGGGGCTGGCCCCTACCCTTCCGACCTGGCGTCACGGAGGGGTTGCCACCTCATCGTGCCTTGAGCCGGACGTCCGCGTGGTTCAAGCGCGACCGCAGTATGGGCGCAAAGCGACCTCTTGGGCTATAGCCGTAGCAAGGCTTGGGCTATAGCCGTAACGTGTCTTGGGCTATAGCCGTAGGAGGCCTTGGGCTATAGCCGTAGAGGTCTGGCTTCGCTGAAGCGCCGGTCCGAATCTGCCGCCTCCGTGGTCCGTGACCGAGGGCGTCTATGTCGCGCCGCGCGCTCATCCGCTCCGTGAGGTCTGCCCTGTGCGTCGTCCGGGCGTCCTGGATGCGTACTTCCAGACGGAAAGTTTTTTTGTTATCTTCTGGCATAGTCGACTGACTGCAGTCTGCCTTCCGAGCGGGATGATGACACGATACGGCACAACGAAAGCGGGCTTTGCCCTGATAGCAACAATCTGGACGCTGGCCATCCTCAGTATGTTGGTGGCCTCCTTGACGCTTGACGCCTATATGGAAGGAAAGGTCGCCTCTTATGTCCGCACGCGTCATCAGGCGACGGCGCTGATCGACTCGGGGGTGACGATTGCGGAGCTCCTGATGGCCCGTCAGGAAAAGGTGACGGGCGAGGAGACCGAGGAGGAGGTCGCGAAGGACCGCTGGATCATTCCGGCGATCCGCCTGAAGCGCGGACAGCGGACGGAGGTCGTTCAGCGCGTGCTGATGGACGAAGAGGGCCACCTGCAGTTTGACACGACGAGCGTCGAGGCCGAACCGCCCATTCTGGATGAGATCGGCCCGAACGCTCCGACGGGGCCCGTCGTCGGGGAGATCCGCATCATCATCGAACCCGAACCGGCACGCTGGAACATCAACAAGCTAAATCACGTGACGTACGGCGACAACGCCGACCTCATCTGGAACCGTATCCTGACGGTGGCGGGCGTGCCCGAGGAGGATCAGGGCGAACTGGTCGATTCCTTCTACGACTGGGTGGACGAGGACAGCGTCACGGTCTCTTCTGAGGGGGCCGAGTCGGATTACTACGAGAATCTCGATCCGCCCTATACGTGCAAGAACGCGCCGCTGGACACCGTCGACGAACTCCTCTACATCAAGGGGTTTGACCGCAACGGCGGGGTCATCCTGAACGGCGGGGTCTGGAATCCCGAGGAGCCCGAAAGCCGCCAGATTCATGTCATGGGTATCGCGCCGCTCTTCACTTGCTACGGGGAGGGCAAGATCAACGTCAACGCCGCGCCGCGCGAGGTGCTGATGACGGTGCCGGCGCTGGAGGATGCGGACGGATTGATTGTCGATACGATTCTGGAGGAACGCGAGGGGCTGAACGCCGATGAGTTCGGCGCATCGCACACCGTGCGGTCGGCCTCGGACGGGAGCGCCTCACTGGGCGCGGCTGCGGTGGAGGATTACCATTTCAAGGACTTGGCGGATCTGACGGCCCGCGTGCCGGGCCTGACGCAAGATGACGTGGGTCTCTATCTGACCGTGGACGGGGACGTCTACCGTCTCGAGATCGAAGGGCGCGTCGGGCGCATCACGCGCCGTATCGAGGCCGTGGTGCAGTACAGTGCCGGCCGGGACAGCGGCAAACAGCAGTCCGCCGGTTCCGGGAGCAGCAACGCGCTGACCGTATTGCGATGGCAGGAAAAGAGCTGATGACGAAGAAGAGACGAAAGAGAACGGCCCAGCCGTCCGTTCGGCCCTATGTGCCGACCTACCGTGCCATGACCGGCATTCTGGCCTTCCCTGAAGAGACGGCCGACGCGCTGGACGAGGCCGTGCGGCTGCAGGCCGAGACGATTTCCCCCTTTGAGGAAGGCGAGGCCGCGGTCGGTTATGAGACCGTGGGCCATCGTAACGGCGAACTGTGGGTGATGCTGGTCATCGTGCCGGTTATGGCGATGGCCGAGCAGTGGCATGGCACGCTGATGGCCCGCCGGCTGATCGGCGGGGTGCGGATCGACCTCTCCGCCCTGGCCTGGTGCCGCGCCCTGCGGAACCTGAAGCCGGAACTGGCGGGCGGCAACCGTCTGGTCATCGTGCGCGTCAAGGAAGAACAGCTGCTGATGCTGCTGCATGACGGCGCCGTGACCGCGATCCGTTCGCTGGCCCCCGAGGCCGACGACGCGGAGCTCCGCCGCGAGGCCCTGCTGCTGATGGCCAAGGCCGCCATCTCCGGAGCCGACGGCGCGCCGCAGTCGGCACACTGCTTTACCGATTCCGACGCGACGGCCGACGGCCTGGCCGATACGGTCGGGCTGACGCCCGAGACGGTGCGTCTGGAGGATCCCGACGCCCTGCTCCAGGAGGGGCTCCGTCTGCGCGAGGCCGAGGGGGCCACGCTGGATCTGACGCCGGAGACCTGGATTGCGGAGGCCCGCGCGGCGGCGGCCCTGCGCCGCCTGAAGGCCGTCGGCATCGGCGCGGCGGGTCTGTGGCTCCTCTGCGCGGCGACGCTCTTTATCCTGCCGCGCTACTACGCCGGCAAGGCCGATGACATCGAGGCCCGGTTGGCCTCGCACAGCGCCGCCTATGCCGAGGTGCTGGACCTGCAGCGCCGCGTGCAGCTCATCGCCCGCTACCAGGACCGTTCGCTGTCGGCGCTGGAGATGCTCCGCCTGATCTGCGAGGACCTGAGCGAGGGCATGACCTTCATGAATTTCAACTACCGTCAGGGGCAGTACATCCGCGTCTCGGGCACGACGCCCTCGACGGCCGACGTCTACGCGCTCAAGGACCGCCTCCAGAAGGACGTCCGCATCGCCGAGGTCAAGATCACCCGTCTGGTCCAGGAACCCAAGACGGGGCTGCAGCGCTTTGACGTCGAGATTCTCTTCCCCCTGCAGGAGGAAACGCCATGACCGCCATGACCGAACGCGACAAGAAGCTGCTGATTCTTTTCGTCATCGTGCTGCTGCTCGGCATCCTGGGCCTGTGGTACCCCAAGGCCAAGGTGGCCTGGCAGGCGCAGCGCCAGCGCCTCGAGTCCAACGTGGCCCGCCTGAAGCGCGAACAGATGATGCTGGATTTCCGGCCGCAGATCCTGGCCCGCTACGACGAACTCCGCGGGGCAATGCCGGTCTTCCCCGAGGGCCGCTCCGTCGACACCTACTGGCTGCCGATCATGGACAACACGGCCAAGGCCAACAAGCTGAACATCGCCCAGCGCTCCATCGGCGGCGAGGAAACCTTCGGCGACGTCACGGAACTGACGCTGGAGTGCCGCGACTGGCAGGCTAGGCTGGACGCGCTCGTCTGGTTTCTCTACGACATCGAGACTTTGGACAACGCCATGATGGATATCCGCGCACTGACCGTCCGTCCCAGCACCAAGAACCCCGGTCTGCTGCAGGGCACCTTCACGCTGAACTGTGCGTATATGCGCCACCCCCCTTCGAACTAAAGGAACCCACATGAAATCCACCCTTCTCATCGGCACCTGTCTGTTGACCGCCGTCACGGCCGTCGCCCAGGCTCCTGCGCGGCGGGCTCCCAACATCACTGCGCGCCGTCAGACCGCCAACGCCACGGCCCGACCGGCCACGCAGGCCGCCGCAGCCGTCTCCTCGACGGAGATCGCCAAGCAGCTGGCCTCTGCCGAACGCAGCAGCAACGGCCTGCCGAAGCTCAAATTCGACAACGCGCCGGCGGAGATGTTCCTGCAGATCTATGCCGAGGTCACCGGCCGCACGCTGCTGACCTCGCCCGACGTGCCGAAGGTCACGATGAGCCTGCGCTCCAATGACCAGGACAACTGGACGCGCGAGGAGTATCTCCAGGCCATTGAGACGCAGCTCCAGCTCAACGGCATCGGTCTGATTCCCGTCGGCGAGCGCTTCGTGCTTGTCGTCCCCTTCAAGACGATCGGCCAGCAGGGTATCGAGACCCATCTGGCCATCCCCGCCTCCGGACGCCATCCCGAAGAGGGCCGCATCATCCGCCAGATTATCACGCCCAAGCACATCTCCGCAGAAGAGGCGCAGAAGGCCATCGAGGGCTTCCGTCGGCCTGACGGCCAGATCCAGTACCTCGAGCGCACGAACTCGCTGCTCGTGACCGACACGCAGGAGAACGTGAACCGCATGATCGAGATTATCGAGTTCATGGACAAACCTCTGCCCGTGACCGAAGAGGTCCACGTCCGCGCCATCAAGTACGCCAAGGCCGCTGACATCAAGACGGCGCTGGAGGAATTCGTTCAGGCTTCGCAGGAGACCGACGGGCAGAAGAAGTCCGTCTCGGCCCCGCAGCTGGGCAATTCGCTCAGCGGCGGCATGCGCCGCGGTATCTCCATCAACCGTCAGCTGCCCGGCGTCACCCGTCCCAGCCAACAGGCTCCCGAGACGCCCGAGTCACTCTCCGACGCCCTCGTCAGCGACGCGGACCGCGGCATGATCCGCGGCAAGGTCCAGATCATGGCCGACGAACGCTCCAATCAGCTGATCATCGTGACGCGTCCGGCGAACATGCAGTTCTTCGACCGCATCATCAACGTGCTCGACATCGAGACGGCGCCCGAAATCGCCGTCGAAATCATCCGCCTGAAGTACGCCTCGGCCGAAACCGAGGATGACAGCAAAGGTGTCGCCGACCTGCTGAACGAGCTCATCGACTCCTCGGGGAGTTCCTCCAAAGATGATTCCGCCTCCAAGACCGGCGTCAGCGCCGGCCGTGATGCCAATCTGACCAACGCCGAGAGCAACCGTCCGGCCCCGTCGGCCGAGGTTCGCAAGGTCGCCGCGGCCCTGCCGGCCTCGACCAAGTCCAAGCTCGGTGAACTGCGCAAGGAGGATATCAAGATTCTCCCCGACAAGCGCATCAACGCCATCATGGTCATGGCCTCGCCCGGCGATCTGGCCGCGATCAAGGAAATCGTCGCGGCCCTGGATATCCCCGTGGCCCAAGTGCTCATCGAGACGGTCGTGCTCAACGTCGGTCTGAATGACGAGATCTCCACCGGCATCCAGTGGGTCAAGCGTATCTCCGGCGGCGACCAGTACCGTGACGCCTACGGCGCCGGCGGTCTGCCGACCAGTGCCGGCACCTCGCCGACCGACCTCTTCAGCTCCGCCACCAACGTCGTCGCCAACATCGCGGCCATCAGCGGCGGCAGCCAGTACTTCGGCACCATCAACAAGCTCAACCTCGACTTCCTGATCCGCGCCACCGAGAGCGACAGCCGCACCAAGGTGCTGACCTCGCCGATCCTCATGACGCAGGACAACAAGGAGGCCACGCTGGAATCGACCTCGCTGGCCTACCTCTACAACGGCATGAAGTACATGGGGTCCTCCTACGGCGGGTCGGACTATCAGCCAGACATCAAGCAGGAGGAGATCGGCCTTACCGTCACGGTCACGCCCCGCATCAATCCCGACGGGACGGTGGTGCTGACCTTCGAGGAGACCTTCCAGATCCTCGGCACGCCGCAGGAAGTGCCCGGGTCCGGTCTCGACGGCGCCTCCTCGCGCTGGCCCTCGCCAATCACCCGTAAGCTTTCGGGCAACATCTCGGTCAACAACGGCCAAACGGTCATCCTCGGCGGCCTCGTGACGCAGACCAAGACCGAGAGCGAAGGCGGCATTCCCCTCCTGAAGAACATCCCCTATATCGGCAAGTACCTCTTCGGCTACACCGAGTATGAGGATGAACGCGACGAGCTCCTTGTCTTCCTGACGCCCTACGTCTTCTACTCCTCCGAAGAGGCTCAGGCCGAAGCCAAGCGACGCAAGGATTACCTGAACGCCGCCGGCGTCTGGAACCGTGGCTGGTCGCAGTCCGAGCTCGCCGATGTCACCGACGAGGAGGAGATGCTCCGCCGCGAGAAAGAGAAGCGTGTCTACGAGAACCGGCAGTTTGATGCCCGCGAACGGCGCCGCAAAGCGACCCGCGACCATGACCGCTCCATGGCCGAACGGCTTGAGAGCTCCATCGAGCGCCGCCGCGAGGAACTTGAGGAGGACCGCGAATTCCTCTCCGAACGCGAAATCGAAGAGCGCGAGCAGGACATCCGCGACCGCGAGGCCATGCACGAGGCTCTGCTGCAGAATATTCTTGAACAGGACGCCGAACTCGAACAGACCGTTCGGGAAGAGGCATCGAAAGGAACATCCGAAAAATGACACTCACCCCTGAACAGGTTTCCGCCGTCCGCGGTTGGTTGGCCGACGGCGCCTCCCTCTCCGAAGTCCAGGCGCGCCTGCGCTCCGAATTCGGCCTTCATCCGACTTTCCTTGACGTGCGCATGACCGTCATGGAGCTTGGCGCAGAGGTCAAGGACCGCGTCGCCCAGGTCGACGCCGACGACGTGACCAAGGCCAAGCTCCCGCCCAAGCCCCACGACGACGGGACGGCGCCCGAAGCGACGCCGCCCGCAGGCGGCGTGACAGTCGCCGTCGACACGCTGCAGGTCATCCCCGGCGCCCTCGTCTCGGGCACGGTCGTCTTCAGCGACGGCGAAAAGGCCCGCTGGTACTTCGATCAGATGGGGCGCTTCGGCTTCGAACCCGAGCTGCCGGGCTACACCCCGACCAAGGCCGACATGCAGGACTTCCAGGCGAAGCTCCGTCAGGAACTCTCCTCGCGCGGCTTCTGATTCCGTGGCCGCGCCCCTCCGCCGACTGCAATCCCCCCTTCGCCGCGCCGCCTTCCGCGGCGCGGCGTCGCTCTGTCTGCTCCTCGCCGCCGTCTCCCCCACCCTGCGCGCGGAGGCTACGGCGTCTTCTGCGGCCGCACCGGAGCCTGTCGAGGCGGCCTCTCCCGTCGAGGTTTCCTTTATGGGCGGTTACGATCCGGACCGCCCGGAGAGTGCCGCGACGCGCCAGATTCTGGCGCTGGGGAAGCGTCGGCCGGAACTGCGTCCCGTCAAGTGGGGCGGGCTCTGGCTGCCAGGCGCCGGAGGGCGTTCGCCGCTCCTTCTGGCGATGGCCGGCGGCAACGCGCCGGATATCTACAACTGCTGGTTTCACATCATCCAGAATGACATCAGCCAGGGCTTCCTGCTACCGCTGGACCGGTGGATTGGCCCGAACGGACGGGACTGGACAGGCTGGAAGGAGATTCCCGAACTCTGGCACCGCGTCGCCTCCGACGGTACCCACGTCTACGGGCTGCCGACCGACAGCGTCGCCTACTACGGTATCGTCTACCGCAAAGATCTTGTGCGCGCGGCCGGGTTGGATCCCGACGCGCCGCCTCCGGCGACCTGGGCGGAGTTTCGCCGGTGGTGTCAACGGCTGACCTCCGAAGGCGCCGACGGGCATCCTGGGGTGCGGGCCTTCGGCGTCTGCGAGGCGCCGTGGAACTGGCTACCGTGGATTCAGAGCGCGGGCGGTTCGCCGATCGTTCAGGTCCGGACCTCGGCGCTGCGCGGCACGCCCTATGTCTTCCCGATGGAGGCGACGGTCTGTGTGACGCCTGACGGCGAGGACCTCTCCGACGCCGAGGTCCGATGGCAGGCAGCCTTCGATTCTCCCGAGGCCGTCGCCGCGGCGCGGTTCCTCCAGACGCTCGCCTGGGCCCCCTGGATCCGCGATCCGGAGACGGGCGAACCGATCGATCTGACGCCGGAAGAACGGGCCCAGGGCTCCGTCACCCGCGCTGGCCGGACAGTACGGTTCGCGCCGGAGGCCGTTATCGAAGGCGTCGTCCGCAAGCTGCCGCTCAACAACAGCCCGGAGAGCTTTCTCCAAGGCGAGGTCGCGGCGATGTTCGCCGGGTTGGATGCGTTGGAGCAGATTACGGGCGAAGGAGGCCTGGAACCCGATCTGATCGGCATCATGCCCTTTCCCTCATCCGACGGTGTCCATCCGCGGGTCTTTCAGGCGCACCGCCACTTCTGGGGCATCAGCCACGGGGTCGGCAGCCGTCCTCAGGCGGAGCAGGACATGGTCTTTGAGGCGCTGCTGGCGCTGGTTTCGCCGGAGCTCCGCGACGCCCGCATCCGCGAGCAGGTCCTCGAGGGCAACGCCCGCTGGTGCCATCCTGCGGACCTGAAGCGGTTGGGGCTCGAGGCCTATCTTGATGAGATCCCGCCGGAAATCCGCCGGCTCTACGATGACCTGGACGCCGGACGCATCGTGGCCCGGACAGAGCCCTTTGTCGGCTTCTGGCAGGGCGTGAGCGATCTGATCCAGCGCCGGCTGCTGGGCATCGTCCTCTCCGAAGCGGGGCGGGACATTGACGTCGGAGCGGCACTGAAGGCCATCAACGACGACGCCAACCGCGGGCTGATGTTCCGCGTGCGCGACGAGGAAATCGCGCCCTACCGCCCCGCGGCGCGATGGATTCTGGCCGCGGTCTTGGTCGGGCTCGCGCTGCTCATCGTGCTGAAGATCCGCCGGACGGCCGCGGCCCGACGTGAACGCGGGGGCAGCCCGGACAACGCGCAACCGTCGACGTCGGGGCGCTTCTGGGTGCCGGTGCTGATGTTGGCGCCGGCCCTGCTCAGCATCACCGTCTGGAGCTATTGGCCGCTGCTGCGCGGCGTGCTGATGGCCTTCCGCGACTACCGCATCGTCGGCGACAGCCCGTGGGTGGGACTGGACAACTTCATCCTGGTGGCGACCGACGCGGGATTCTGGGCGAGCGTACTGCGGACGCTCAAGTATGTCTTCTGGACGCTCCTGCTGGGGTTTCTTTCGCCGATTGTGCTGGCCGTGCTGCTCTCGGAGATTCCGCGGGGGAAGATTCTCTACAGGACGCTCTACTTCCTGCCGCACCTGACCTCGACGCTGGTCATCACCCTGCTGTGGCAGCTGATGTACGATCCGACGCCGGACGGCATGCTCAACAGACTGCTGGGCTTCTTCGGGATGCCTCCGCAGGGGTGGCTGCAGGACCCGGCCTGGGCGATGGTCTGCTGCATCCTGCCGGGGGTCTGGGCCGGGGCCGGTATGGCCTCGCTGATCTACATCGCCGCGCTGCAGGCGCTGCCCTCGGATTATTACGAGGCGGCGGCCATCGACGGGGCGGGGTTTCGCGGGCGCATGCGCCACGTGCTGCTGCCGCAGCTTATGCCTTTGATGGTCATTAACTTCGTGGGCGCCTTCATCGCGGCCTTTCAGAACATCGGGAGCATCTTCCTGCTGACCTTCGGCGGTCCCGGCGACACGACCAACGTCCTCTCCCTGGCCATTTGGAAAGAGGCCTACAACAACCTGCGCATGGGACAGGCCACCACGATGGCGTGGTTTCTGGGAATCGGCCTGATCGGGTTCACCTATCTCCAGTTCAGAATTCTCCGGAAGGTCGAATTCCGCCGGGCAGAGACCAACTGAGAGAGCCTCGCCGAGGCGCTGACGCCAGGATGCCGCGCCGCCTATTTTCGGCATATTCGCCTCCTTTTCCTTCCGTTGGACGTCCTTTTTTGGTAGATTAGAGCCGTACACGGAGGAAACCCTATGGCAGACTGTATGCTGGTCAAAGTAAACGACGACGTCGCGTTCGGCGACGGGCGGCTGACCCTGATGGCGGGCCCCTGCGTCATTGAATCCCATGATGCCTGTCTCGAATTGGCCGACGCGCTGGTCAATCTGACCGCGAAGCTCGGCATACCCTATGTCTTCAAGGCCTCGTTCGACAAGGCCAACCGTACCTCGCTCTCGGCTTACCGCGGGCCCGGGCTCGAGAGGGGCCTGGCGACGTTGGCCGAAGTCAAAGCCCGCTACGGCGTGCCGGTCATCACCGATATCCACGAACCGTGGCAGTGTGAACCGGTCGCCGAGGTCTGCGACATTCTCCAGATTCCAGCCTTCCTCTGCCGCCAGACCGATCTGGTCGTGGCCGCGGCACGGACAGGCCGCGTGATCAACATCAAGAAGGGCCAGTTCCTCGCGCCCGAGGACATGGTCAACGTCGTCCGTAAGGTCGAGAGCGAGGGCAACAGCCGCATCGTTCTGACGGAACGCGGCGCGAGCTTCGGTTATCACAATCTGGTGGCGGACATGCGTTCGCTCTTGGTCATGCGCGAACTCGGCTATCCCGTAGTCTTCGACGCGACCCACAGCGTTCAGCGTCCGGGCGGTCTCGGGTCGGGCAGCGGCGGTGATGGCCGCTGGGCCCCTGCCTTGGCGCGCGCGGCCGTGGCCACCGGCGTCGACGGCGTTTTCATGGAGACCCATTTCAACCCGCCGGAAGCCCTGTCGGACGCCGCCAACGCCATCGCGTTCAGTGCTCTCGAGGATCTCCTGACGCGGTTGCTGAAGATTCATGCCATCGTAAAGGCCTGATGCACGGATTCCGCACGATAGCGCTGATTGTCTGCGCGGCGGCGGCCCTGACCGCCGGCGCCGCGCGTGTCGCCGGAGACGGGACGCTCGATCCCGCCTTGGTCGCCCGTATCGCCGCGCCCGGTGCACCGGAGCGCTACGCCGCGCTGGAGGCGGAATTGACCAAGCCGACCGACGAACTGGGGCCGCCGGCCTCCGCCATCCGCCTGCCGGCCCAGAGCTTCCCGGACGGCCGGACCAAGACGCTCGTCCTAGCCGATCTGGCGTGGTTCTCCGAAGACCTTCAGACGATCCGCATCAAGGAGCTCCGCGTCGAGCAGTATGCCGAGGACGGCACCCTCGAGGGCACACTGGAAGCCGACAACGCCGTCGTCGACCGGCAGGCCATGCTCGCCGTCGCCGACGGGGCCGTCCGGCTCAGCATGGCGGACGGCGACCGGCTCACCGGCTGGGGCGCCTACTGCGACCTGAAGGATTCGTACGTCCGGATCCTCCGCGATGCCGTCATTCACACGTCCAAAATCGGCCAGGTCGATTTCTCCGACCGGGGCCAGTTCTGATGTTTCAAGGAGTCTGCCATGAAAGCCGGACTGATTTCCCTCCTCTGCCTGATGCCGATGGTCGCCTTCTGCGCCAAGGGCACCCCCGCCAAGCCCGCCGATGACGGCATGGCCGCCGAACAGGCCCTGCTGCTGGGCACCGCCAAGCCGGAGCCGAAAAAGGAGATTGCGTTGCGGGACACCAAAATTTCCGCCGATCACATGGAGTACAACTACAAGGAGGCCGTGGCCGTCATGACCGACAACGTCGTGGTCGACGACGCGCGCTTCTATCTGACGGCCGACCGCCTCTTCCTCTTCCTGGACGGCACCAACAGTCTCGATCAGCTGGTGGTGCAGGGCAACGTGGCGGTGGAGAACGAGAACCGCCGGGCCTTCTGTGACCGCGCGGTCTACACCCACGCCGACGCCAAGCTGGTCATGGTCGGTAACGCCGTCTTGGTCAATGTCGGCGACGACGGCAAGGAGAGCCGCGTCAAGGGCGACAAGATTACCATCTGGACCGAAGAGCAGCGCATGGAGGTCTATCCCAAGCCGATGCTCGAATTCCCCGCCTCCGCCGGCGAAGGCCTCAAAGGAATGATGAAATGAGCGAAGCGCCCGCCAAAGTCCCGGATATCGTGGCCTCCGGCCTAAAGAAGGTTTACGGCACCCGCACGGTAGTCAAAGGCATCTCGCTGCGGGCCTCGTGCGGTGAGGTTGTCGGTCTGCTCGGGCCGAACGGCGCCGGCAAGACCACGACCTTCTACATGGTGGTCGGGCTGGTTCGTCCCGACGGCGGCACCGTTACCTTTCGCGGCGAGGATGTCACCCATATGCCGGTCTACCGCCGCGCCCGTATCGGACTCGGTTATCTCGCGCAGGAGGCCAGCATCTTTCGTCGCCTGAGCGTGGAGAAGAACGTTCTGGCCATTCTGGAAACGATGCATCCGACGCGTCAGGAGAAGAAGGACCGTCTGGAGGAACTGTTGAGTTCGCTTGGGCTGACGAAGGTCGCCAAGCAGCCCGCCTATACCCTCTCCGGCGGCGAACGCCGTAAACTGGAGATTGCCCGAGCGCTGGTACGCCGGCCGTCGATTCTGATGCTGGACGAACCTTTCGCCGGCGTCGATCCGCTGGCCGTCAACGACATTCAGGAGATCGTGCGCAATCTGAAGCATCAGGGGCTGGGCGTCATCATCACGGACCACAATGTCCGCGAGACGCTCAGCAGCGTCGACCGCGCCTACATCGTCAGCGACGGCTCCATCCTCTGCGAGGGCACGACGGAGGAAGTGCTGAACAATCCGGCCGCCCGAAAAGCTTACCTCGGGGAAGACTTCCGCATGTGAAGCCCCCGACACTGCAACACCACCCCTAACGAAAGGTAGGTAATCATGACAGTAGAAATCAACGCACGCCACAAGAACATCTCCGAAGGCTTCCGGGAGTACGCCAAGCAGCGCGCCGAAAACCTCGGTGAGGCCTTCCCCATGGTGGAATCCGTCCGCGTCGTCATGGATTTTCAGAACACGCTCTGCGCCGCGGAAGTGATCGCCCAGCGCAAGGATGAGAAGTTTATCGGCACCGCTCAGACGGACACCTCCATGCGCGCCGCCGTCGACATGGCCGCCGCAAAGGTCGAGACCCAGATCCGCAAGAAACGTGCCAAGGCCTACGTCGAGCCGGCCCGCCGGGCCGCTCAGGCCGCCGAAGCCGCCAAGTAAGGCACGCGCTGAACCGTAAGACCCGGACATGGACGCCTCCGTACCGATCGTCAATACCCTCCCCGCGCCGGAACTGACCGTGCGGCGCTTCTATGGATTCACCCGTGAATCCTTGGGGCTGGAGATTGTTGCCGGCGCGTCGGGGCTCGGGCGGACGATCGAAGAGGCCGTCATGCACCGTCCCGGACTGGTGCTCACCGGGTTTTACGATTTCTTCGCGAACCGGCGCATTCAGGTTTTCGGACGGGCCGAGCGCACCTATCTGGCGGCGCTCGGCCAGGCCGAACGGATTCAACGCTGGTCCGAAATCTTCCGCCGGGATGTCCCCTGCGTCATCCTCTGCGGGAACCTTGGGGAATCCCCGGGGGCCGATGTCCTGGAAATGGCGGACCGCTACGGCGTGCCGGTTTTCGTTTCCCAGGAGAAGACCCTCGGGATCATTACCCGCGGCACCCTGATGCTGCACGAACTGACCGCGCCTACGGCCTCCATCCATGGCACGCTGGTCGACGTCGGCGGCATCGGGGTCCTTCTGGCCGGTGCCCCGGGCATCGGCAAAAGCGAGACGGCGCTCGGTCTGGTGCGTCAGGGCAATGCGCTCATTGCCGACGACATGACCCTGATTACCGTCGACGCCCACGGTGTGCTGCACGGCACGGCCCCGGCTCAAATGCGCGGATTCATGGAAATCCGCGGGCTCGGCCTGCTGCACATCCCTACCCTTTACGGCATCGCCGCCGTCAAACAGGACAGCCGACTCGACCTCATCGTCTCCCTCAAGCGATGCAACGACGAGGACGACATCGACCGAACCGGCTCCGATGTCAGAACCTTTACGATTCTGGACCGAAAGATCCAGTATCTCACGGTCCCGGTCGCCGCCGGACGTGATTTTGTCAACGTCGTCGAAACGGCCGCGGCCGCCTTCAAGATGCGCCACTCCGGCATCGACGCCGCCGCTATCCTCGACAAACAGATTGTTGCACACAACAAAAACAGCGCGGAGCAAAACTATGGATGAAGCAATGACTCGCACCGTCGTTCTAAAAAACAAGTATGGCATGCATGTCCGTCCCGCCGGGCTCTTTGCCAAGACCGCCTCCCGTTACCGTGCCGACGTGACGGTCGAAAAGGACGGCGTCACCGTTCCCGGGCGCAGCATCATGGCGCTAATGACCCTTGAGGCCGTCAACGGCAGCGAGCTGATCATCCGGGCCACCGGTGAGGAGGCCGCCAAGGTCCTCGACGAACTCGAGGCCCTGGTCGAGCGCAAGTTCGACCTGCCCGACGAATAAGTCCTGCGGGTAAAGGCCGGTCTCTCATGGCACTGGAAGCCAAAGTCTACCGTGGCCTCGCTGCCTCAGGCGGCTTGGTCTTTGCCCCTGCCGTCCGGTTCGAGACCCACGCCGATCCGGAAATCCCCCACTACCGCGTGCCCGCCGACCACATCAACGCGGAGATCGCGCGGTTCTACACCGCCATTGACAAATCCCTCCAGGAAGTCATCGTCCTCGCCGGCAAGGCGAAGGCATCGACCACCGCTGGGGAGGCCGGCATCTTCGATTCGCATCGGATGATGCTGGAGGACACCTTCTTCATCGACACGGTCGTCAAGGCCATCCGGGAATCCGGGGACAACGCGGAGTGGGCGCTGAGCAACGCCTTCGCGGCCATGCTGAAGATGATGGAGGGGATGGACGACGAGTATATGCGTGAACGGACGGCCGACGTCTATGACGTCCGCAACCGTTTGCTGAGCCATCTGGACGTCAAGCATCTTCGGCGGACCTTGGTTATTACCCAGCCCTCAGTCGTCATTGCCGACAACATCTCACCCTCCGATGCCGTCGGTCTGCCCCGCCGCTACGTCCGCGGGTTAGCCACCGAACAGGGGTCGCTGACCGCGCACGTCACGATTCTGGCCAGAGCCCTCGGGGTGCCGGCTGTGGTCGGCATTGGCGACAGTCTCGACGACATCCAATCCGGCGAGGAGGTCGCCCTGGACGGTTTTCACGGCGTCCTCTGGGCCCGGCCGGACGACAAAACGAAGTCCGCGTTGCTCGCAGAGACCGCAACCCAGCGCGCTGCGCTGGACCACCGCCGCCGTCTGGCCGACCAACCGGCCATCACGCCGGACGGCGTCCGCGTCACCCTCCTGGCCAATACCGACCACAGCGTCGGCTTTGACGCCATCGGCGAACACGGCGCGGAGGGCATCGGACTCTACCGCACGGAATATCTCTGGATCGGGCTCAACCGCGAACCGACCGAGGCCGAGCAGTACCGCGCCTACTCCGAAGTTATCCGCGCCTGCAACGGCAAACCGGCGACCATCCGTGTGCTCGACATCGGCGGCGACAAGATGGTGGGCGATCTGCACAAGGCCGAGGCCAACCCCTTCTTGGGCAACCGGTCAGTCCGTTATCTGCTAAACAATCCCTCGACCTTCCGCGCCCAGGTGCGTGCCATTCTGCGGGCGGCCATCGCCGGGCCCTGCCATATGATGTACCCGATGATCGCCACGGTGGACGAACTCCGCCGTTGCAACGCCTTCGTCGAGCGGTGCAAGGATGAGCTGGAGGCCGACGGCATTCCCTTCCGCCGCGACGTGCCAACAGGCGTGATGATCGAGATCCCTTCGGCGGCGCTGCAGGCCGACATTCTGGCGGCGGAGTCGGACTTTTTCTCCATCGGTACGAACGACTTGGTGCAGTACACCTTCGCCGTGGACCGAGGCAACGAATCGGTGGCCTCACTCTATCAGCCGATGCATCCGGTTATCCTTGACACCATTGACAAGGTCTGCCGTGCCGCCAAGGCTCACAACCGCTCCGTCTGCGTCTGCGGCGAAATGGCTTCCGACCCGGTCGCGGCGATTCTCTTGGTTGGTCTGGGCATCCGCCAGCTCAGCATGTCCCCCAACCTGATCCCGCGCATCAAGGAACTGATCTGCCGCATCGCCTACTTTGATATGCAGCGTCTCGTCGACCAGCTGCGCCGACTCTATGCCCGCGGCCGTATCACCGGGCCGGAGGAGATCATCGAGCGTTGCCGTGAGGTCATCCGTCGGTATGCCCCCGACGTCATCAATACGTAAGGAGGCCGCCATGACGGAGAAAATCAAGCGCTTCCTGACGGATACCATCTGGCGGATGGAACTGCACTCGGCTCCCCGGTGGATCCGCATTGCGGTCCATCCGCTGCGCTTTCTGCTGCTGACCGTCAGAACCTACCTGAACGACGGCTCCATGCTGCATGCCTCGGCCCTGACCTACATCACCATGTTGGCCATCGTGCCGGTCCTGGCGCTGGGTCTGACAACGCTTAAATCCTTCGGCGCCGGGGAACTGGCCGAGGCCAAAATTGTCTCCTACATCGACACAATCGCGGGCCAGGTCGCGGGCTCGGAACCGACCGAGGCGCTCCCCGAGGCGGACGTCCTGGACCTCTCCGCCGACACAGCGCGGCTGCACCCTCCCGCCGAGACGGCGGAAGCGACGCCCCTGGAGAGTGAGGATGCCGTTGCCTTCGCATCGCAGCTGCGGAAGCTGACAGACACGGTCTTCAAGCAAATCGACTCCATCAATTTCGCCAAAATCGGCATCATCGGTGCGGTTGTGCTGATCTTCATGGTGGTCACGGTCCTAGGCAAGATTGAGAACAGTTTCAATATGATTTGGGGCGTCTCCAAGGCCCGGCCGTTCTGGCGGAAGTGTACCGATTATCTCAGCGTCCTGATCATCGTGCCGATGCTCTTCTTGGCCGCCACATCCTTCCCGGTCCTTGAGAAGATCAATCAGCTCAATCCGCATGCCGGCAGGTTGGTAGCCTTCATCGCGGATTTCGGTATTTTCTCGACGTTGGTGCCCTTCCTGCTGGGTACCCTGCTTCTGGCCTTCCTCTTCGGTTTCCTGCCCAACACCCGGATCCGTCTGCTGAGCTGCCTCTTCGGCGGTGCGGTCACGACGGTCCTTCTGGCGCTCTTTTTCAAGATCTGCGTCGGCATGCAGATCGGTATCGCCAACAACAACGTCCTGTACGGGTCGCTGGTCGCGCTGCCGGTGCTGCTCTTCTGGATTTTCTCGAGCTGGCAGATTATTCTCTTCGGGGCCGAGATCTGCTACGTTCATCAGCATTACGGCACACTGATTCGCGAAAGCGCCTTCTCGCATCCCTCCGAACGCGACAAGATCATCGTGGCCATCGCCCTCGTGCTGAAGGCTGCCCAGCAGATCCATGACAAGAGCGCCCCGCTCTCGGCGGAGACCTTCGCCGACGAGATGGCGATTCCGCCGCGCTTCGTCAGAACCGTGGCCGACATTCTCGAGCGTCACCGCATCCTAATCCCGGTCATACTGCCGGAGAATGACGGCACGGCCTATATGCCGGCCCGCTGCTCGACCGCGCTGAAGCTCTCCGACATCGTCAACGCCTGTCTGGACGATACGCCGGGCGAGGCGGTCTTCAACCGTCTGGCCCTGCCGGAACGGATGCTGGCCTTGCTGAACAGCCTGGACCGCACAGTAACCGGTCATTTCTCGCAGACGGTCGCGGAATTGCTGACCCGGAAGGATGGGCAGGTCGCATCATGATCCGATGCGGGACCGCGGCACCCCCAGGGCAACGGGGGTTCACGCTGATCGAGATGATTCTGGCCGTCGTGATTCTGGCCACCGGTCTGGCGGTTCTGTACCGCTCCGTCATTGTCAACATGACGATGATCACCGTCTCCTCCCAGCGCCAGGATGTCGCCTATGTCTTTGCCCTCGGGGAGCTGAAGTATCCGCTGCGCGACATTGAGGACATTGAGGAGGATGTCCCTGTGGATAAGGATTCTTCCCTGGCCGAGGGCTTTGTCTTCTCCCGCACGGTCGACGAGAAACCCGACCCCGAGGAGGGCGTCGAGGATGACGGGCTGTACGTCGTGAGGACCGTCGTGACCTGGGCCGACGGCAAGGAGCGCGAGGAAATCATCCGTTATCTCAGGAACACGACCAAATGATTGTCTTCCGCCGGTTCCGCCCGTTCAGACGCGGCTTTACCTTGGTCGAGCTGCTAATCGCCCTCTCGATTCTGGGGCTAATCAGCGTCATGCTCGCCACATCATTCTACAGCGTCAACCGTTCCTGGGCCGTCGGCCGCGAAGTCATCGACTCGGGCGGACACAGCGATTATCTGATGGAGCAGCTCACCGCCGCGCTACGTTCGGCCTACACGCCGGGCACGGGTGAGAAGCATGGTTTCATCTTTGTCGACGACGGTGAGGAGAGGGACGCGAAGGACACCATTGAGTGGAGCAAGATCGGGTCGGCCCTGGTCAGTGAAGAGGCCCGTTATGCCGAGGTTCCCCACCGCGTCCGGGTCTATGTGAGCGAACCGGACGGTCCTGGGCATCCGGGCGGCTTCACGGTCAAGGCTTGGCGTCAAGACCTGCAGACGGAGGAGTTCGACCCAGAGGAGGACGCCGCAGAGCTCTGTCTTTCGCCGCGGGTCATCGCGTTCAACTGCCGTATGCTCGATCCCGACACACCGCGCACGGCGGACGACGAAATCAATTGGGTCGATGCGTGGACGAAGACCAATACGCTGCCGGACGCCGTCGAGATTACCCTGTGGATGCGTCCGCCCGAGGAGGACGCCGACCCCATCGAACGCCGGCGGATCGTCGAGCTGCCGATGGGAGCGCTTTCGAAGAATCCCGAGAGCGGCGCAAACAGCGGCGCCGGGGTTCGGCAAAGCGGCAGACGTCCCGGCGCCGCGGGTGGCGGCGGACCAATGCCCCCGCACCGCTGAGCGGCCGGCATCTTTTCGATTTCCCTTTTTCAGAGCGTGGCGACCGGAATGGGCATACCCCCGGCGGCGCGCGAACATTCCGCGGCGAAAGCGATGGCGTGTGACTGCACGGCGGAGTGAAACCAATCGGCGTAGAGCGATCTGGGCAGGCCGCGCATGGCGTCTACCCAGTCCCGCATGATGCCGTCATTGCCGGAAACGTAGGCGCTCTCCTGCGAGGCGATGCCGGTTTCCTGGGCGGCATTCCACAGCGTCTCGGAACGCGTCGCGAAGTCACGGATCCGGAGGGTCCTGGAGTCGCCGATAATCTCGCCGCGTGTACAGAATATCCGGGTCTTCCGGTCGCGGTCGTAGGTGTAGGCCTCCATGGAATGGGAGACCGTCAGGCCGCCCTCAAAGAGGAGGTTGACCGTCTGATGGTCGACGGCATCATTGTCACAGGCATAGACACAGCGTCCCAGTGGGCCTTCCTCAAGCGCCGCAACGGCTTCGGGTGAGCTGTCCGGCAGCATATAGAGCATCTCTGAACGGCGCTCCATCAGGTTTAGGGCGGAATAGGGACAGCTGCGCTCGGTCTCCGGGGCACAGTCTTTGCAGTAGGCTGCGGCCCCGGGCGGGGCGCATTCGGGGCGAAAGTGAATAAGGCTGCCAAAGGACTGAACGGAGAGGCAGCGCCGTCCGGTCCACCAGGAGAAGAGGTCGAAATCGTGGCAGCATTTCTGCAGGATCATGGGGGTGCTGCGGGCCGTGTTTCCCCAAGTGCCGCGGCAGAAGGCCAAGGCGGCCTTCCAGTAGCTAACCGGTTCGAGATGGGTGACGCTGACAGGTTCGCCCAGCTGTCCGCTCAGGAGAATCTCCCGTACTTTGCGGTAGTAGGGCGTATGGCGAAGGATGTAGCCAACCTGAACGAGAGAACCGGATTCACGGATGAGTCCGTCGAGCTCAACGCATTCGTCCCAAGTGGCCGCGACGGGTTTTTCAAGCAGCAGGTGAAGGGAACGGTGGATGGCGGACGCGGCGGCTGCGAAATGGAGGCGGTCCGGCAACGCGATGACGGCGCATTCGGCGCCCTCCGTCCGCAGGGCCTCCTCCCAGTCGGCGTAGGCGGCGCATCCCAGGCGGGCCTGCCATTCGGCGCGGACGGCCGGATCAGGTTCGGCGAAGGCCACAACGATCAGGTCCTCCGGATGGGCTTCTGCCCAGGCCGCATAGACGCGGCCACGGTAGCCCATACCAAGAATGACGGCCGCGAAGGGTTCGCGGTGGCGCATGGAGAATTCGCAACCGCAGTAGGTCTGGCGGTAGAGACCGAGTTCGGCGGCACGGCGGTTGGAATCAAGAAAGCCGTTCTTTTTTTTGAAATCGTAGGAAATGAAGGCGTCGCCGCCGATGTCGCGGCCGATGGCATGGAGGACGGCGCTGCGTTTGTGGGGGGAGACGGTCAGGCTGGTCGTGAAGGCGGCGCAGCCGAGTTTCTTCATGGCCGCGCAGGCGCGGCGAAGGGAGAAGGCAAAGCAGCGCGCGCAGCGTGCCCCGCCCTCCTTGCAGGCTTCGTAACCGGCCGCAACCTCGGCACGCCAGATGGCATGGTCGGGCGGATCCTCAACGAATTCCATCCGGTATTCCGCGGCCAAGCGGCGTACGGCCTCACGGCGGCGCAGCCATTCGTCATGGGGGTAGATATTGTGATTGGAATAGAAAAGCACAGGCTCCCAGCCGTCCTCTCTGAGAACGGCCGCGCAGTGCGACGCGCAGACCCCGCAACAGGTGTGCAGGAGAATCTTCCCTTTGGGCTCCATATGGGCGCATTTTAGCACATCACGGCGCCGTATCGGCCTGAAATCGACATTTCCGGATAGGCTGCGTCCGACGCGACAGGAGTCGCCGCGACAGGCCCGTCATCCGAGGAGGAATTCTTCACACCGCGTTATCCCATTGATTCGGTTGAGAATTCCGCGGGGGGCCTAGGCTTCGGGCCCAAGAAGTCTCCGGGCCAGCCTTGTCTTTGTCACCGTAATTTGCTATATAATCGAAGGAAATGCAACCTAAAGCAACGGAGTTTCAAAAGATGAACGAATACCTTACCCGTTTCATGGACAGCTTTCCTTTCGAGGGTCTGACCTACGACGATGTGACCCTGGTCACGCAGTACGCCGACTTCCTTCCCGACGACACCTCGCTCGTCACCCGCCTGACCAGCCGTCAGACAATGAATATCCCCTTTGTGTCCGCCGCCATGGATACGGTGACCGAGGCCCCGATGGCCATCGCCATGGCGCTTGCCGGCGGTATCGGCGTAATCCACAAAAACCTCAGCGAAGAAGATCAGGCCGCCCAAGTGGCCCGCGTCAAGCACTACCTCAACGGCCTGATCGCCAAGCCGATTTGCTTCCATTCCGGCGATGACGTCAACTTCCTGAAGTCCGAGAAGAAGCGCCGCGGGCTGAAGTTCGGCGGCTTCCCGATTCTCGACGATCAGGATCGTCTCGTGGGCATGGTTTCCGGCGCCGACATCCGCTACTGCAAGAGCGGTTCCGAGAAGCTTTCCGAGGTGATGACCAAAGCCGCCATCACGGCCGCGCCCGGCACCTCCCTCGAAGAGGCCTACACCATCATGCGAGAGAACAAGATTGGCAAGCTCCCGCTCGTGGACAAAGACGGCCGTCTGGCAGGTCTCTATTCCTTCACGGATGTCCAGCAGCTGATTGAGAACAAGAATCCTGCCTACAACCGTGATTCTCGTCACCGTCTACGCGTTTCGGCCTCCGTCTCCGGCGGCACCGGCGACTACGGCCGCATGGAGCGCTTGGCGGCCGAGGATGTTGACGTGGTGGTCATCGACTCCGCCCATGGTCACACCAAGGGTATCATCGACATGGTCCGCTGGATTGCCAAGCACTACCCTGACATCGACATCATCGCCGGCAACATCGCGACCTCCGAGGCCGCCATCGCCCTGCGTGACGCCGGCGCGCACGCCGTCAAGGTCGGCATCGGTCCCGGCTCCATCTGCACAACCCGCGTGGTCTGCGGCGTCGGCATCCCGCAGCTGACGGCCATCTACAATGCCCGCAAAGCCCTCCAGGGCTCCATCCCCGTCATCGGCGACGGCGGCATCAAGCTCTCCGGCGACGTGCCGAAGGCCATCGTGGCCGGCGCCGACAGCGTCATGCTTGGCTCCGTTCTGGCCGGTACCGAAGAGTCCCCGGGCGAAAAGATTCTCAACGGCGGCCGTCAGTACGTCGTTTACCGCGGCATGGGCTCGCTCGCCGCTCTCAAGAACGGCAAGGGCTCCCGCGCCCGCTACTTTCAGGACAACGAGGCCGAAGAGGATCTCGTCCCCCAGGGTATCGAGGGTATGGTCCCCTACTCCGGCCCTGTGCACCGCATCATGACGCAGTTCTGCGGCGGCCTGCGCAGCACGCTCGGTTACTGCGGCTGCCGCACGATTGCCGAACTCCAGGAGCGCGGCCAGTTCTACCGCGTGACCGCGAATGGCGTCCGCGAAGCCCACCCGCACGATGTGACAATCACCAAGGAAGCCCCGAACTACCGTTCGTAAACGGGGCTTCCCCAACAGACAGAGGCATCCATGGCCCTGCAGCAGCAAAATCCCTTCCCGCAGACCGACGACCGGATCATCACCCTGAAGCCGCCGGTCCCCCAGACGGCCCCCAAGCCGCAGCCCCCGTTGCTTGAGGTCGAGGATCTCAACACTTGGTTTCCGATTAAGAAGGGCATCTTCGCCCGTACGGTCGACTACGTCAGGGCCGTCAACGGTGTCTCCTTCACGATGCAGGCCGGCGAAACGCTCGGTGTCGTGGGCGAATCAGGCTGCGGCAAGAGTTCGCTGTCGCGTACCCTGCTCCGGCTGGTTCCTGCGCACAGCGGCAAGGCGAAATTCTGCGGCAAGGACATCTTCTCGCTGAAGGGAGCCGAACTGCAGCAGTTCCGCCGCGACATGCAGGTCGTCTTCCAAGATCCGCACGCGACGCTCAATCCGCGTCACTCGATTCTGGACATCCTGACGGAAGGCATGCTCTTCCATAAGCTGATCAAGCCCTCCGAAGCCCAGGATGTCGCGGCCCAGCTCCTACAGGACGTCGGCCTGCAGCCCGACGCCATGAACCGCTACCCGCACGCCTTCTCTGGCGGCCAGCGGCAACGTATCTGCATCGCCCGCGCGCTCGCTCTCCGTCCGAAGATGATCATCTGCGACGAAGCGGTCTCCGCGCTGGACCTCTCGATTCGCGCCCAAGTGCTGAACCTGCTCGCGGATCTGAAGGCCAAGTACAATCTCTCCTACCTCTTCATTACCCATGATATCGGTGTGGTCGAGCACATCGCCGACAACATCATCATCATGTTCAAGGGGCAGATTGTCGAGCGCGGTCCCGCGGAGGAGGTCCTCCTCCATCCGCAGGAAGCCTACACCAAGCGTCTGATTGCGGCCGTACCGCGTATCGGCGTCTGAGTCCGGACTGCCCTCCGTTCCGAATCAAGGGGCACCGCACGGTGCCTCTCTTTTTCATCCGACCCCGACCGGGGACTTCTCATCCATGCAGCATCGTGTCATTCTCCGCATTGACCTCGGGAAGCTCGAGGCCAACTACCGCGCGGTCTGTTCTATCGCGGCGCCTTGCGCCGTCATGCCCGTTCTGAAGGCCAACGCCTACGGTCTCGGCGTCCGACCGATCGCCGAATCCCTGGTCCGCGCGGGAGCGCCGCGCATCGCCGTGGCCGAACCCTTTGAGGCGTTGGCGCTGACGGATCTTGGCGTGCCGCTGCAGATTCTCAGCGGCATTCTGCCGGATGAGATCGCGCCGATGCTGCGGGCCGGAGTGGTTCTTCCGCTGGTCTCCGAGGAAAGCGCCCGCCTGATTTCATCCGAGGCCGTAAAGCTCGGCGTGACGGCTAAGGTTCACGTCAAGCTTGACACCGGCATGGGGCGTGCCGGCATTCTCTGGCAGGAGGCGCCTAAGGTTCTGCACGCCGTCGCCCATCTGCCCAATCTGGATTTCGAAGGTATCTTCACCCATTTCCCGCTTGCCTACGAGGGCAGTTCCGGCTTTACCTCCGAGCAACTTCGCCGCTTCCGCTCCGTGCTGGACGCGGCCAAGAGGCTGGGCCTGACCTTCCGCCACATCCATGCCGCCAACTCTGACGCCATCAACAACGCGCCGGAGGCCTGCCGGGGCCCCTTCAACTTGGTCCGCAGCGGCATCAATCTTTACGGTGCCTTCGACGCGGCCGGCACCCTCCGCGTGCCGCTCGCGCCCGTGCTGAACCTCTCCACGCGCCTGGCCCAGATCCGTACGCTGCCGGCCGGGACGCCAATCGGATACGGCCACACCTACCGCACCATCCGCGAGACGCGCGTCGGGACGGTTTGCGTCGGTTATGCCGACGGGTTGCCTCTGGCGCTCTCCAACCGCGGCGCCGTCATCATCCACGGGCGGGCCGTGCCGATTCTCGGACGGCTCTCGATGGATTACCTCACCGTCGCGCTCGATGACGTACCCGACGCGGCCGTCGGCGATGCCGTTACCCTGATCGGTCGGGACGGAGAGGCCGAAATCACCGTTCAGGACTGGGCCAACCTAAAGGGCACGCACGCCTACGACATCATCTGCTCCATCGGCAGCCGCGTGCAGAGGACCTATTGCTGAGCGCGCCTGCGGCTCCGCTTCCTTTTTTGTTATTCTGTGTGCCTAACCAATGAGGTAATTGATGCGATTCAGAATTTCGGTTCCCGCGACCAGTGCCAACGTCGGCCCCGGGTTCGACGTCATGGGCATGGCCTTTGACATCTATAATCGCTTTACGTTTGACACCGACTGCCCTGAACGGCTCGTCATTGAGGGCTGCCTGCCCGAATTCACGGTGCCGGAGAATAACCTGCTCTATACCACGCTGGCGCAGGTGCTCAACGGTCACGGCCACGCGGTGCCGAATCTCCGCATTGTCTTTGACACGGATCTGCCGGTTTCCAGCGGTCTTGGCTCCAGCTCCACCTGTATCGTCGCCGGCGTCATGGCAGCCAATGTCATCGGCCGTCTCTCCATGGACACCGAGCAGATTTTGCGCACGGCGACCCGCATCGAAGGCCACCCCGACAACGTCGCCCCCGCGATTCTGGGCGGTTTCGTCGCGGCCATTGTCGAGGACGGCCTAGTCTACTGGCACCGCTATCCGATCAGTGACCGTATTGCTTTCTACGCTATCACGCCAGACGTCCGCGTCTCCACCGAGGCGGCCCGAGCAGCCCTGCCCAAGACCTATACGCTGACGGACTGTATCTACAACCTCTCCCGCGTGCCATTGCTGCTCGAAGGTCTTGAGAAGGCCGACGAACGGCTCATCCGCGCCGGTTGCAAGGACCGCATCCATCAGGAATACCGCCTGCAGCTTATTCCGCAGGGCAGCGAGGTCATGCGCTACGCGACGGAAAAGACCGACGCCGTTTCGGTTTACATCTCCGGCGCGGGTCCGACCATCGTGGCCGTGGTCATTGATGACGACAATGCCTTTCTGCGGCAGATCGAGAGCTTCACGTCCGGTCTCGACACGGCTTGGACGGTCCGTCGCCTCCACCTTCACCACCAAGGCGCGAAGGTCAAACTGCTCTGAGGCCACCGTCTCCCATGGCGCGCATTCTGTACATCTATGCCCAGATCAACCGGATGGACGGTGCCCATGCCCGTGAGACCCGAAAGACCTTGGCCAGATTGCGTGACTTGGGGCATCAGATCGATCTGCTGACGTTGCCCGGCGGCGATCCGTGGCCGGAAGGATTGGCCTCCGCCGTCTACAGCACGGCGACTGTACCCTTCGTGCGCGGCATGCCGCTCTATGGGTACGGGTTACGCAGGATCCTGGCAACGCTCTTTCTCATTCCCGCCGCCGTCCGCCTGATGCTGCATCACCGTTACGCGGCCGTTCACTGCGCCGACCGGAGCATCCGCGTCGGGCGCTTTCTGTCGTGGCTCTTCGGGACGCGGCTCATCTTCGAATGGCGCCACGAATCGGGTTGCGACCTGATTGCTTGGCTCCTCCGCCGCCGGGCAGGGTTCCATCACGCGCTGGCACTGATTCTGACCGACAGCCGCCCGGATCCCGCGCGTCTGCGCGCGACCGGTCTGAGCGGACGGGTTGCGACCTTCCTGCCGACGCCCGCGGAGAATCTGATCCGTGCGCCCCTGCCGACGCTCTCCGGGACGGGTACGGTTCGTCTGACCGCCGTCTCGGCCTCGCGTTCGCTGAACGACCTAAAGCGCTTCTTCACCATCCTCCCGACCCTGACCGAGCGCCTTCCCGGACTTCGCGTCTCCGTCATCGGTGGTTCACCCAGAGCCATCGAGCGCCTACGCCGTGCCCTCTCCCACCGCGCCCCGCACGCGGCCAAGATTGTCGACTTCCACGGCCGGGTCGGCGGAGCGGATTACGCACAACGGATGAGTTACTCAGATTTGATTTTTCTGCCGTCGGCCCCGGGTGACTGTCCCACCTACGCGCTACTGGACGCCATGGGCTCGCAGCGTCCCGTCGTTGCCATCCGCTGTCCGGCCTATGAGGGTCTGCTGACGCGTGACTGCGGCACTCTTGTGCCACCGGATCCGGCTGCCATGACCGAAGTCCTGCTAGGCTATCTCACCGATTCCGAGCGCATGGCTGAACGCGGCCGGAACGCCGCGGAGAAGGTCGACCACGAATATGATCCGGAATCGCAGGAAGAAGCCTTCCGCGCCTGCTACGCGTTTGCCCTGGAGGAGGCGTGATATGACGCGACCAATCAGACTGGCGCTCTTCTCGGACTGCGCGCCGCAGCTGCTCGAATCCGCCCTGGCGCGTGAGACTGAGCGCCGCGGACTCCCGGTCACGGTCAAGAGCTGGGCCTATACGCTGCCACCTGCCGTCATGGAGGAACTGAAGGCCTTCGCGCCGGACCGGCTCGTCATCTGGGCGACGCCGGAAGCCGGCATCTTTCCCGATGCGCGGCTTTTCGCTTCGCTCCCCTACCCTTGCGTCGTCACGACCATGCCGGCCTGCGATGACGGTGTCTGCGGTCATCTGGCCCTGACGCGACCGGAATCGCTCCGAGCCCGCGTCGTGGCCTGGAACGCGGCACTGGTTGCCCTCGCGTCGACGTCTCCCAACGTAACGCTGCTGGACGCAGCCATGATTCAGGAGACCTTGGGCCGCAACGCGACCTTTGATCCGCGGCTTTGGGAAGTCGCCTCCGTGGCGCTGACGCCGAAGGCGACGGACTGTCTGGCCACCCGCCTGGCCGACCTGCTCTGCGCCCAGGCGGGCCGCCTCCGCAAAGCCTTGGTCACCGACCTGGACGGGACGCTCTGGGACGGCATCGTCAGCGAGGTCGGCCGCGACAACATCCGTCCGGATGTGCCCGGCTTTCCCGCTTACAGAGCCTGGCTGAAGGCCCTCGCGGCGCGCGGCGTCTTCTTGGCCGTCGCCTCCAAAAACGATGCCGACACGGCGCTCTCCGTCTTCGGGCGGGATGAGCTCGGGCTGAAGGCCGACGACTTCTCGGCCTTTGTCACCGGCTGGGGTTCCAAAGCCGCTATGCTCCGGACCATCGCCGCACAACTGCGCGTCGCGACCGACAGCCTCGTCTTCATTGATGACCGCCCGGAAGAGCGTGCTGCTGTCCGAGCCCTGATGCCGGAGGTCTGTGTGCCGGAATTGCCGGAAGACCCCGCGCGGCGCGTGCCCTACCTGGCCTCCCTAAATCTTTTTGAGACCGACCGCATCACCGAAGACGATCTTCTGCGCCGAACATCCCTACTGGCCGAACGCTCCCGCGCGGAGGCGGCGCATGTCCTGCCCCCTGATGCCTACGTCGCCTCGCTGGAGCAGACGCTGACGCCGGAACCGCTTGGGCCCTCCAACCTTGAGCGTGCCGCCCAGCTGACCCAGCGCTGCAACCAATTCAATATGCGCGGCACGCGATACACGGCAGCAGAACTGAACGGGAAGACAGGCTGGGTTTACCGTCTGAGGGACCGATTCGGAGACTTGGGCGTCATCTCGGCCGTTATTCTTGACGGCTGGACCATCGACACCTGGGTGCTCAGCTGCCGCGCTCTCAATCGCGGCGTCGAGGCTCTGATTCTGAACCATCTGAAGAGCCAGGGACCAATTCGCGGAGCCTACCGGGCCACCGAACGAAACGGACGCTGCAAAACCGTATACAAAGAAAATGGAGTTCCCGAACCATGAATGAGGCGCTTCGCGGTTGCTTTTCCGACGTTCTCCGCCGTCCGATGCCGGATTTCACGGAAGATTTGGCCTTTGCGGAGATCCCGGGTTGGGATTCCGTCGTCCATCTCACGTTGCTGCTGGCTGTTGAGAGCCGTTTCGGCATTGCATTCTCCTCGGCCGAGATGGTCTCTATGAAGCGTGTCGGCGACATGACCGCCGTCATCAAGGCCCACGGAGGCACGCCATGACGGAACGGTTCGAAGGCCTCCGCATCAAGGGGCTTGCGGCGGTGTTGCCGCGGGAGAAGCGGCACGTCACCGACTTCATTGAGCGGTTCGGCGAAGAAACGGTTGCGCGGTTCCGCACGGCTGTCGGTGTCGAATCCTTCCGCGTCGCGGCTCCCGGTCAGACGACGGCAGACCTAGCCTCGGAAGCCGCGGAGGCCCTGAAGACCGCCGGGCGCTTCGTGCCGGAAGAGACCGATGTAATCCTCTTCATCACCCAGACGCCTGACGCTGTCGCGCCGGCGACCTCGGCCCTCCTGCAGAAGCGTCTCGGGCTGTCGGAATCGGTTTTCGCGCTGGACATCAATCAGGGCTGCTCGGGATTCCTCTGCGGCTTGCTGACCGCGGCCCATTTCCTGCTTCAGCCAACCATCCGGAATGTCCTGATTCTGGGTGGTGATACTCTGTCGCGTCTGATTGACCCGAACGATCACGGTTCCGCCATGCTCTTCGGGGACACGGGTTTCGCCGCCGTCATCGGACGTAACTCGGCCGCAGCGCCGTGGACGGTGGCATCGGCCACGGCATCCTCTGAAGCCATTGTCATCCCGCACGGCGGCACCTTCCGTATGGCTGGCACGGAGGTCTTCAATTTCACCATCACGCGGGTCCCCGAACAAATCGCGGACCTGATGAAGACCTGCGGCGATACGGCCGACAGCCTTGACCTCCTGTTGCTGCATCAGGCCAACGCCTTTATCGTGCGTCAGGTGGCCCGTATGCTCCGGATCCCGGCCAACAAGGTGCCGCTGCGCATGACCGACCGCGGCAACACCTCCGGCGCGACGCTGCCGCTGCTGCTGTGCGATCTCGCCGCCGAAGGCACGCGCGGAGCCAAGGAGGTCATCCTGTCGGCCTTCGGGGTCGGCCTGACCTGGGTCAGCTGCCGGATGCGACTTGATTTTGACGCCATCCTTCCGACCGTGGAGAGCGAACGATGAACGATTCCGAGATCCTTGACGAACTGGCCGACATTCTCAATGCAGAACCCGGCACCCTTACCTCTGAGACAGCGCTGGATTCCGTACGGTGGGATTCCATGGCCCTGCTGGCCTATCAGGCCTTCCTGCGGTTTCACTTCGGCAAAGTGTTGCCGGGTGTCTCCTGCGCCGACTTCAGAACCGTCGGCGATCTGATGAAAAAAGCCGCCGCGGAGTGACCGCGACGGCTTTCTGAAGTTTCCCTGCCCCGGGTCACCCCAGCCTGGCCGTCTGTCGGCGACAGGCCCAGCAACAATAGGCGATGGTTACAAAGTAGGAGGCGGGCAACCGCGTCCTTGACGCACATTTGACGCCCAGCAGCGTCGTCTGTCCGCCCAGGCCCATGGGGCCGATGCCAAGGCTGTTGGCCTCTTCCAGCAAACGGGACTCAAGGGCCGCAAGCTCCGGATCGGCGGCATGGTCACCCAGGTCGCGAAGCAGCTGTTGTTTGGCCACCGCATAACCTTCCGCCCGATCGGCCCCGATACAGATACCGAGGATGCCCGGCGCGCACCCTTGTCCCTGAATGCGGTTGACGGCGTCCAAGACGCAGCGTCGGATGCCCTCCGGGTCGCGGCCGGCGTTCAGACGCGCGTCCGGCAGGGAATACTGGCAACTCATGTTTTCGCTGCCGCCCCCCTTCAGCAGAAGCGTCACCTCTGGCACCTCCACATCGGCCTCCTCAAAGTGATGGACGGGAATGCCTTCGGCGACATTACTGTCGACGGAACGTCCGGTCAGTGCGTCAATGGTATTGCGGCGGAGATAACCGCGTTCGGTCGCTTCCGCCACGGCCGCGTCCGCCGCCTCACGGAGCGGACGGCACCGGGTTCCGGCAGGCACATGCCAGAAGAAGGTCAGCGTACCCGTGTCCTGGCACATCGGGACATTATTCCGGGCGGCCAGGTCGCAGTTGCGGCAAATCGTGCCCAACACCGACTTCGGAGACTCCTCCCCTTCTGCGGCGAGCGCGTTTCCAAGCGCCTGTCGGACGTCCTCGGGAAGTTCACAGGCCGTTCTGCGGACCAAATCAAGCAGAATGTGGACATAAGGCGACTGAGTGGGTTCGGACATGATACTCCCGTGTAATGACGAATGGGTACAGAAAAAGGGCACGGAAGGTTCTCCTTCCGTGCCCTTTCGGACGCGTTACCCGCGAATGATGGCAAGGACCTCGTCGCGACGGGCCTCCATCTCCTCCTTGCTCCTGACGCTCTCGAGGTTAAGACGGACGAGCGGCTCAGTGTTGGAGCAGCGGACGTTAAACCACCAGGTCGGGTATTCGACACTGACGCCGTCGAGCTCGAAAACGTTGCCGTCGGCATAACGGGCTTTAAGCTTCTTGAGGATTTCCTGCGGATCGCAGGTGACGGTGCTGTTGATTTCGCCGGAGCAGGCATACTTGCGAAGCGGCGCGATGAGCTCGGAGAGCTTCTTGCCGGACTTCGTCACAATGTTGCAGAGGGCGATGGCCGCCATCGAGGAAGACTCGGCGACATAGTTGTCGCGGAAGTAGTAGTGACCGGAGAGCTCTCCGGCGAAGATGGCGTTGTGCTCGCGCATCTGGGCCTTGATGAAGGCGTGACCGACGCGGCTCATCATGGGAACGCCACCGGCGGCCTCAATGACTTCCTTGACCACGCGGCTGGAACGCAGATCGTAGAAAATCACGCCCTTTTCGCGGGAGAGCACGTCCTGGGCGATGAGCGCCGTGATCAGGTCCATTGGAATAATCTCGCCCTTTTCGTCGATGAAGCCGGCACGGTCCGCGTCGCCGTCGAAGGCCACGCCGAAATCGTAATCGCCGCTGCGGATGGTCTCCTGCAGCTTGGCGAGGGTGGCATGGTGAAGAGGATTGGCTTCGTGGTTGGGGAAGCTGCCGTCGATGTCGCCGTAAAGCGCGGTCTGATCGACGCAGTCAATGAAGGTCTTGGCCTCAATGATGCCCATGCCGTTGGCGTAATCGACGGCCAGGCGGGGACGGCGGCCAAACTGCATGTAGGGACGGATGTGTTCGCGGTAGGCCGGAAGAATGTCGTGCGTCGTCACCGTGCCTGGGACGGCCGCGGGAGCGGCGTACGCGCCCTCGGTTACGATACGCTCGATGTCGGCAATGCCCGTCGCACCGGAAATCGGCACCGCGGAGGCCTGGCAGAGCTTGAAGCCGTTCCATTCGGCCGGATTGTGGGAGGCCGTGATCATGATGGAACCGTCGGCACCGAGGGAACCGTTGGCGTAGTAGTTCATCGGCGTGGAGCACTGACCGATGTCGACGACATCGCAACCAAGCTCGGTGATACCCTTCGTCAGGGCCGCCTGAAGCGGAACGGAATGCGGACGGCAGTCACGGCCGATGACGACCTTCTTCGCCTTCGTGAAGGTTACGTACGCACGGCCGATGTCGTAGGCAATCGCCTCCGTCAGGTCTTTGCCGTAAATGCCACGGATGTCATATGCTTTGAAAATACCACTCATCTCGTTGATCCTTGTGTTGTTTCCTTTGACGTCCGGCATACCTGCGCATGCCGTTTGGTTACTTCCAACTTTACCAAAAGCGTGCCAAGACTACAAATTAAGCCTTACAGGAGTGTCAATCACGTAAGCGCTCGGGCCGGAATCCACTCTCCGCGGATATCATTTCCGCGCACGAAACCCGCCACGGCATCTTCCGATAATGATTCGACGCGATCTATAAACAAGCCTCTTCAAGAGAATTTGTGGGTAAGCGGAGGTTCTGGCAGGTCGCCGGGCCCATGGTAGAGTCTTGACGCCGCG
>CALXSH010000021.1 GCA_944391065.1 uncultured Kiritimatiellota bacterium | reverse complement strand
GGACAACCGCCCAGTACGGGTCCGTACGCTGGGTGGTGTGGGAGGACGGCGGGGTAACCCGCCTCCTACCTGATTCCTGCCGCAGAGCCAGGATTTGATAGAATACAGGACCTTTTACACAACGGAAAGTCGAGAATTTTATGAGTGATTCCAGAGCAGATTTTGCGGCGCTTCTTGCCGGCGGCGGCATGAATTACCGTCGCGGCTTCAATCCGGGTGAGCAGGTTGAGGCCCGCGTCATTTCCACCCGAGGCAATTATGTGATTGTTGATGTCGGAGCGAAGGACGAGGGGGTCGTGCCGAAAGAGTTCTTCACCGATGACGAAGGACGTCTGATGGGGCAGACCGGTGAAACCGTGACGGTTTGGTTTGTCGGTATGCGCCAGGGCAATATGGTCTTTACCGCAAAGAACAAGGCTCAGGGGCGCGGTGAATCGGTTGTCCGCAAGGCATTCGAGGCCGGCACACCGATTGACGGCATCGTCGTATCGGAGAATAAGGGCGGCTATCAGATTGATTTGGCCGGTGAAAGGGCCTTCTGCCCTTTTTCCCAGATGGATATTATCCGCGGGAAAGAGGCGTCCGAGTATGTAGGCACGCGGCAGACCTTCCTGGTGACCGAGTATGCCGAGGACGAACGGGGCCTGAATATCCTTGTCTCCCGACGGGTGCTGCTTGAGCGTGAACGCAAGGCCCTTCGCGAGCAACTTTTTGCCGAGCTGGGCGAGGGCCAGACGCGCGAGGGGACTGTGACCCGGCTGGCGGATTTCGGGGCTTTCGTCGACCTGGGCGGAGCCGAAGGGCTTATTCCCCTACGCGAACTCTCGTGGCAGCGCAATGTCCGTCCCGAAGAGATTGTCAAGGTCGGCGACAAGGTCGAGGTCCAGGTCCTTCACGTTGATGTCGGCAGCGAGCGTATTTCCCTCTCGTTGCGCGCGCTTCACGAGAACCCGTGGGATGTGTTTGTCTCGCAGTACAGGGAGGGGGATGTGCTGACGGCCAAGATCCTGCGCATCGCGCCTTTCGGCGCCTTCGCTCAGCTGATGCCTGGTGTCGACGGTCTCCTGTCCAACGGCCGTCTGGCCGCGCTGGCCAAGGGGCGCCGCATTGCCTCGGCTCACGAAGTGGTTGAGGAGGGGCAGTTGCTCGAGGTGCGCGTCGAATCCATCGATGAGCGGGATCATAGGATTGCGCTTCGCCCGGTGACCCAGGAGGAGCCCAAGGCTGAGTTGCCCGGAAATGATCCTGACGAGGACCCGACCGCTTGGCTGAAGGCCAATGCGTCGAAGAATGCTGCGATTGGCAATAATCCTTTTGCCGGGCTTTCGCTCTGAGGGTGCATTGCCGTTCAACCTTTACTATACGCCGGACGGGAAAACGGCTCTCCGCTATTTGCTGAGAGGCGGGGCGTTCCGTGAGCGGATCGTTCCTTTCCCTGCGGCTCTGCTGACTGCACCGCCGGATCCGGAGGCTGCCGTCTGCCCACGCACGCTGCTCACACCGCGCGAGGCGCTCTTTTCTGCTTTCAGAATGATTCCGCTCTCTCCCGATGGGGCGTGGAAGCTGGCCGAAACCGGATTCTCGCCTGTCTTCCGGCGAGCTTTTGACCTGCTGCTGCGGATGCTCCGCATGCCTCCTGAGAGGCGGTGGTGCACACGGGGGGAGCCCGAGTGGTTCTTACAGTTCGGACTGCATGATGAGGAGATGTGGGAGATGGCGGCTCTGGTCCTGCCGTGCGGCAAGCCGGCTGCGCTGACTTTTCGGGCCGAGGATTTCTTCAGAGCTCTCGGACCTGCGGCAAAAGACCGTCCTTTTGCACTCCTTTCGGTTTCTGACGGTGCACCGAAGGAGACTGTGCACGGTGTGGGGCCGGATATCCGGATACGGCTTCCGGTCGATGACAACGGCGGCGCAATTGTGCGGTTTGTCCCTGAGCAGTGAACAGCGTATACGGCCTCGGAGCACATCCGGGGCCGTGGTGTGTATGCCTGCTTTAGGAGGTGTGCTTCAGGCGTGGGACGAGATTGACCAGAATGACGGAGAGGATGATGAAGCCGATGCCGACCAGGCTTAGGGCTGTCAGCGTTTCGTCAAAGAGAAGCGTGCCGGTCAGAATCGCGGTGATGGGCTCAAGCGCGCCGATGACGGCGGTCCGCGTCGCGCCGATGCGGCGGATGGAGACGGTCATCAGTACAAACGAGGCAACGGTTGAAACCAGCGCAAGCGCCAGAATCAGCACCCAGTCCTCCGGAGCCGCAATCGGCTGAAGGCCAGGACCGAGAATTGCGGATACCAAGAACAGCGGAGTCCCGAAAAGGACACCGTAAAATGTGATCAGTTCGCCGTTCATTTTTCGCAGCGTGCTCTTCTGCAGCATGACAAGATAGGTGCCGCTGACGACGGCCGAGCCGATGGCCAGTGCGATGCCCTGAGGGGTGACGACGGCCTCTTTGTCGCCGTGCGAGAGCAGACAGACGCCCAGAATGGCCAGCGTCATCCCGATGAACAGGGGCGGGGTAAGCCGCTCATGGTAGCCAAAAACCATGATGGCGGCCACGACGGCCGGATAAACAAAGAAAACCGTTGCGGCCAGGCCTGTATCCATACAGGCGTAACTGAAAAAAAGCAACAGCGTCGAAAGTGCCAGCATCAAACCGTAGAGAATTACCTGGCGCAGCTGCATCCCGGATATCACGAAGCGTCTGCGCCGGCAGAGCAGCATTAGGCCCAATATGAGCGCGGAAAGCAGATAGCGCGCGGTTAGGACCGTCTGCGGATTCAGGCCGTGCCGGTAGAGCGGTACGGTAAAGAGCGGTATCATGCCGTAAAAGGAAGCTGCAAGGATACCGCAGAGTGAACCTTGGAGCAGGTAGACCGAGCGTTTCACGAAGCAACCCCGTCGTGGGTTCCGGTCCGTTTCCTTCCGATCTGCAGCAAGGGCCCGGTGATGACGCCGGTTACGGCAAGCAGAATCAGGAACGCTCCGATGACAATGCGCAGCGTTAGGGTTTCGTGAAGAAAACAGACTCCGGCAAACAGTGCAGTCAGCGGCTCAAGTGCACCGAGAATGGCCGTACGCGTGGGCCCGACCATATTGATTGCGCGGGTCATCAGCACAAAGGAAAGGACCGTCGAGATCAGGGCAAGTCCGGAAATGCTGCACCATACCCAAGGGGCCCCCGGAAGTTGCATGCCCTCGTGACTCAGCAGGGCATAAATCAGAAAGACCGGGGTGCCGAAGAGAATCGCAAAAAAGGTTACCTGTTCTCCGGTTAGTTGCCGCATCGGGGATTTGTTCAGATAGACGAAGTAAACGGCATACGTCGCCGCAGCAGCCAAAACCAGCAAGACACCCTCGAGGGTTACAACGCCTCCTGTTTCGCCGACCGAAAGCATCATGACGCCGAGCATGGCGACCAGCATGCCAAGCAGGACCATGACGGAGAGGCGTTCGCGGTAAAGTATCGCCATCAGCCCGGCGACCATCGCAGGATAGACAAAGAGAATCGTGGCGGCAATGCCGGAATCCATCCGATCGTAGGCCAGAAAAAGCAGAAGCGACGAGATGCCCATCAGCTGCCCGCTGATAAGTGACGCGAACCATTGTGCGCCTGTCAGGCGAAAACTTTGCCGACGGAAGCCGATCATTGCCGACAGCATCACTCCCGAGATGATATATCGGTAAAAGAGCACCATCTCGGGGGAGAGCCCGGTGTGGTATACAGGAACGGTAAAAATCGGAATGGTTCCGTAAAATACGGCTGAGAGAATGCCGTAGAGATAGCCTTTGGATGTGACAGTCATAAGGGACCTCAGAGAGCGGCAGGGTGGGGGATGCAGAGCGCCTCCGGCAGAAAGGTACAGCTGCAGCATCTCCGGCGGCAACTCTCTTTGCAGAGCTCGGTAATCAGGGCGTGCATCTGCCTGTAGCAGGGGGGTGACTCCGGCGGCAAAGCTTCGGAAAACAACTGTTGCAACGCATCGTAGGGAAGCCTGGGGTCCATCCCAAAATGGCGCCCGCCGACGCGTCTGGTATAGGCGTCAACAACAAAAATCGGTTTGTCAAAGGCAAAGAGCAGAATTGTGTCGGCGGTTTCCCGCCCGATGCCGGGGATTTGCAGCAACGCACTTCGCCAAACCGCGCAGTCGGCAGACCGTTCCACGGCGGCTTCATAACGCGTGAAGAAGTCGGCTGCAAGGCGGAGTGTCTGCAATTTGCGTCTGAAAAAGCCGGCGGGCCGGATGAGCTCCTCCAAGCGCCGATCCGGATAATCCGACAGTGCGGCGGCTTCGTCCATGCCGGCATCAAGAAGTGCCGTCAGAGCCCTGAAAGCATTACGCCAGGACGTATTCTGCGCCAAGATGGCTCCGGCGGCTATCTCCCAGCGGCTGTCCGTCCGCCGCGGCCACCAATCGTGCGTGTTGTAGCGATGCTTCAGAATGTCGCAAAAAAGACGCAGACTGTCTCTTAGGGAGAGGCAGTCCCGGGGACGCGCACAAAGGGGCCGCTGTATCTGCTGAACTGTCTGCTGTTGCATGGCCTCAAGAAGAGGGCGCACAGTATACCACAGCCGGCCGTCGGGCGGGTCTGTTTGCGGGAGCATGATGCGCTGTGATATGCTATGGGCCCGTCTGAGGGGGCCGTATGCCTGATGCGCGTGACCTCCGCCTTTACTACGTTTTAAGGACTGACTATGGCTAATACGATTCTGATCGGCTCCCAGTGGGGCGACGAAGGCAAGGGTAAGATCATTGACGTCATGACCGCGCAGGCGGATATGATTGTCCGCTATCAGGGCGGTTCCAACGCCGGCCATACGGTCATCGCTGAGGGCGAGAAGCGCGTCCTTCGCCTGGTTCCTTCCGGTATCCTCCACGAGGGTAAGATCTGCGTCATCGGCAACGGTGTCGTGATGAATCCCCTTGATCTGATTGAGGAGATCCGCATGCTGCGATCTACCGGCATCGAGTGCCGCGGCCGTCTCTTCATTTCCACCCGCACCCAGATGGTGATGCTCTACCACCGTGCGCTTGACCGCGCCGACGAGGCCGCCCGTCCGGTCGGCAAGAAAATCGGTACGACCGGCCGCGGCATCGGCCCGGCCTACGCTGCCAAGGTCTCCCGCACCGGCCTGCGCTGCGGCGATATGCTGGTCCCTGAGTTTCCCGACATGATCCGCGAGCAGGTCGCAGAGACCAACGTCAAGCTCGCCCATCTTAATGCCGAGCCTCTCGACGCCGAAGAACTCGTCCGTACCTACACTGAGGCCGCTGAGGCTCTCAAACCCTACATTGTCGACACGGTTCCCCTGATCCATGAGGCTGACCGTGCCGGCAAATCCATTCTTCTTGAGGGGGCCCAGGGCACGATGCTCGACATCGATTTCGGCACCTATCCCTTCGTGACCTCCTCCAACCCGACCAGCGGCGGCGCCTGTATCGGTTCGGGCCTTAGCCCCCGTCGCATCGACCGCGTCGTCGGCGTCATCAAGACCTATACCACCCGTGTCGGAGAGGGGCCCTTCCCGACCGAGGACTTCGGTGAGATCGGCCGTACGCTCGCCGAGCGCGGCCATGAATTTGGTGCCGTCACGGGCCGTCCCCGCCGTTGCGGCTGGTTCGACGCCGTCGTCGCGCGTTATGCCCAGCAGATCAACGGTGTCGACCTCTGGGCTATGACCAAACTCGACGTCATGGATACGCTTCCCGAGATCAAGATCTGCGTCGCCTACGAACTTGACGGTCGCCGCATCGAGACCGTTCCGGCCTCCGCCAAGGAACTGGCCCGTTGCAAGCCGATTTACGAAACGATGCCCGGTTGGCTTGAGGAAACCTCCAACGTCACCTCTTGGGATCAGCTCCCCGAGAAGGCCAAGGCTTACGTCAGCCGCTTGGTCGAACTCTCCGGCGGCAAGCTTGGCATCCTCTCCGTCGGCCCCGCCCGCGAGTCCACGCTCCGGATCGCGCTCTGATGCGTCATCTTGCCATTATCATGGACGGAAACGGCCGTTGGGCGGAAGCCCGCGGCCTTCCGCGTACCGAGGGCCACCGCGAGGGCGCCAAGTCCGTCCGTCGTGTCCTTGAATGCTGCCAGCGTGCCGATATTGACTATCTAACGCTCTATGCTTTCTCGGTTGAGAACTGGAAGCGCCCGAAGGCCGAGGTCGACGCGCTGATGGGGCTTCTCGCGCTCTATCTCAACGAGGAGGAGAAGAACCTCCATGAGCAGCGGGTTCGCCTGCGCGTCATGGGGCGCCGCACCGACCTTTCACCGGTCCTCCTGGACAGAATCGAGGCCGTCGAGAAGGCCACGGCCGGGTATGCGCGTCAGCTGATCCTCTGTCTGAGCTATGGTGGACGCACCGAAATTGCCGCGGCTGCCAAGGCCATTGCCGCGGCTGCCAAGGCCGGCACCTTGGATCCCGAGACGATTGACGAACGCGTCCTGGCCGATTATCTTTATCTGCCCGACGTGCCCGATCCCGATCTGATTATCCGCACCAGCGGCGAGCTTCGCCTCAGCAACTTCCTTCTCTGGCAGGCTGCCTATTCCGAACTCTATGTGACCGACACGCTCTGGCCCGACTTCGGGCAGGCTGACTTCGACGCCGCCTTGGCGTCCTATGCCAAGCGCGACCGCCGTTTCGGCACCCACCGCTGATGCCGGTCGGTTCGCCGACACGAAAAAAGCCACCCGAAATCCGGGTGGCTTTTTTCGTGTCGGGGCCCGCGCTCAGGGAACGACGGGAGCCTCGATTTCCTTCATAAAGAGGCGTGAAATCCAGGAATCCTCCGCGACCACGCCATTCTGAATCAGCAGGCAGAGGGCCGCGACGCAGGCTCCGGCGATGAGCACACCGAGGAAATTGGCGAGATAGAAGTTCTTTCGGCGGAAATCCAGCAGGAAGGCTCCGACTGCGCCGGTGACGGCTCCTGTACCCGGCAGCGGCACGCCGATGAAGAGGGCCAGGCCCCACTCGCCGTGACGTTCGACCGTGGCGCGCAGGCGGTCCCGGCGGCGTTCGACCATCGGCCAGACTCTCCGGTTGAACCACGACCAGTGCTTTCTGAAGAATTCCAGGATGGGCAGCAGGATTTCGTACGTGACGATGCCCAAGAGGATGTTTGAGAGGACGCAGATCAGTACGACCCAGCCCCAGTGCAGCGTATCCCCATAGGCGAAGAAACCAAGCGGGATGGAGGCGCGCAGTTCGAGGGCCGGAATGGCGGTGACGGCCGCCAGCGTCAGGATGGCAATGAAGATATCCATGGTGTGTTGGGACGGGGTTGGGGAATCAGGGTTTGACGAAGGCGCCGCTGCGCCATTCGCCGATCAGGATATTACGGTCCTCGCGGAGACCTTGGGCCTCAAAGGCCTTCTTGACCTCGGGGTAGAGCGAGTCCAAAATGCCGGAGGCGATCAGGGTTCCCCCCGGCTGAACGGCACAGGCCACCTCGGCGGCATACCGAATCAGCACGGGTCCGAGGATGTTGGCCAGAACCACCGCGCCCGTGTCAAGATTGTTGACCAGGTCGCGCGGTTCGAAATGAATGGCCACGCCGTTGAGCGCCGCGTTTTCCCGGGCCACGCGCACGGCGTCGGGATCCAGGTCGAATCCCGAGACATGCGCGAAGCCGAGCTTGCGGGCCGCGATGGCCAGGATGCCGCTACCGCAGCCGCAGTCCAGCACGGGACGGGTCATGTCGCCGTGGGCGACGGCGTCCAGCAGCCGCAGGCAGGCCGCCGTCGTCGGATGGCGTCCCGTGCCGAAACTCATGCCTGGATCGAGCGTAATGACGCACTCGCCCGGTTTGGCCTCATAGAGTTCCCACGAGGGCCTGATGATGACGCGTTCCGAGACATGCTCGATATGGAAGAAGCGCCTCCACGCGTTCATCCAGTCGTCGGCGGGCAGCGTGCCGCGGGTCGGGGAGACCTCCAGGCCTGTCAGCGCGGCGGCGTCGCGGATGGTCGCCTCGACGCCGTCGGCTTCATCGGCATTTTCAAGGAAGACATCGAGGCGCGTTTCGCCGGTCTCGATATCCTGCCAGGTGGTCGGGGTGAAGCTGTCGGCGTCCAGCAGCTCAAGCAACAGGTCGGCACGGTCGGCATCCGGCAACGCGCAGGAGATGACGGTCAGGTCGGTTTTTTTCATAAGTCGTCAGTATAACATATCTCTTTTTGTCTTTCTTCCCGTGCGCGGTTCCGATACAATACGCGGTTATGAAAACGATTGCACTGTACGTCGTCGGGGCCCTCATCGTCGGAGGCGGGGCCTTTGCCGCGGGGCGTTTCTCCGTGAAGTCGACCTACACAGAGGTGCCTCTTCTGGGAGCCTCCGAGGTCGCCGTGCGCAGCGATGTTGAAGCCGATCTGCTGATGCTGCGTTCGGAGAACGCTGCCCTCCGTTCCGAACTCGAAGCCGCCCGCGCGGCCGCAACCGAGGAGGTCATCGGGCTCCCGGGAGCCTCTGAATCCGCCGCTTCCATTGCTGCTCTTGCCGAGGCACAGCCCCCGGCGGAGGGGAATGTCGAGGAGCAGGCCCGTCAGCAGCGCCGCCGTGAGCGCCGTCAGCCGACGCCTGAGGCCATGGCCATGATGCGCGAGCGTATGACCGAGACCCACCAGAACCGCGTCAGCTTCCTCGACAGCGTCGACATCTCCCTGCTCACGGCCGAACAACAGGCGGTCCACGCCGCCTACACCGATGCTCTGGCCCGCCGCGCCGAAGCCATGGAGACCATGATGCTCCGCGCCGAAGCCGGCGAGGAGCCTACCGACGAGGAACGTCGCGCTCTCTGGGAAAACTCGCGCGAACTCCGCCGTCTTCAGGAAGCTGAGCGCGGCGCCCTCTTTGAGGCTGTCGGCGTCTCGATGGGGCTGAGCCAGGAGGATGCCGTCTCTCTCTCCGAGACCATTCGCGAGATCAACGATTCCACATCCGATTCTTTCCGTCGCATGCCCGGCCCTCCCCCTCCGTCGGCAGACGGCCAGACGCCCCCGCCACCCGGAGCCTGAACGTGACCGAGACCGACCTCCCCCTCTATACCCGTGACGATGTCCTCCGCTTTGCCGCAGGCGACGAATCCCTTCTTTTTGCCGAAGCCGAACGTCTGACCGGGACCGTCGCGTCCCGCCGCTTCGACATGTGCTCCATCATCAATGGCAAGAGCGGACGCTGCGGTGAGGACTGTAAGTGGTGCGCCCAGTCGGCCCACTATCCGACGGCCTGCGAGGTGACGGACCTCGTCGATGCCGAGACCTGCCTCCGTCACGCGCGCTACAACGAAGCCCAAGGCATCCGCCGCTTCTCCATTGTCAACAGCGGCCGTCGGGCGACCCCACGCGAACTCGATTATATCTGCGGTCTCATCCGTATGCTCCGTCGCGAGACAGACCTCGAGCTCTGTGCCTCTCTGGGGCTCTTGGATGAAACGGGCCTTCGCCGGCTCTATGCCGCCGGCGTCCGCCGTTACCACTGCAACATGGAGGCCGCCACGGCCGTTTTCCCGCGTCTCTGCACCACCCATACGCAGGAGGAGAAGCTGAAGACGATCGAGAGCGCCCGCCGCATTGGCATGGACGTCTGCTCCGGCGGCATCATCGGCATGGGTGAGACGGAGACCGACCGTGTCGATCTGGCCTTCCTGCTGCGCCGCATCGGAGTGAAGTCGATTCCGATCAATATCCTCTCGCCCATTCCCGGCACGCCGCTCGAAGGCATGCCTCTTCTTTCCGACCGCGAGATCCTCAGGACGGTGGCGCTCTTCCGCCTTGTCCATCCCGACGCCTACCTCCGCTTTGCAGGGGGGCGCGCGCGGCTCTCGGACGCGATACTCGACGCGGCGCTGCGTATCGGCATCAATTCCGCCATTGAGGGCGACATGCTCACCACCCTTGGCCATACCGTCGCGCAGGATAAAGCTCACATTCTGGCCGCCGGCTATACACTCTGAACTTCACCCCCGCTAACCCGGGGGGGATGTTTATAGGGCCGCGGGTTACTGTGTTATAGTGTGCCTCACGCATCCGGTTCCGGATGCCCCCTTATGAGAAGGAATGAGACCATGAAAGTCGTGATTGTCGGCGGCGTGGCCGCCGGAGCCGGAACGGCGGCGCGTCTGCGCCGCCTCGATGAGCGGGCCGAAATCGTTCTGCTCGAGCGTGGACGATATATCTCTTACGCCAACTGCGGCCTTCCCTATCATCTGGGCGGCGTCATTCCCGAGCGCGGCTCCCTCCTCGTCATGCCCGAGGCCAAGTTCAAGGCCTGGTTCAATGTCGACGTTCGCACGGGAAACGCCGTGACGGCCGTCGACCGCAAGGCCAAGACCGTCCATGTCAGACGCACCGACGGGTCCGAATACGACGAATCCTATGACCGCCTCGTCCTCGCGACGGGGTCTCGTCCGCTCGATCTCGGTCTGTCCGGCAGTGACGATCCGCGCGTCCGTCCGCTCTGGACCATTCCCGATATGGACGCCCTGATTGCCCTCACCGCCAAGGCCCGCCGCGCGGTCGTGGTCGGCGGCGGTTTTGTCGGTCTCGAGGCCGCGGAAAACCTCCGCGGGCGCGGCCTGGAGGTGACGCTCATTCAGCACTCCGGTCACGTGCTGCCCTCCGTCGATCCTGAAATGGCTTCCTACCTGATGGCCGAACTCGCCTCCGCCGGAATCGATGTCCGCCTCAATACGGAGCTGACCGGCTTTCGTCGGGAGGCTGACGGATCCTTATTCGCCGAAATCCGCGATGGCGACGCCCTCCCGGCCGACCTCGTACTGATGAGCGTCGGTGTCCGCCCCAACAGTGAATTGGCCCGTGACGCCGGCCTGACGCTCTCGAAGCGCGGCCACATCGTTGTCGACGACCGGATGCGCACCTCCGATGCAGACATCTATGCCGCGGGCGATGCCGTCGAGGTCGCCGATCCTCTCTCCGGCGGCCGTACCGCCATTCCCCTCGCCGGTCCTGCCAACCGCCAAGCCCGCATCGTGGCCGACAATCTGGCCGGCGGCGATTCTCGTTACCGCGGCAGCTGGGGAACCTCCGTCATCAAGATCGGGAAGCTCACCGCCGCCTCCGTCGGATACACCGAGGCCCGCCTGAAGCAGGAAGGGCTCCCGTATCACAGGATTTATACCCATCCCGCCTCCGGAGCCACTTACTATCCCGGCGGCGCGCAGATGCACATCAAGTTTCTCTTCGCCCCCGACGGGCGTATCTACGGCGCGCAGGCTGTCGGCCCCAAGGCCGTCGACAAACGCATCGACGTCATTGCCACGGCCATGCAGTGCGGCCGCAAGGCTCCCGAACTGGCCGAACTCGAACTCGCCTACGCGCCGCCCTTCTCATCGGCCAAGGACCCCGTCAACTTCCTGGGCATGATCGCGGATGACATCCTGCGCGGCAGAACCGCCCCCGTCTATGCCGACGCCATTCCGGCCGATGCCCAGGGTGTCGACGTCCGCGAACCCGGAGAGGTCGATTTGGGTGACATTCCCGGGTTCGTCAACATCCCGCTGGGGCAGCTCCGCAAACGCTTGGGCGAGCTCGATCGATCCCGTCCCGTCGTTCTCTCCTGTCAGGTTGGCCTGCGCGGCTATCTCGCCGAGCGCATCCTGAAGCAGAACGGCTTTGAGGCTCACAATCTCTCCGGCGGCTATCTCACCTGGAAGTCCTTCCACGGCAAAGCGCCGGCGCCGAAACCCTCTGCGCCTGACCCGGCGCCTGCGGCCGAGGCTGACGCCACGGTCGACGTCCGCATGCTCGCCTGTCCCGGTCCCGTTGTTCGGATCCGCCAGGCCATGGACGCGTTGCCCGAGGGCGGCACGCTGGAGATTCTCGCGGCCCTTTCGTTCGAATCCGATTTGGAGGCTTGGTGCCGTTCCGCCGGCCACACGCTGTTGCGTCTGGAACGCGGCGCCGACAGCCTGACGGCGTCCGTCCGCAAGGGAATGCCGGCTGTGTCCGTGTCGGCCGCGCAGGGCGGTGACGCCCGGGCCATCGTCCTCTTCAGCAACGATCTCGACAAGGCCATGGCGGCCCTGATCATCGCCTGCGGTATGGCCGCCGCCGGTATGAAGGTGTCTATCTTCTTCACCTTCTGGGGCCTCACCGTTTTGCGCCGCAAGCCCGAGCATCCGGTCAAAAAGACCTTTATCTCCCGTCTCTTCGGGTGGATGCTCCCCTCCGGCGCGCGCCGTCTGGCCCTCTCCAAGATGCACATGATGGGCATCGGTACGGCCATGATGAAGTCTGTCATGGCCGACCGCAAGGTCCCGACACTCCCCGAACTGCTTGAACGTGCCCGGGAACTCGGCGTCCGTTTCATCGCCTGCGAGATGGCCATGGACGTCATGGGCATCACCCGCGATGAACTGCTCGAGGTCGATGAGGTGGGCGGCGTGGCCAGCTTCGCGGCTCTTTCCAAGGACTCTTCCGGCACCCTCTTCATCTGAGCCAACTGCCCTGCCGTCCGAAGTCGACAGGGCGGTTTGAGAGAATATCCCCGGAGCGGGGGTGCACGGAAAGGGCTGTACTTGCGCGAACGTTTTCCGTCGCCGGAAGTCCGACGGCACAACCAAGGAGGAGTTTTATGAAGACCCAGACAATTGGCATGATGGCCCTCGCCGTCGGCATGACGTTCAGCCTTTCGGCTGCGCTTCCGCCTGACGGCTTTACCGTCGACGGCAAGGCCATCGCCATGGATTGGGCCAAACTGGACAAGCACGCTGAAACCGTCCCCGGCAATCCTGATGCCGCCCGCCTGGCCGAGCGTACCGAATCGGTCTGGACCGTCGGCGTCCCCGAAAAGATCACGGACAAGGTAACCCTCGTGCGCAAAATGACCGACCGCGGGTCTATACGCTGACCTCCACCGAACCCGTCCGCATCGACCGCCTCGGCTTCTTCGCGGGTGTCGAGGGCGCCGAAGTCTCCGGCAATACCGACGGCTCCGTCATGCTTCTCGGTGGCCGCTACTACGGTATCGAGCATCCGATGGCCAAGGTCGTCCGCCGTCCCCTCGCCGAGACGCAGTGGACTGAGGCCGATTACCGCAATCTGTCGCAGACTATCCCGCTCAAGGAGCTCACGCCCGGCACGACGCTGACCGTCATCTTTGCCTACGGCAGCGGTTCCCGTCGTCTCGATATCGCCTCCGTCACCCTTATGCAGGGTGGCAAGACCGCCGCCGAGGATGTCCATGCCGGTTTCACCGGCCTGGCGCAGGAAAATAATATTTACACCCTGAAGGTCCCCGCCGGCATCACCAACGGCGAACTTGTCGTCAGGTACACCTATGTCGACGGCTGGGACAGCGCGGGCACCATCACCGTTCACTCCGACGGCCCCGGCGTTGTCGACGGCTGGCTCGAGCGCGGTTTCGAACTCACCCCCGAGCGGCCCTGGACCTGCTCCGTCGTCGAGGGTATCTACGCGCCCGGTCAGCTCCGCCGAGACTTTCAGAACTACCTGGAAGCCGAGCGTGCCCATCCCTACCGCGTCTTTCCGCACTACAACAGCTGGTTCCATCTCGGCATCTTCACCTACGGCAATGCCGACCCGATGGAGCGTATGACCGAGGAGAAGTGCGTCAAGGCCATCGCTGACGTCTGCGACCCCTTGGTGGAGCGCGGTGTCACGCTCGACTCCTACCTCTGGGATGACGGTTGGGATGAATGGGACAGCCTCTGGGATTATCACAAGGGCTTCCCCAATGGTTTCCAACCCCTTGCTGACGCCGCCAGGGACCGTAAGGGCCGTATCGGTGCCTGGCTTAGCCCGTGGGGCGGCTACAACCGCGCCGCCGAAATGCGTCGCGCCTACGCCAAGCGCATTGGCCTGCCCACGAATGAGCAGGGCCTCTCCCTCGCCCAGCCCAAGTATTTCGACGCCTTCTCCGGCCGCGTCCTCCAGATGATGCGTGACTATGGGATGAACCTCTTCAAGTTCGACGGCATCGGCGGCGGCATGTGGGCCACCGGTACCGACGCAAAGACCGCTCCTGACCTCCAAGGCCTCTTCCGCCTCATTGAGATGATGCGCGACCAGTCTCCCGACGTCTTCATCAACTGCACCGTCGGCACCTGGCCTTCGCCCTTCTGGGTCCTCCATGCAGACAGCATCTGGCGCGGCGGTTCCGACTGGGAGGCCGTCAAGGGCCCCGGTCACCTGCGTGAGCGCTGGATTACTTGCCGCGATGACATTATTTACAGTCGCTTTGCCAAACCCTGCCCGCTCTACCCGCTCAACTCGATTATGATGCATGGCATCATCGTCTCGACCTGCTACGGTATGCCCGTCTCTGATCAGCCCGAGGACCTCCGTGCCTTCGCCGACGAGGTCTGGATGGGCGTGGCCTGCGGCACCGATCTGCAGGAATACTACATCAGTCCCGAGATGATGAGCCCCATGTGGTGGGACATCCTCGCCGACGGCATCCGGTGGCTCCGCGCCAATGAATCCGTCCTGCGCGACACCCATTGGGTCGGCGGCGCTCCCTCCCGCGGCGAGATCTACGGTTACGCCTCCTGGTCGCCCAAGAAGAGCATTATCGCCGTCCGCAACCCTTCCGACAAGGCCCAGACCTGGAAGGCCGACCTCGCCGTTGCTCTCGAACTCCCTCAGGGCGTTCCCGTGCCGAAGGCCTCCAAGATTGTCTATGCCTCCTCCGGCCGCACGTTGGAGCAGCTCGTCGCGTCTGACGGCTCCGTCGCCCTCGAGCCCTTCGAGACCGTCGTGATCGAATACTGAGACGCCCTGCGTGATTCTCATTCCGCGGGCGGACATCCTCCGATGTCCGCCCGCTTTTTGCCGTATCGTGTATAATCAGACGCATATGCGAAGCCCTATGCAGAAACATCCGATTAAGGAAAATCTTCCCCACGCCCTCCGCGAAGCGGTCGGGTGGGGGATTGCGCAGGGTTTCATACGGTCCGGCCGCCGCGCGGCCGCCCTGCGGCGCTACGACGGGCCGGATACCATTCTCTCGCTCTGTGCCCACAATCCGACCCCGTCCGTCCTCCGCTCCCTTCTTGCGTGGCTGACCGCCCATGGCTTTCGCTTCCTCTCCGAGGAGGACATCTTGGGCGGGCGCGTCCCGTCGGGAAGGAAGGCTTGGCTCTCCTTCGACGACGGATGGGCCGGGTTCGATACTGAGCTGCTGCCGGTTCTTGAGGCGTTCAATGCCCCTGTCTCCCTCTTCATCGCACCTGAGGAGACGCGGCGCGGCTTCCTCTGGACCAATGCCCTCATGCCTTACTGTCCCATGAGCGGCATCCGCGCCCTCTATGCCCTCCCAGAACCGGAGCGTATCGCGGCCGTCGCGGCGGTGCTGAAGGGAAAGACGCCGAAGATGTTGATGTCCCCGGAGGCCGTCGCGGCTGTGGCCCGTCATCCGCTTGTCCGCGTCGGCAACCATTCGGCCACGCATCTCTCCTGTTCCGACCGCCCCGTCAGCGAAGTCATTGACGCTCTGCGCCGCGCGCAGGAAACCCTGACGGATTGGTGTGGGCGGGCTCCGCGACTCTTCTGCTATCCCTTCGGGCACCGTACGCCCGAGACCGACGCGGCCGTCCGCGCCGAGGGCCTCCATCCGATCGGTCTTTTTCCCGGGATTGACCGCCTCTCTTCATTCGGTGCCTTCCGTAACATGGTTTACGACGATATGTCGCTCGCGGAAAATACCTGCCGCGTCCTCGGCTCCTGGATTCCGATCCGCCGCACCTAAGTGTAGGGAGGGGTGCCTTTTGCTATAATCCAAGAACTTCCCGCACTGAGACGATAACGGAGACAGCATGGCTCGCGAAAACTGGACATCATCCCTTGGATTCATTCTCGCCGCGGCAGGTTCTGCCATCGGCCTCGGAAACATCTGGAAATTCCCTTATCTTGCCGGCGAGCATGGAGGCGGTTCCTTCGTCCTCGTCTATCTGATCTGCATTGTCATCATCGGCCTTCCGGTCATGTGCGCCGAAATGCTGGTCGGCCGTCACACGCGCCGTAACGTCATCAACGCCATGGGCAAGGTCGAGCGCATCGCGCCCCATCCGGCCGTGCGGTACTTTATGGCTGCGCTCGCGGCCGCGGCCGCCGTCGCCTTCGCCATCAACGGCGCCTGGCTGATGACCGTCGTCAGCCTGCTTGGCGTCTGGTTCTTTGCCCTTCGCGGCTTTGCCATCCTTGGGTGGATTGCCGCCGCGGTGGCTCTCGCGATTCTTTCCTATTATGCCGCCATCGGCGGTTGGATTGTCGAATATATTTGGCGCTCCGCGACCGGCGCGCTGAGCTTCTCCGGTGATATCGCCGCCGCCGAGAAGGGCGCTCAGACCTTCTTTGCGGAGTATATCTCCGACCCTTGGCGCGTGCTCGTCGGCTTCCTGATCTTCATGGGGCTGACGGCCGGCATGATCTTCGGCGGCATCCGCTCCGGTATCGAGCGCATCTGCAAGTTCCTGATGCCGCTGCTTTTTATCCTCCTGCTGGTCGTCATTGTCCGCAGCGTCACGCTGCCCGGCGCCTGGGAGGGCGTGAAATTCATCACCCGGCCGACGATGGATGCCTTTACGCCTGAAGTTATGCTCATGGCTATGGGGCAGGTCTTCTACTCCCTCTCACTCGGTATGGCCATCTCGGTTACCTACGGTTCCTATCTCGGCCGCGAACACAATATTCTCCGCTCCGCCGGCTGGGTCGCCGTCCTCGATACGCTTATGGCCATCCTCGCGGGTTTTGCCATCTTCCCGGCCGTCTTTGCCGCCGGTGCCGACCCCGCTGCCGGTCCCGGTCTCATTTTCGGCGTGCTGCCGGCCGTGTTTGACACGATGTGGCTCGGTCCCGTATGGGCGACCTGCTTCTTTGTCATGCTACTGATTGCGGCCGTGACGAGCTCCGCCTCGTTGCTGGAGTGCGGCGCGACCATTCTCATCGAACGCTGGCGCCGCGGCCACAAGCGCGGTTCCCGTACGCGCGCCGTGGCCGTGACCTTCGTTTTATGCACCGTCCTGGGTCTTCTCTCCGTCTTCTCGACGGCCGACTGGAGCCATTTGCCAGGGTTCGAACGCGGCGCGAAGTTCCTCATGGGTGCCCTTGACAAGGGCAACTGGCTCGACACCCTTGATAACCTCGCCTCCAACTGGATCCTGCCCTTCTCCGCCCTCGGCAGTGTCCTGATTGTCGGCTGGTGCTGGACGGGCCGCCGCGCCGCTCCCGAACTCCTTGCCGCCGGCGAGTCGCCCCGCGATTACCGCGCCCTTCTGGGCTGTTGGTGCTTCTTCCTGCGCTGGGTGGCCCCCATTGGCATCGCCCTCATCTTCTTCAACGTCGCCATTCTGGGGTAACGGCCATGCGTCTGCGGACTTCGCTGCTCTCTCTGCTCCTCCTGCCGGCTTTTGCGTCGGCGGAGCTGGCCGACCGTCAGACCTACCAGCCGATCATTGACGCCAAGCCCTTCGGGGAGATGGCGGATGAGACCGAGCCTCAAAGCCTGACGGCCGCCGAGGAGCAGAGGCAAAAGGAGGAGATTGCGCAGAAATTCCGCATGTGCGGTATCACCGATACCCCTGACGGCGAACGCAAGATTGCCTTCATCGACGAGACCAAGGGCGCCATGGCCTCCTATCTGATTGGTGTCGGTGAGACGCAGAATGGCTTCACCCTGCTCTTCGCGGACTACGACGCCGCCACTGCGACGCTCTCCAAGGACGGCCTGACCTTCACCCTCGGCCTCGGCCGCGGTTTGATTGATGACGCCGCGGCGGCAGAGGAGAAGCCGTCGCCCCCGGCCCCGGCCGCCGCAGCCGCGCCCGTCCCGCAGCGCCGCCCCCTTCCCGGCGCCGCAGCTCCCGCCGAAGCGCCCGCGGAGGGCTCCTTTAAGGCCCGTCTGATCAAGCGCCGCGCCGCCGAAAAGGCAGAGGCCGCCGAGGAGCGCCTCGCGCTCCAGCGCCGTGTCGCCGAGGCTGAAGCCGACCGCATCCAAGCCAACCGCCGCGTCCAGATTGAGCGCATCAAGCAGGGCCTCGCGCCGACCGAACCCATCACCCTCACCCCTGAAGAGGACGCGGAGCTCGAGGCCGCCGGCGTCTTCGGTAACCGCCAACCCGTTGTCCAGCCGCAGCCCGAAGGTGAGACCTCCCCCGCTGTCCAATAAGGTTTATTCAGATGACATCCTATCCTGAGCCCACCCCTGAAGCCATTGATGCCGAAACCGAACGCCTTTGGCCCCGCTACGAAACCTTCATGAAAGCCCAGAACCGGGAACCGGACCGTTCCGAGCTCCGTTCCTGGGCCATTGAAAACCTTCGCGAGCAGATTATTCTCGAGACCGAGGCCAAGGCTGCCGGTAAGTCCGTCAATGACTTCATGAAGGCCATCGCGGACGGCGTGCCCCAGCCGACGGTCGATGAGGCCCGTGCCCATTTCAAGGCCCATCCCGGGCGGTTCGTCGCTCCCGAGCGCGTCCATGCCCGCCATATCGTCATCCATCGCAACGAGAGCGACGCCGCTCAGGCCAACCTCCGTCTGCTCAACCTGCGCGGCCGCATCCTCTCCGGCGAAATTTCCTGGGAGGACGCCGTGAAGGAGAATTCCTCCTGCGCCGGCCACGATGACCTCGGCTTCTTCCCCCGCGGCGCGATGGTCCAGGCCTTCGAGGATGTCGCCTTCGCCCTGAAGGAGGGCGAACTCTCCGATGTTGTCGAAACCGAATTCGGCTGGCACCTGATCCGCGTGGATGCCCATCTGCCGGAGGAGCCGATGCTCTTTGACGAAGTCCGGGACAATCTGCTCGCCATGATGAAGGAAGACCGCGGGCGCACCGCGCTCGAATCCTTCGTGGACGGCCGCAAGGCGGCCTGCGGATGGGCCTCGGAAGGGCAGGGGACCCAGCCCTGAACAAGCGGTCCCGGAGGCAAGTGATTCATGCAACTGATGGCTGACATCGCCCGGGCCTTTCTGGAGGTCTCCCTTCAGATGGCGCCGTGGCTGCTCTTTGGTTTTCTGGTTGCCGGCCTGTTGAGCCTGGTGCTGACGCCAGCCTTGGTCGGCCGATTTCTTGGCCGGACTGCCGGCAAACGGGCCGTCGTCACGGCTGTGCTGCTGGGCGTTCCGTTGCCGCTCTGCTCCTGCGGTGTCCTTCCCGTCGCGGCCGGACTCCGCCGCGGCGGCGCCGGCAAGGGCGCCGTGGCCGGCTTTCTGATGGCCACACCCCAGACCGGCATCGATTCCTTCTTCGCTACCTACGCGCTTCTCGGCTGGGCCTATGCCATCGTCCGTCCCCTTACGGCCCTCGTGACCGGCCTCGTCGGTGGGTTCCTGGTTGACGCCGCCGACCGTGACGCAGACCGGCCCACCGCCATTGCTCCCGTCGCCGAAGCGAAGCCGAAGGGCTTCGCTCCCTGGCGCGCGCTGAAGTATGGCTTCGGGCAGCTCTTCGGCACCGTCTCGCCGGCGCTCCTGGTCGGCCTCCTCATCTCCGCACTCATCCTTGTCTTCGTGCCTGAGGATTTCTTTGCCGGCTCAGTCTATGGCAGCGACTGGATTGCCTTCCCCGTGATGCTCCTTATCGGCATGCCGCTCTACATCTGCAGCACGGCATCCATTCCGCTGGCCCTCGCCCTGATGGCCAAGGGCATCTCGCCCGGTGCGGCCCTCGTCTTTCTGATTGTCGGTCCGGCCCTCAACGGCGCCAGCCTGACCCTGCTCTTCGGGATGCTCGGCCGCCGCTGCGCCCTCATCCACCTTGCCGTCATCGCGGCTTTCGCCGTTCTGGCCGGGCTGGGGCTGAATGCGGCCGACGCCGCCTGGAATATCCTGCCGGACTTCGCTGCCGCCGTCTCCAGCGGCGAAGGGGCCTGCTGTGGCGAGACTCTGACCGGCGGTTCCTCTGCCGTCCGGATTGCCTGCGGTGTCCTCCTCTACGTCCTCCTGGCCTTCCATCTCATTGTCCGTCCCCTCCGGACGAAGCTTTCCCATCGGGCGTGTGGGTGCGCCGCGGCGCCCGGCGCCATGGTCTCCCTTGTGAAGGTCGACGGTATGCGGTGTGACCATTGCCGCGCCACCGTCGAGGGGCGTCTGAGCGGCTACCCCGGCGTGACGTCGGTCGAGCGCGTCTCGCCCGATGCCTTCCGCGTCGTCGGGCCGCTTCCCGATACCTTGGCCGCCGATATTGAGGCGCTGGGCTTCAAACTGGCGGAGCGTTCATGACGGCGCCGGGCGGCACACGCGTGGCCATTGTGGCCAATGGAGCGCCGATGGCTTCCTGCGGCGAACGCGATGCATTTGCTGCCTGCGGCCGTGCTGTCTACTGCGACCGTCTGCCGTTGGGCGGCGCCGGTGTGCCCCCCGCTGCCTTCATTGTCGGCGACGGCGACACCCTGGGGGGGCGTGCCGTCCTGACAGATGTACCCTTTTATCCTGATCCGGATCAGGAGACCAACGACCTGACCAAGGCTTTCCGTGCTGCCGTCAGGCTCCTCTCTCCCGAACGGATTGATTGGTTTTGCGTGACCGGCGGCCGCGAGGATCACACGCTGGCCAACCTCTCCCTCATCGCCGGTTACGGAATGGCGGGCCGCATCCTGACCAACAGCGGCGCCTTCCGTGTCCTGCCTGCCGGGACCCATACGTTTGCCTGCGGGATGGGGGACCGGGTCTCCTTCATTTCCTTCGTCCCGCAGCGCGTCACCGCCTCGGGTGTCCGGTGGCCCGTGGAGAATCTGCTCCTCGACACGCTGTGGCGCGCGACGCTCAACCGTACGGCCGCGGAGACCCTGACCGTCCGCTGCGAATCCACCCTCTTGGTTTATATCCCTTGGAGGCACGACGAATGAAAAAGATCCTGACCGCCTTTCTTCTGCCGCTCTTCAGCCTTGGCTGCGCCTCGGACTGGTACATGCCCGAAGAGCACTTCACCGTCAGGGACTCCGGTCTCAACCGCGTCCAGATTGTCTATCAGAAGACACCGGACTCCCCGCGCATGCGTTGCGATATGAGTGACCGCGGCATGGTGACGCTCTTGGTCGGGCACTCCGTTACCGTCGGCGACGATTTCAATATCGAGTATCAGGACCGCCACTTCTCCGATGTACAGAAGATCTCGACCCGTATGTCGCCCGAACTCTTCCTCATCTCCCTGCAGTCCCTGGTGGATGCCGGTCTGCTGGAACGCGAGGACCCCGATGACGCCACCGCCAAGGTCGAGAAGGCCGAGGCTGAGAATAAGCCGCTGCCGAAGGTTCTGGTCCGCGCCAACATCAATGGGATCAAGACCGAACGTTTCACCTTCAACGAGAATCTGATTTTCGAGATTGAGATGCAGCTTTACCGCTATCGCCGCGCCGCGGTCAGCCGCTGAGAGCGGATGTGCTATACTGGCGCGAAATTTTGACCTTTTGAGGACGCTATGAAGTTTTACGATTTCCTGAAATCCCGTCACCTGATCGAGGCCTCCACCTGCGATGAAGCGCGCATGGCCGAACTTCTGGAAACCCCGCAGACCGTCTATGTCGGTTTTGACCCCACGGCCGAATGCCTTCAGGCCGGCAACTATGTGGCTATCCAGATGCTGGCGCACTTCCAGCGCGCGGGGCACCGCGTCATCGCCCTGGTCGGCGGCGCGACCGGCATGATCGGCGATCCCTCCGGCCGCTCGACCGAGCGCAACGCGCTGACGGAGGCGCAGGTCCGGCACAATCTCGCCGGTATCCGCGAGAACCTCGCCCGCTTCCTGGATTTCAATCACCCGACCAATCCCGCCATTCTGGTCAACAACTACGACTGGTACCGCGACTACACCCTTATCCCCTTCCTGCGTGAGGTCGGCACCCTCTTCCGTATGCGTCCGATGCTCGCAAAGGATTCCGTCCAGAAGCGTCTGAATGCCGAAGAGAATTCGATGTCCTTTACCGAGTTCTGCTATCAGATTCTCCAAGGTTACGACTTCTATCATCTCTACAAGACCTACGGCTGCACGATTCAGATCGGCGGTGCCGACCAGTGGGGCAACATCACCGCCGGTACCGACCTGATCCACCGCGTCTGCGGTTCCGACGTGGAGGTCAACGGCCTGACCATCCCTCTGGTTTGCGATTCCAACGGTCAGAAGTTCGGCAAGTCCGCCGGCAACGCCATCTTCCTCAATTCCACAAAGACCTCGGTCTACGACTTCTACCAGTTCTTCCTGCGCACGATGGATGCCGACGCCATCCGTTATCTGCGCATCTTTACGTTCCTTGATGAGGCCCGCATTGCCGAACTTGAGGAGTCCCTGAAGAACGCTCCCGAGCGCCGTGAGGCCCAGAAGGTCCTGGCCGAGGAGCTCACCCGTGCCGTTCACGGTCAGAGCGGTCTCGACTCGGCCCAGCGCGCCTCGCAGGTTCTCTTCGGCGGTTCCGTCGAGGGCCTCTCCGCGGCCGAACTCGAGCAGATCTTCGCCCAGATTCCCTCGGCCGAACTCGACCGCTCCGCGGTGCTCGGGGCTTCGCTCATTGACGTGACTGTCGCCAGCGGTTTTCTGAAGAGCAAGGGCGAGGCCCGCCGTCTCCTTCAGGGCGGCGGTCTGGCGGTGAATAACGTCAAGGTTACCGACGCCGCCGCCACGGTTGCCGAGACCGATCTGATTGAGGGCCGCCTCCTGTTCCTCCGTCAGGGCAAGAAGAATTACTTCCTGCTTCGCGTCAAGTGAGGCGCGTATGCCGCTGACCCCCGCCACGATCGAAGCCATCGAGGCCCTGATGCGCAGGGCCGGCATCGTCGAGGCGGACCTCCGCGAGCAGTTTGTGCTCGGCTCCGGCAGCGGCGGGCAGAAGATCAACAAGACCTCCAGCGCTGTCCGCCTGACCCACGTCCCGACCGGCCTCCAGGTCAAGGTCCAAGACCACCGCTTCCGTGAAGACAACCGTTGGCTGGCCCGCCGCGCCCTCGCGCAGCGCATCCTCGAAATCCGCGACGGCGAACGGAGCGAACGCCAGCAGGCCGCCGAGAAAATCCGCCGCCAGAAGCGCCGCCGTTCACGCCGCCAGAAGGCCCGCATGCTGGATGACAAAGCCAAGCACGCCGCCAAAAAGGCCTCGCGGCGCTGGACGCCGGGCGAATGAAAAAGGCACCCCTCCGATTCGGATGGGTGCCTTTTTTGTGCCATGCGCGGAGGCCTCAGAGATAGATCAGCCAGACGAAGAGGATGAGCGGCAGGAGCAGCACGCAATTGAAGAGCAGGAAGCCGCGCATGAAGTAGGCCAGCCGGGCGTCGCGTTCGCGCAGATAGATGTTGAGAGAGATCAACGACGCCAGCGAGGCGATGGGCGTGCCGAGACCGCCGAGGCTGACACCCAGGAGGAGCCCCTGCCAGTTGTCCGTGAAGGGCTGCAGGAGGATGGCCGCGGGGACATTGGAAATCACCTGGCTGGTCAGCAGCGCCGTCAGCATCGTGAAACGCTCAAGAAGGGTGCACAGCCAGACTCGGAAGGGTTCATAGTTGGCGATGTTGTCCGAGAAGACAAAGAAGCAGATGAAGGTCAGCAGCAGGCCGTAGTCGACCTTGCGCAGGAGCCGCGGCGCCGTGACGGTGGTGATGATCGTCACCTGGACGAAGAGCCAGAATCCGGGAATTACCTTGAAGACCGTGAGCAGGCAGAAGACAAAGAGCACCGACACGACGATCAGCAGACGTCTGTGGGTCAGTTGCTGACCGGTGCGCAGACGGACCTTGACCTCCTTCTGCGGCACGAAGAGCACGGAGAGCAGCGTCAGCAGCAGGCCGAATCCCGCAACGGGCAGCGTAACGGCGAAGAAATCCGCCGACGCCAGCTCGTACTTGGAGAAGATGAAGATGTTCTGCGGGTTGCCAACCGGCGTCGCGATGGATCCGAGGTTGGCCGCCAGCGTCAGCAGCACGATGAAGAGCGGAATGCGCCGCCGGATGCCGAACCGGTTGAAGAGGGAGATGGCGAAGGGGACCGAGACCAAGAGGATGACGTCATTGGTCACCAGCATCGAGGCGAAGAAGGTCAGCAGCACCAGCAGTACCGCCACCGTCCGCACCCGGCGGCAGGAGCCGAGCAGGACGTCGGAGAGCCAGCCGAAGAGATTGCAGTAATCGAGACCGGCCACGACGGTCATCAGGCAGAAGAGCAGGTTAATCGTATCCCAGTGAATGGCCCGGGCCCAGGTGAATCCGTCGGCCAGGAAGAAGGAGAGCGCCGCGCAGACTACGGAGACGGCCGGTACGACATGGTGCGAGAGGAATCGCATGAGGGAACGGCCCGTCATCATCGGTAGGCCTCAGGAGCTCGGTCACGGCCGTACAGACGGTGCATGACAATCAGATAGGAGGGTATCAGCACCAGGCAGGCGCCGATCCAGGCGCCCGGGTCGGCCCAGTAGATGGCCGCGACACCGAGCATCGGGATGCAAAAGACGGCAATCGTCACGCGCGCGACCATCTCCGCGCCGCCGGCGATCATGGCAAGAATGGAGTGGCCGATGCCCTGCAGTGTGTTGCGGAAGACGAAGATGAGCCCGAGCGGCACGTAGAAGGGCGAGGTGTACAGCAGCAGCGTCTCGCCGTAGTCCAAAATGGCTTCGCCGCCTTCCGTCCCCTCGGGCACGAAGATTGCCGTCAGTTCCCTGCCGAAGAGCAGGCCGATGGCTGTCATGGTGAGACAGACGGCAAGAACGATCTTGGTGGCGGCCCGGACACCGCCGCGGATGCGGCCCATGCGGCCGGCGCCGAAGTTCTGAGCGCTGTAGGTCGCCAGACTCTGGCCCAGCGCCACCGGCACTTGGACGACGAGCATACAGAACTGTTCGGCCGCCGTGAGCCCCGTCATGACAAGGACGCCGAAGGTGTTGATGGACCGCTGCAGAATGGTCGTGCCGAGTCCCGTGACGGAGAACTGCAGTCCCATGGGAATGCCGACGGCCAGCTGGGAGCGCGCGATTCGCCAGCGGATGCGCCAGTCGCCCCGGCACATTTGCAGCTGCGGCATCTTCCGGATGACGAAGAGGAAGCACCAGAGCGCGCAGAGGAATACGGCTACGTTGGTCGCCCATGCCGCGCTGGCCAGACCCCAGCCGAAGACGCCCATGAAGAGGAGATCGAAGAGAATGTTCAGCACCCCGGAGGAGACCATCAGGATGAGCGGCGTGATGCTGTTGCCGAAGGCCCGCAACGTGGCCGTCTGGAAGGAGAAGAAGAAGAGGCAGAAGTTACCCCAGAAGGTCGCTTTCATATAGGCCAGCGAATCGGCAAAGACCTCTCCCGGCGTATTCATTAGCCGCAGGATCGGTTCCGTCAGAATCAGGCAGAGCGCCGTCATGATGACGGCCATGGTCACCACCACCCAGGCGCCCGTCGCGACGGAGAGACGCACGCCGCGCGGGTCCTTTGCCCCGAAGCGCTGCGACGTGATGACCGAGACGCCGCAGGTCGTGCCGAACATGAAGCCCAGCACCATGAAGAAGACCGGGGTCGTCGGCGCGATGGCCGCCAAAGCGTTTGCTCCGATAAAGCGCGCGGCGATGAGACGGTCGCACACGCTGTAGAGCATCTGGGTCAGATTGCCGAGAAAGAGGGGCCAGCCGAATCCGAGCAGGAGTCGGGTAGGGGACCCTTCTGTCATGTCTTTTACCATAGCGCGGCATTATACCAAACGTCCGCCACCGTGCGGATTTGCTATGCTACTGCCCCATGGAAGCACACACGGAAAAGGCCTGGCGCGACACCTATCGGCGCCTGACGGAACTCGACAGAATGTGGGAGAAACCCCGCTTCAGGGCCGCGGCGCTCAAAGACCTGCACCGCTTCATGACGGAGCGCTGCGCCGACGTCCCCCACCTGGGGCCGCTGGTCCGTCTGGTGCGTCCCGAGATGACGCGCCGTGACCTCTTTGCCCTCCTCGTCCCCTGCGAACGCGAACTCAAGCGCGTCAAGATTACCGACACCGAAATCCTCTCCGCCGACCTCCCTGCCGGGGTCACCCCTGCCGGGAAGATGCCGCTGACCGTGGTGGCCGACAACTTCCGCTCGGCCGTGAATGTCGGCACCCTCTTCCGTGTCTGCGACTGCTTCGGCGTCCGGGATGCCGTTCTCTGCGGCTATACGCCCTCTCCTGACGACGGCCGCGCCAAGGCTTCCGCCCTCGGTTCGGAGAACTGGGTCCCGTGGACCCGCTTCGACCGCACCCACAGTGCCGTGCACGCGCTCCGGGAGAAGGGACTCCGCACCGTCGCCCTGGAGACGGTTGAGGGCGCCTCCCCTCTGGAGGACTGGGAATGGCCCTTCCCCTGCGCCGTCTTTTTGGGCAGTGAGCGCTTCGGCCTCGACGCCGACGTGGTGGAGGCCTGCGATGCCTGCGTGCGCATCCCCGTCTTCGGCCGCAAGAATTCGCTCAATGTCGTAACCGCTTTTTCGATTGTCGCGTACAAGGCCCGCATGGCATTCGAACGCATGAAAGGAACCCTATGATTCAGGAAAGCGTGACCAAGTCGATGCGTCTGACGCTGACGCTCGTGGGGCGCACCAATGTCGGCAAGTCCTCATTGCTCAATCTCATCGCCGGCCAGGACGTCGCCATTGCCTCGCCGCAGGCCGGCACCACGACCGATGTCGTCGAGAAGGCCATGGAGCTCCGCCCCTTCGGCCCCGTCCTCTGGCTCGATACCGGCGGGTGGGACGATGACTCCTACCTCGGCAAGGCCCGCCGCGAGAAGATGAATCAGGCCCTCGCCCGCGCTGACATGGTCATCGGCGTCCTCACCGCCGAGGGCGAACCCGATCCGGAAATCCTGATGCTGAAGGAAAAGACCGACCGTCCCCTCCTTCTTGTCGTCACCCAGACCGACCGCTTCCCGCCCTCGCCCGCGTGGCTCTCCAAGGTCAAGTCTGCCGTCGGCGCGCCCATCCTCATGCGCGGCCGCGACACGGACCGCGATACCTTCCTCAACCGCTTCCGACAGGTCCTAACGACCTGCCTGCCGAAGGAATTCGTCATCCCGCCCGAACCGCTCTCGGGTATCGTGCCTCAGGGCGGCACCGTCCTGCAGATCATCCCCATCGACTCCCAGGCTCCGAAGGGCCGCATCATCCTGCCGCAGATGAATGTCCTGCGCAACTGCCTCGACCGCGACTATCTCTCTGTCGTCGTCACGGAGAACCGCATCCGCGAGGCCGCCGAACGCCTTCGCCCCGACCTGGTCGTCTGCGACTCCCAGGTCGTCGGCAAAATGATCGCCGACCTCCCCGGGGAGATGCCCGCCACGACCTATTCCATTCTCATGGCCCGTCTCAAGGGTGACCTGCCCAGGCTCGCCGCCGGCGCCGCCGCCATCCGCAACCTGAAGGACGGCGACCGCGTCCTCATCGCCGAGGCCTGCACCCACCACGCCGCCGACGATGATATCGGCCGCGTCAAGATCCCCAGCCGCATCAGGCAGAAGTACGGCAAGGAGCTCATCTTCGAGGTCGCCTCCGGCAAGGACTTCCCCGCCGACCTCTCGAAGTACGCCCTTATCATTCACTGCGGCGGCTGCATGATCAACCGCGCCTTCATGCTCTGGCGCATCGATCAGGCCGGACGTGCCGGCGTGCCGATCACCAACTACGGCGTCGCCCTTTCGGAGACCGCCGGGGTCCTGGACCGCGTCCTGAAGCCCTTTGGCATTACCCTCTGAGCGGAGGAAGAGAACCCCATGGCTACCGTCGAAGAACTCGAACAGCGCGTTATTGATCTTGAGATGCTTCTGGCTCGTCAGGAACGCCTCGCCGATGACCTGAGCAGCGAAATCATCCGCCTCAACCGTCTTCATGAGGCCGCTTCGGCCCGCATGGATGCCTTCGAGCGGAAGATGACCGAGGCGGATGCCATCCGTCCGCTCTCGGAGGAACCCCCTCCGCCCCATTACTGAGGCCGGAAGCCTGACACGAAAAAGCCGCCCCGTGAGGGACGGCTTTTTTCATGTCGGGAGGCTTCGGCTTCAGGGGCGGGCTTCGGAGGCAATGGTCAGCATCGCACGGACGATGCGGTCGATCTGCTCCGGCGTGGCGATGTAGGGCGGCATCGTGTAGAGGTTGCGCCCGAAAGGACGCAGCCAGACGCCGAGCTCGACCAGGCGCTTTTGCACCGCCGCCATGTCGACGGGTCGGCGGAGTTCGATCACGCCGATGGCGCCGAGGACGCGGACGTCCGCGACACCCGCCATTGCCGCGGCGGGCGCGAGGCCTTCGCGCAGCCGCGCTTCGATGGCGCGGACCTTGGTCTGCCAGTCGCTGCTCTCGAGCAGATCGATGGAGGCACAGGCGAGGGCGCAGGCGAGAGGATTGCCCATGAAGGTCGGCCCGTGCATGAAGCAGCCGGCCTCGCCGCCGCAGACACGCGTCGCCACGGCATCGGTCGTCAGGACGGCCGCGAAGGTCATCATGCCGCCCGTAATGGCCTTGCCGACACACATGATGTCGGGTTCGACGCCGGCGTGTTCCCACGCGAAGGTCTTCCCTGTGCGTCCGAACCCTGTCGCGATTTCGTCGAAGATGAGCAGCGTGCCGCAGCGGTCACAGGCCGCGCGGAGTTCGCGCAGATACTGCGGATGATAGAAGCGCATCCCGCCGGCGCCCTGGACGATGGGCTCGAGGATAACGGCCGCGAGGGTTTCGCGATGGGCCTCGATCAGCTCCCGCATCGGCTCGAAATCCCGCGGCTCCCAGTCGCCGCCGAAGCGACACTGAGGCGCCGGCGCGAAATAGCGGACGGGTAGGGCGGACCCGAAGAGACCGTGCATCCCCGTCACGGGATCGCAGACACTCATTGCGTTCCACGTGTCGCCGTGATAACCCGAACGGACGGTCAGGAAGTCGCTCTTCCCGGGCGAGGCCTGGAGGGCCATCTTCATCGCCACCTCGACGGCCACGGAGCCGCTGTCGGCGTAGAAGATTTTGTCCATCGAGGGCGGGGCCAGGCGCAGGAGGCGCCTGCCAAGCTCAATGGCGGGATCATGGGTGAGCCCGCCGAACATCACGTGGCTCATGGCTTTGAGCTGACGAATGCCGGCCTCTACCAGAACGGGATGGGAGTAACCATGGATGGCGCACCACCAGGAGCTCATGCCCTCGGTGAGGCGCCGTCCGTCGGCCAGTTCGATTTCACATCCCTCGGCCCGTACGACCTTGTAGGTCGGCAGCGGGTCGAGCGTGGAGGTGTAGGGATGCCAGAGGTGTTCGCGGTCGAACGCGTCGAAGCAGTCACAGTCCATACTGCGTGTGTCCCGGCGAATCAGGCGAAGAGCCCCTTGACCCACGCGCTGAGCGGTTCCAGGAGCTTGAGGGAGTCCAGTAGGAAGAAGACGAAGACGCCCAGCAGCATGACCGGGATGATGTAGGTCATGTGGAAGCGCAGGCAGCGGGCCAGACGCAGCCCCTTGCCGGTATTGGCCTCGTCGAGGAACCTCTCCCAGCCCCAGTAGCGCTTGCTTACGCAGAAAATGAGGATCATCAGCGAGCCGAGCGGCAGCAGGACGTTGGAGACACAAAAGTCCTCGATGCCCAGAATGCCTTTGCCCAGTACGCTGACATCCGCGAGCCAGCTGGAGCCGACGGCGCAGGGGATGGAGAGGAGCCAGAGGAGCGGCGCGCTGATAAACTGCGCCGTACTGCGCCTGAAGCCGAGACTGTCCATCTGGGTCGCGAGGATGTTCTCATAGACCGTGATGACCGTGGTCAGGGCCGCCAGGGAGAGGAGGATGAAGAAGGCCCCGCCGACGATGCCGCCGTAGGGCATGGCCGCGAAAACTTTCGGCAGCGTCTCAAAGATGAGGCCAGGACCCTGGTCGGGCGTGCCGCCGTAGGCGAAGCAGGCCGGGATGATGATCAGGCCCGAGAGCAGGGCCACGCAGGAGTCGATGCCGATGATCTTGACGGCTTCGCCGGCCAGGGTCTGCCTGCGCGAGGTGTAGCTGCCGAAGATGGCCATCGAGCCGATGCCGATGGAGAGCGTGAAGAAGCTCTGACCCATCGCCGCGAAAATGATTTCCGTCAGGGAGTTGTCCCGGAAGGCCTGCAGATTGGGCTTGAGGTAGAAGCTCACGCCCTCCATGGCGCCCGGCAGCGTCAGCACGTAACCGGCCAGGACAATCAGCAGCACGAAGAGCGCCGCCATCATCCACTTCGTCACACGCTCGACGCCCTTCTGCACGCCGAAGGCGCAGACCAGCGCCGCGATCAGGACCACAATCGTCATCCAAAAAATCTGGTCGGGCGGATTGGCGGTGAAGCGCGCGAAGACATCGGCGGGCATGGGCGTCGCCGCGATTTCCTGGGCCTCCTCCAGTGTCATGGCCGCCGTGTCGGCGCCGCCGGCGATAACCGTCGCCGCCGTGCCGCGCGCCGCTTCGGAGAAGAATCTGAATTTGCCCGTCAGCACGTGGCAGGGGTAGGCAAGGAGCCAGCCTGCAACCGTCGTGTAAAACATCAGCAGCAGCCAGTTGCCGGCCGTCTGAATCGGGCCCAGAATGCGATAGAGGACGGAGTCGGGGGCCAGCTTGCGGTAGGCCTGCGGGAGCGTCTGCCCCGCCGCGCGCCCGACGGAAAATTCCGCCACCAGCATCGGCAGACCGAAGATAAGCAGCAGCGCCAGATAGATGATGACGAAGATCGCGCCGCCGTACTGACCGACGATATAGGGAAAGCGCCAGACGTTGCCAAGGCCAACGGCGCAGCCGGCGGAAACCAGAAGGAAGCCAAGCCCGGAAGCCAAGCCTTCACGCTTTTTTTCGGAACTCATGAGTGGGTCATTTCCTCATTGTATCGGTGGGACTGAAAGGACAGATTGTCCGGTTTGCCTGTGAAGAAAGCGAGGGTGCAGTTGCCGAAAGAGCGGTCGCCCGGAAAGTCCGGGCTGAGCGCGGCGGCCAAGAGGTGAATGGAGGGCATATGTCCGACGACCAGCACGGTCGCGTCATCGGGCAGCGCGGCGAGCACCGGAATCATGACGTCCGGATCGCCGCCGGGGGAAAACTCGCGGAAGGTCAGCTCCGTCACGCCCGCTCCGCCGCAGACGGCCAGAACCGCCTGTGCCGTCTGTACGGCACGCGTATAGCCGCTCGTCACCGTATGGGTGAAGCGGACGCCTTCGCGGCGCAGCCAGTGCCCGGCCGTCTCGGCCTGGCGGTACCCGAGTTCGGTCAGGGCGCGTTCGCTGTCGCGGCAGTCCCAGCGCATTTCGGCGGCGCCGTGGCGGAGCAGATAGAGATTCATCGCGGAATGTCTTCTCGGAAAACGAACATAACGCACCGACGGTGCCCCCCTCGGCGCTTGTTGCCGTGCAGTATATCACATCCCGATACCTCGCGTAAGGATACAAAAAAGAAGGACCGCTCCGAGGCGCCCCTTCTTCTGCTTTTGCCGATACCGGCAGGCACTTAGCGGCGGAGACCGAGATCCGTGACGATCTTGCGGTAGGACGCTTCGTTCGTGCGCTTGAGGTAATCGAGCAGCTTGCGGCGGTTGTTCACCATGCGGATCAGGCCGTAGCGGGAGGAGTTGTCCTTCTTGTTGGCCTTCAGGTGCTCGGTGAGCGCCTCGATCTTCTTGGTGAGGGTGGCGATCTGAACTTCGCTGGAGCCGGTGTCATGGTCATGACGCTGGAACTGCGCGCGAATCTGATTCTTATCGATCATTGGACTGTACCTTGTTCGATGGTTGTGTCTGTGTTAGCCTTCCACAGCGTACCCTGCCACCCGGCAGGGCTTGCCCGCAACGGGGACCGTATCCAAGAGACACGTCGCAGGAAAGTCCAAATACTGTACCAAAAGAGCCTCTCAGAAGGCAAGAATCCGAAGCCTGCACAATTCACTGTGTATCGTCTACCATTCCTTCGCGCACCCTTGGAGAAAACTAAGGGATCATGCAGGAAGCCGGCAACCATGGTA
>CALXSH010000020.1 GCA_944391065.1 uncultured Kiritimatiellota bacterium | reverse complement strand
CCACGCAACCCACTGCCATTCTGTGCTGTCTAGTTTTGATAACTACAAGTGTCTAGTTTTGATCTCACCGCGACAGCACACACTTTTCGCCGGGAGGACCCGCCGGGCAAAAAAGGCCCCGCATCGCTGCGGGGCCTTTTGTCTTTCGGGCGTGAGCCCTGGGGCTTAGCGGCCGGGCTGCCACTCTTCGGAGGAGGCGAAGGCCTCTTCGAAGGCGTTGGCGAAGGAGCCGAGCGGAGCGGAGGTGACCGACGGCGTATCGGACTCGGCGGAGAGGCGGGCGACCTCGCCCTCGTCCATATCCACAGCCTTGATGGAGAGACCGATGCGGCGCTCGTCGCGGTCGATCTTCACGATGCGGGCCTCGACTTCCTGACCGATGTGCAGGGCATCGCGGACCTTCTCGATGCGCTGATCGGAGATCTGGGAGATATGCACCAGGCCGTCCACGCCGTCCTCGAGCTCGACGAAGGCGCCGAAGGAAGCGATCTTGGAGACCTTGCCCTTGACGATCTGACCGATTTTGTAGGTGGAGGCGATGGCCGACCACGGATCGGTCTGGGCCTGCTTGAGGCCGAGGGAGATGCGCTGGTTGCGGGCATCGATTTCGAGCACGACGGCCTCGACCATCTGACCCTTCTGCAGCACTTCGGAGGGATGATTGACCTTGCGCGTCCAGGACATGTCGGAGACATGGATCATGCCGTCGATGCCCTCCTCCATCTCGACGAAGGCGCCGTAGGTGGTGAAGTTGCGGACCTTGCCCGTGATGCGGGAGCCGACCGGATAGCGGTCCTGAACGGTATCCCAGGGGTTGGCCTCGGTCTGACGGATGCCGAGCGCGATCTTCTGATTCTCGGAATCGATGTTGAGGACGACCACGTCGACCTCGTCGCCGATGCTGAGGACGTCGGAAGCACGGGCGATGCGCTTGGTCCAGCTGAATTCGGAGACGTGCACCAGGCCCTCGATGCCGGGCTCGATCTCAACGAAGGCGCCGTAAGGAGCCAGGTTGACGACCTTGCCGTGCAGACGCGAGCCAACCGGATAACGGGCCTCGATGTCCTCCCAGGGATTGGTCTGCGCCTGCTTGAGGCCGAGGGAGACACGCTCGCGCTCCAGGTCCACATCCAGGATCATCACGTCGATGACATCGCCGACCTTGAGAAGCTCGGACGGGTGCTTGATGCGGCCCCAGCTCATATCGGTAATGTGCAGCAGGCCGTCCATGCCGTCGAGATCGACGAACGCGCCGAAGTCGGTGATGTTCTTGACCTTGCCGCGGCGGATCTGACCCTTCGCCAGCGTCGCCAGCAGGTCGCGCTTCTTCTCGGACATCAGCGCCTCGAGCAGTTCGCGGCGGGAGACGATGATATTGCGCCGCTCGTCGGAAATCTTGATGATCTTGAACTGCTGCGGATCGCCCGTCAGATAGACGTCCAGATCGCGCGAAGGATTCACGTCGACCTGAGAACCGGGCAGGAAGGCGTCCACGCCGTCGACGGCGACGATCATGCCGCCGCGGACCTTGCTCTTGATGACGCCGGTAACGGTATCGCCCTCTTTGTAACGGGCGAGGATGGCTTCCCAGCGAAGCTTCTCGTCGGCCTGACGCTTGGAAACGACGACCATGCCGTTCTCGCCCTCCAGGTCGATCAGCAGCACGTCAAATTCATCACCGACGTTCACGGTGTCGATGGACTCGAATTCCGAGGCAGGGACGGAACCGGCGCTCTTGCAGCCGATGTCGACGAGGACTTCGTTGCCGCGCTTGCCCGTGACCTTGCCCTTCACAATGGTGCCGGGAGCAGGGACGCTGTTCTGCGTATCGAGGGCAGCGAGGAGTTCTTCGTAACGCGCACCGGTCTTTTCGACCGCCTTCTGGGGTTTGCGGATAGCCATATCCGAAGTATGCTTTCTTTTTTACCGGACGCGCTCCCCGGCGCGGCGTCATTGGGCCGCGGCAGGGTGGTTAAGCACCCGGGTTGTTGACAAACGCCTCTCCCCACGCGGGGAAAGTCGGCACAATGTATCAAAAGCGCTTGCCTTATGCAAGGCGAGCCCGGGATCGGCCGGACGCCGGCCCGACGGCCGCGCGGCCCCGGGAGCGCTGCGCCGCCCCTCTCCGCTACCTTCAAATAAGTGCCTGCAACGGCATGGCCGGAAAACTACGCCCACGTTTGCCTCAATTGTCGCCCACTTTTGCCTCAATTGTCGCCCACTTTTGAATCGGTTTACGCCCTCATCCTCTCCGCGCTTCACCGCAGCCTCCGAAAGGAGGGACGAAAAAGGGCAGGAGGCTCTTGGGGGTAGGCTTCGGTGCACGTTCCAGTTGACGAATGGCGCAGGCGCTACCTGCGTCTGTTCTCAGGCAGGAGGACCGGGTCGTGGACGGTGACGGAGCCGGTGTAGAAGATGCGGAGTTCGGCGCGGAAGGCAGCGGCGGTGGCGGGGATGGGGATTTTGTAGCTGCACTTCATGGTTCTGGAGTACGTTTTGTCCTCGACGCCGACGTAGGAGCCGTCGGCACGGATGAAGAAGGTATGGACCTCGTATCTGACGTCGGCCTCGCTGCGGGCGCGGACGTCGACGCTGAAGCGGAGGTTGGCATAGTCTTTGGGGACTTCGGAGAAGCCGGGGGGACCGATGCGGACGGTCTCGCGGCCGGGGGCGGTGAGGGTGAGGCAGCCGGGCACGGTGTCGTCGCGGTCGACGGCGCCGACGCGTTCGGATTCGACGTACCAGTCGGTGAGAGGCGGGAGGAGATTGCCGCCGCGGTCAGCGTGGGCGGGGGGCAGGGTCCGGGCGGGCTGCCCGTCGAAGGCGATGCGCAGGACGAGAATGAAGGCGAGGACGGCGAGGAGGACGCCGAGGACCGCGAGGACGAGGGTGGAGCGGTGGACGCGGGGGGGCTTGGGGACGGCGAAGCCTTCGATGACGTCGGGGCGGGTGCGGGGATTGCGGAAGGCGAGTTCGCGGCGGAGGGGGACGGTGTCGGGGGAGAGGAACCAGTAGTTGAGGAGGCTGTAGCCGCAGCGGACGATGGCGAGGCGGTAAGGGGCGATGTCGTAGGGGACGCTGCGGAAGAGGAGGCGTTTGGTGACGGAGTCGTAGATGGCGTAGGCGGCGCCGAGATCCTTGGAGCGGGGGAAGCCGACGGTGCCGATATTGACGACGTAGCGGCAGCCGGGACGGAGGGAGAAGTCTTCGGCGGGGAGTTTGCGGACGGTGCCGCCGGGGGCGGCTTCGTAGACGCAGGGGATGTGGGTGTGGGCGACGAGGAGGAGGGGAAAGCCGCTCTGGCAGCGGAGGCAGAGCTCGGCGTCGCCCTTGCCGTCGAGGTAGCAGAAGGATTCGGGGGCAAAGAAGGTGCCGTGGGTGCAGGCAAAGCCGTCGCCTTCGAGGATGTAGGGCCGATCGCGAAGCCAGGCGCGGTCTTCGTCGCTGAGGGCCAGGGCGGCGCGTTCGGCGGTGGCGCGGGCAAAGTCGTTGAAGAGGGCGGGGTCCAGGAGGCCGCAGGCGGCGGCGTCATGGTTGCCCAGGCAGACGGAGGAGGTGAGCGCGCGGATGCGGGCGAGGGTTTCGGCGGGCTGGGGGCCGTAGCCGACAATGTCGCCGAGGCAGACGAAGTGGCCGACATTGTGGTCGGCCGCGTCTGCGATCACCGCCTCAAGGGCGGGGATATTGGCATGGATGTCTGCAAGCAGCGCATAGCGCATGGGCGCCCGGTCTCCTCAGTCGGCGGGTTTGGGGGCAGGGGGAGGCGGGAGGGTGACGGAGGGCAGCGCGGAAAGGCAGGCGGGGGGCATCGCGGGCACGGGCTGAAGGGGGGTGACCCAGTCCCAGAGGGCGACGTGGTCGTTGGCGGTGTTGCCGCCGGTGGTGAGGCGGAAGCCGGCCCCCGCAGGCTCGGCGTCGATGGTCATGAGGGCATTGGCGTCGGCGGTGAAGCGGGCGCGCCTGGCGGCAATCCAGGCCTTTCCGTCGGCGGAGGCAAAGAGCCGGGAGAAGAGGGCGGAGCGGACACGGTCGCGGCTCTCCACGTTGCGCCGGAAGTCCTCAATAAAGGAGTAGACCCCGGTGATGCGGCCGCGGTCGCCGCCGACCAGGGTGGCAAAAGTGGCCATGCGGAACCACGCCTCCTGCTCGGGCTGCCAGATCCAGCAGGTGTAGGCGGTGCGGTGGTCGCCGTAGGGGGCCGACGTAACGGCCATGCGGACGGGCTTGCCGACCTCCCAGGGGAAGGGCATCATGGATTTGCCGCCGGTGCCTTCGCCGCCGAAGCGGGAGACGGCAACGCCTTCGCCGCCGTAGAGAACCTTGGTGCGCACGGCTTCGTCGGTCTCTTCCGGATGGGCGGCGAAGTCAAAGTGATCACCGGGGTCCCAGACGGAGAAGATGGCCACATGGGATCCGTTGGCCAACTCCTGGATGCCGCAGTAGCCGCCATTAAACCCTATCAGGCAAAAGTATGTGCCGGGGGCGGAGTGGGTGACGGTGGCCTCGACGGCTGCGGCAGTGGCGGGCGGGACGCCGTCATAGTGCAGGTGGACGCTGCGGCACTGACGGGCGGCCTGCTCCTCCGGTGACTGGGCAAAGGCAAGGGTACAGGCCGCGAGGGCGGCAAAGGCAAGGGTAAAACACTTCATGATGGGTCTCCTCGTCAAAGGGGAGCGCGAAAGGCGCTCCTGTCTGCGTTTCAGCATACCACAGCGGGGCCGTGGCATACGGCACGGACTGAGCCAGCGGGGCGGGTGCCGTCCGAAGTACCGCCTCCGGCGCAGGCTCAGGGGGTGACGTGTGCGGGGCACGGAGGCACGGAGGCCTCCTTGGCGGCACGGGCAAGGTCGGCCAGGCAGGCAGGCACGGTCTCGGCGTCGCCGGCGGGCAGTTTGGTCCAGAGGCGGGTGGTGACATTCTTGGTGTCACCGCCGGTGGCCAGCCAGAAGCCGAATTCGGAGGTGCCGCCGTCGAAGTTCGTGAGCTTGCCGGAGTCGGCGGTGAAGACGCCGCGGGCGGCGGAGCTCCAGGGGGAAGCGGCATCGCCGGTGACCCAGAGACGGGAGAAGCGGGCGGAACGGGCGGTCTTCAGGCCCTTTTCGGAGCCGTTGAAATCCTCGACATACGCGTAGCAGGAGCCGATGCGGCCCTTGGAAGGTTCGACGAGGGTGGCGAAAGCGGCGACGCGGAGCCATGCCTTGCTGTCAGCCTCCCAGAGCCAGCAGGTGTAGGCGGTGCGGAAGTCACCGTAGGGCGCGGAGGTCACGGCCAGGCGGATGGGCTTGCCGACCTCCCAGGGGTATTCGAGCGTGGCCTTGGCGACGGAGCCCTCGTCGCCGCCGCGGGAGATGACGGCATCGGGGTGGTTGGCGAGGACCTTGGTGCGGCTGAGGTCGCCGACCTCCTCGGGGTGGGCGGAGAAGTTGAAGGGCTCGCCGGTATCCCAGACGGAGAAGTGGATGATGCGGCGGCCGTCATTGAGCTCCTGGATGCCGGCGCAGCCGCCGTTGAAGCCCATGAGGCAGAAGAAGGTCCCGGGGCAGGAGGCGTCGGGGGTCGCCTCGACGGAAATGGCGCGCGCGGGAAAAACGGCGCCGTCGTAGGCGATGTGAATGCTGCGGCAGCGGCCGTCGGCGGCGCGGAGGAGGCCGGGCGCGACGGCGGCCAGGGCGAGGGTGAGGAGGGCTATCAGCTTATTCATTCTGGGGGTCTCCGGAGAATCAGGCTTCGGCGGAGGCGCCGTCCATGCCGACGCGGCGGGCGACCCAGGCACGGAGGTCGCCAAGCGCGGCGGCCCAAGCGGCGGGATCGGTGCGGAGTCTGACGTAGGTGTCAAAGAGCGTGAGGAAGGCATCGACGAAGAAGCCGGCGGCATCCATGCGCTCGGTGAGGGTGACGGGACCGCGTTCGGCCGGAGGGGCCGGCGGAGCCGAGGGCGCGGCGAGGGCGGAGGGGAGATTCTCCACGGACTCGTCACGGGGACCGGAAGCGTGCTTTTTGGGAAGCTTCACGGCGCGGAAGGCGAAGTCGGCCCCGTCGACGGTGGCGGAGACGACGGTCTCGCCGCGGACGAGGGTGAGCTTGGCGCGGCGGAGGCGTTTGCCGTTCCAGAGGGCGGTGCCGAATTCGGGGGAGTCCTGAGGGGTGCCGTTGCGGAGGGTGGTCTCGTGGCACCCGGGGACGTCGGCGGCCTCGAAGAGGAAGGGGCCCTCAAACATGAGGCCGCAGGTCTCGCCGTCCATTTCAAACGTGGCGGCGCCCTTCTCCCAGAACCAGTAAAGCCAGGTCAGGAAGTCGGTGCCGAGGGTGATGCCCGAGGGGACGGCAAGCTCGGGATTGGGGGAGATAAGGCAGGGTTCGAGCATGTTGACGTCGATGCCCAGGCGCCGGAGGGCGGCGCTCTCGGGGAGCATCATCACGGGCATGCAGCCGGTCGTCTCGCGGAAGGCCGGAGCCAGGGAGGAGACGGCCGATTCGGCGAGAGCCGAGGCGAAGAGACGGCCTTCGCGCAGGTCAATGACGCAGTCGACGGACCCGAAGGAGGGCAGGGCGTCACGGCCCAAGTCGGCAATGACGCGTTCGCGGATCTCCGTCTTGACCTGGCGGGGCAGGAAGGGGATGCCGCGCGCCTTCATCTCGATGTCGGACTCCTGGCGGACATAGGCGCGCAGGGTGGAGGGCGGAATCTTCTTCTCGGCGGTGACGAGGGCGAGGTGGATGTAGGGGAGTTCGACGCAGTGCTCCTCGGAGAAGTCAAGGTCGAGGGCATGGGCGGGACCGGCCCAGCCGCGCAGGGGCTGGGTGACGGTCAGCGTCTCAATCGGCGGAAGCTGACGGTCGGCAAACCGCCCCAGATCCTCCGGCGACATCTCGCGGGAGAGATAAAAACAGCGGAAGGCCATAGCGCCGGAATCAAAACCCATAATCAGTCATTCCCTCCGGTCATCGACTCGCGGAGCCGGACCAGCCAGATGGTCAATTCGTAAAGCAGACACATGGGGACGGCCATGACAATCTGCGAGAGCGGGTCGGGCGGCGTGAGAAACATCGCCACGACGAAAATCAGGACGATGGCCGTGGCGCGTTTGGCGCGCAGGGCGGCCGAGGAGACAATGCCGAGCCACCCGAGGACCAGCAGGACCAGCGGAAACTGGAAGGCAAGGCCGAAAGCCAGGAGAATCTTGAGGACGAAGCCGATGTAGGCCTCGGCCTGAAGGATGGTGACCTCGACATTCATCCAGCGGTTGATCTGCATCAGGGCCGCGAGGGCCAGACGCAGCGTAAAGCCGAAGCACATCCAGACGCCGCCGACGAAGAGCACCACGCCGCCGCCGAGGGTGAAGAGGACCAGGTTGCGCTCGTGGCGCCTGAGGCCCGGGAAAACAAAGCGGAAGATGAAGAAGAGGAGGGCCGGCAGGGAGAGAAGGGTGCCGCCCCAGAGCATCGTGGTCATGAAGAGGGAGAAGCCGACGCCGACCTCGAGGCCCTGCATGCTGAGGCCCTGCTCCTCCAGACCGGAGGCGCGCAGGGGCTCCTGCAAGAGATTGATGATGGCAGGGGCAAAGGGGGCGATGACGAGCATCGCAATGACCCAAGCCATGACGCAGTGGACAATGCAGTCACGCAGATCGATGAAGTGCTCGATGAAGGGACGGGGCGGATCGAAGTCGGCCTCGCGGGCGCGGTCACGGTCGGTCTCGGTGAAGAGGTCGGCGACGGCGCCGCGCATGCGGCTGCGGATGGAGGCGGCGGCCTTGGCGCCGCGGGTCTGCTCAGCCATGACGCACCTCCCGGGGGGCCGGATCGTCGGACGCGGAGGCGACGGATTCGGCGGAAGCGGACGGCGGCGCGGCGACAGAAGGTGCGGGCGGCGCGGACGCCGCGGGCTTCTCCGGCCCGTCACCCGGCGCTTCGGACGGGACGGCGGAGGACTCGGCGGCGACCGGCGCGGAGGGTTCGGGAGCGGCCGGGGCCCCGGCCGGCGCGGAAAGGCCCTCGGGGGTGGCGGTCAGAGGGATGTCGGGGCCGCCGTTGCCGGCGATGGAACCGTCGGGGACGTAGGGGGCGAAGGCCGGGGGCTGGGAGGGATCGTAACCCGCGGCGCGGGCGAAGGAGGCGGCCTCGTCCTCATCGGGCGCCAGGGTGTCGAGGTCGCGCGTCACGTTGGAGACGTGGGTTTCGACGGCCTGGTCCATCGACATGAGCTGACGGCGGAATTCGTCGCCGGCGCGGCGGAGCGCCCCGGTGACTTTGCCGATCTTGCGGGCGACTTCGGGGAGCCGTTTGGGTCCGAAGACAATGACGGCGACGAGGAGAATGACGAGGGTTTCGATAAAGGACATAAGGCTTGCGATCCGGGGTCAGCGCCCCACCCTTCCGGGCCACAAAGGGCACCGCCGGCGTCAGGCCGGGATGCCCCAGGTCGGAAACACGGCTATGGAAGGCCGCGGAACTTACTTGTACGGCACGAATTCCGCGCGGCGGTTCTTCGCGTAGGCGGCTTCGTTCTGGGCCGGGTCGGCGGGTTTCTCCTCGCCGAAGGCGCGGGTCTGGATGCGCTCGGAGGCGACGCCGAGGGCGACCATGTAGTCACGGACGCCGATGGCGCGCTGTTCGGAGAGGGAGAGATTGTACTCATTGGAACCGCGCTCGTCGCAGTGGCCTTCGACAATCATGACGCAGGTCGGATTGTCGAGGAGATACTGGACGGCCGCGTCGGCCTTGTAGAGCTCATCGGGGGGGAGGGTGTAGGAGTCGAAGGTGAAGTAGAGGGTCTCGAGACCGGCATCGGTGATGCGCTCGCGGGTATCCTCAAAACGCCCGCCGAAGGCACCCGCCGCGTCGCCGACACCGCCCAGGAGGGGATCATTGGCGTCGATGACGACATCGCCGGCGCCGCCGAACCCGTCACCGGCCCCGTAGGCTCCGTTTTCATCGCCGGTCAGACCCTTGCGGGCGCAGCCCACCGTCACCAGCGCGGCGGCGGCAATGCAGAGAAGAGAGAGGGGTGTACGCATGATTCGTTCCTTCTTTTGATGTGATTGAGAGACTGACAAAGGGGTTATCGGCTCCAGGCTGGATTGAGCCACTGACCGGACCCGCGGAAGGCCTGGTAGGGCGCGGCGCCCTTTTCGTCGGCATCGAGAATCCAGATGGATTGGGAGGGGCCCTGCTTGCGCGAGGTGACGACGTGGCGGCCGTCAGGAGCCCAGGAGGGGGACTCGTACTGTTCGTTGACAGGGGTGAGGTAACGCAGGGAGGATTCGCCGCGGTCGGGGTCGATGACGGCGATGCGGTAGGGCCAACCGCGACGGGTGGCGAAGACGATGCCGTTCTTGCCCCAGTCGGGCTGAACGTTCTCGCCGCCGCGCAGGGTCAGACGGCGGGACTGCTTCGTGGCGACGTCAACGATGTAGAGCTGGGGCGAACCGGCCACGTCGCTGACGTAGCAGATACGGCGGCCGTCAGGGGACCAGCAGGGGCTTGCCTCGGCGGCCTGGGCGGTCGTGGTCAGACGGGTCAGGGCGCGGGTGCGGGCGTTGAGAATGTAGAGCTCGGGATTGCCCTGATGGGAAAGGATGATGGCGATGCTGTCGGGATCGGTCGGCGACGGCACGGCACCCGTGCTGAGCCCGCGGAAGTCCGCCAGACGCAGCATGTTGCCCTGCATGTCGACGCGGAAGACGGCCGGATAACCGAGGCGGTAACTGGTGAAGTAGATGTACTGCCCGTCACAGGACCAGCGGGGCCCGACGATGGCCACGCCGTCACGGGTGAGGCGCCTGAGATTGTGGCCGTCGTAATCCATAACGTAGAGATCGTCGATATTCTGGCCGTTGCGCTTCTGCGGGGCGCGGTAGACCATGGCGATCCGGCTGCAGGCCATGCCGGTCTCGCCGGTCGTGTTGGAAACGATGGCGTCGGCGAGTTCGTGGGCCTGACGGCGGACGGCATCGGCATTGGCGGTGCGGGGCCAGACGAAGCGCTTGCCGGGCCAGGAGACGGTGAGATTGGCATTGGCCGTGCCGGAACCGCTCAGCGAACCGGTCACGCGGACCTGGCCGTTGGGGGCCATGCGGTACCAGCCCGAGCGCAGCAGATCGTTGCGCAGGACATCGAGATAGAGCTGCCCGGCCTGGCCGGAAGCGGTCACGCCGTCAAGGGAAAGGGATTGGCGGAGGACGCCTGTGACGTCGATCTGAATGGGGGCCGCCCGCAGTCCGCAGACCGCGGCAAAGAGTGCCAAGAGTAAGAACTTCCTCATAACGCTGAGCATCATATCAAAACTGCGCGGAAAGCGCAGTTCCGGCAGGTGGTGACCCGCGGCGAAGAAATCCCGGGCTTACCGCCCGAGGATCTCATCGCGAAGCGCGGCGAGCTCCTGCGCCGCAGGCACGGGAGCGAGCGGCTGCCACCCCGCGGGCTGGCCTTCGTAGCGGGGAATGAGGTGGAAGTGGACGTGGTTCACGGTCTGGCCGGCGCAGGCGCCGTTGAGCTGCATCAGGGCCATGCCGTCGCAGCGGAGGCGGTTGCGCAGGAGCGTGGCGACGCGCTGAACGGCGGGCATGACGCCGGCGAGCTCCTCGGGCGGCAGGCGGAAGAGCTGATCGGCGTGGAACTTGGGCACGACGAGGGTGTGACCGCGGCCGAAGGGATTGATGTCGAGGAAGGCGTAAGCGTGGTCATCCTCGAAGATCTTAAAGGAGGGGATTTCGCCCCGGATGATTTTGCAGAAGAGACAGTCGTCCATGGTTCTGGGCTCCTTTCGCGGGCCATTATAACACAGCGGGCCCCGGCCTCAGAGGGCGCCGACGTCGGCCCAGGCCGCGGTGAGACGCGAGGGGGCGGGCAGACCCGGTTCGCGGGCGGCGAGGTCGGGACAGAAGACGGCCAGGCGGCAGTCCTCAAGCATCCAGCGGTAACGGTCCAGGGCGACGGCATCGTAACGGGGCTTCCTGGCGGCCGTGACGAAGTCGGTGTAACGCCTGACCGCCGGAGCGAGCGACGCGAGTTTGCGGAGGTCGCCGGCGGGATTGTTGCGGGCGCGGGCGAGACGTTCCTCGATGCCGCGGAGCCAGAGCGGATAACGTTCGAGACGGTCGGGGGGCACGGCGGCGACGAACCCGTCGAAGACGAGCCAGGCGAGCTGGTCGAGGATGTCGGAGGCGGTCTCGGGATAGACGCCGACGGCGGTCGAGACCTCGGCTTCGAGGCGGGCGGTCTCATTGAGGATGAAGAGGACGGATCGCCGCAGGGCCGCGGTCTCCTGGGCCAGAAACCCCTTGCGGACGCTGTACCGGGCCTTTAAGTCGGCTTCGGTCTCGGGGAGGCCGCGGGAGAGGAAACACCGCTCGACGGCGCGGACGAAGAGCTCCTCGGCGAGGCGGGTGACGTCGATGCCGGCGGCTTTGACGAAGGCCTTGGTGCGCTGCGGGAGCGACGGGAGGGCCGCCGAGGCGCGGCAGCGCTCCGCGCCCATCGCGCGGAGGGCGGCGACGCAGGCGCGGCGGGAGGCGATGCGCGCCAAGGCCGGATCGGCGATGGCCTCGGGACGGGCCACGGCGCGTTCGGCACAGTCGGCGGCGAAAAGATCGATCAGCGGCCGGAGGAGGCGCCCCTCGCCGAGGACCTTGCCCTTGTCGACGACGCGGTAGTTGAGACGGAGATGGGCCGGGAGACGCGCCTCCTCCCACGGCGTCTCGTCGACGCGCACGCCCTTTTCGTCGCGCAGGAGGCGGTAGAGCGTCTCGCTGAGGGGACGGGCGTAGGGTTTGGCCTTGTCCAGAATCATCCCCTGCACGTCCGGGAGCGCCCCCAGCACATGGCGGACACGGCTCGGGAGGGCATTGAGCATCCAGAGAATCTTCTCGGGGAGAAAACCAGGCACGAGCCATTCGCCGTGCCAGTCGGCGAGCAGGTGGAGGGTGCGCGGGGTGGCCTCGATCGTCACGCCGTCGTCGGGCGCGCCGGGTTCGTGGCGGTAACGGAGCGGGAAGGTCTCGCCCGCCACGTTGACGGCGTCAGGAAAATCGCGCGTCGCCGAATCGTCGGCCCGGAAGGCGTCACCCTGCAGCGGCAGGGGCGGACAGCGGCGCAGCCCGTCGGCGGAACAGATCCCTTCGGGCAGGCTCCCGGCATAGAAGACCCGCACGGCGGCCCGCAGGTCGTCGACGGCAGTGCGGCGAAGGGCCAGGCGAAGTTCCAGGACGCGCTGCAGATCCCAATTGGCCTTCAGCCATGGGGGGGGATGAGGCAGCCCCTCGGGCGTGGCCAGACCGTCGGCGATGAAAATCTCGCGGGCCAGCGCAGGGTCGATGCGCGAAAGATCGCGGCGGCGCCCGGAGGCAATGGGCAGGCCGAAGAGGGTGACGTCCTCGACGATGCGGGCAAAACCATGCGCGGCATCCCACGAGGGCGAATGGCGGCGGACCTTGCAGAGGTCGCCGGCGAGCGGTTCGATCCAGCGCGGATCGATGCAGGCCACGCTGCGCGCGAAGAGACGGGAGGTCTCGGTGAGCTCACCGGCCATAACCCAGTCGCGGGAGAGGGGGAGTTCGTCGGGACGCGGGCGGCGAGGCTGCGGGGGGCGCTCGTCGGGGCGGCGCCCTTCCTTCTTCGCCGCGCGGGCGACACCGCTGCCGGGGAAGAGCGCGAAGCGCGCGGCGAAGGCCCCGCGGTATTCGCGGGCCTCGACGTCCCAATGGCCGATGCGCGAGAGGAGACCCGTGAGAAGGGCGCGGTGCAACCCGATCTCCCCGCCGCGCGCGTCATCGGTATGGAAGCGGCGCGCGGCGCAGAGCTCCTCAAGCTGGGCGCGGATATGCTGCCACTCGCGCATGCGCGGATAGGAGATGAAGGCGGCCTTGCACCGACGGCGGCGCTGGCTCTCGGAGACGCCCAGAGAAGCGTCGTGATACCACGCCCAGAGTTTCAGGCGGCCATTGAAATCGGAGTTGGCCGTGCGGAACCGCGCATGGGCCTGTTCCGCGGCCTCGCGTTTCTCGGAGGGGCGCAGAAGGGGGTCCTCGCAGGCCATCGCCGCGACGACGGTCAGGGCGTCGCGCAGGGACTGCTCGCTCTCGGCGGCGAGGAGGATGCGGGCAAAGCGGGGCTCGAGCGGGAAGTCGGCCAGCGCGCGGCCGATGCCGGTCAGGCGGAAGCCCGGCGTCTCCCCCTCCTCGCCCGGCCGTTTCTCAAGCCGGCGGAGGGCGCCGAGTTCAAGCAGTTCGCGGTAACCCTCGCGGACCGCGGCCCCCGCGGGCGGGTCGATGAAGGGAAACGCCTCGATGCGCCCAAGGCGGAGCGCGGCCATGGAAAGGATGACGCCGGCCAACGCGCTCCGGCGGATTTCCGGGGGCGTGTGGGGTTCGCGCCTGGCGTAATCCGCCTCACCGTAGAGGCGGACGCAGATGCCCGGGCCGACGCGGCCGCAGCGTCCCATGCGCTGACGCGCGCTGGCCTGCGAGATCGGCTCGACGCGCAGGAGCTGGACGTGACGCTGGGGCGAATAGCGTTTCAGACGGGCCAGGCCGCTGTCGATGACGCAGCGGATGCCGGGAATGGTGACCGAGGTCTCCGCGACGTTGGTCGCCAAAATGATCCGCCGCCCCGCCGAGAGACGGAAGGCCCGGGCCTGCTCGCCCGGAGGCAACGAGGCCAGCAACGGCAGAATCTCCGTGCGCGGCAGACGGCGCCCCTCCAGAATCTCACGCGTCTCGCGGATCTCGCGTTCGCCGGGCAGGAAGACCAGGATGTCCCCCGACTCCGGACCGAGACGGTCGACCGCATCGGCCACCTGGGCGGGGAGCGAACCGTCCTCGCCCTCGGGGTCGGGTTCCCACCGCGTCTCAATCGGATAGAGCCGCCCCGGCACCGAGACCGTCGGCGCGCCGTCGAAGAATTCCGAGAAGCGCCCCGCGTCCAACGTCGCCGAGGAGACGATGACGCGCAGGTCGGGACGGCGCGGCAGGATACGCTTGAGAATGCCCAGGAGGAAGTCGATATTGAGGCTGCGTTCGTGGGCCTCGTCGATCATGATGACGGCGTAGCGCTTCAGCAGCGGGTCATCGCGCGTCTCGGCCAGCAGGATACCGTCCGTCATCAGCACGAACTTCGTCGACGGCGAGGTCTTCCTTTCGAACCGGTGCTTATAGCCGACCTTCGCGCCCAGGGGCGAGTGGAGCTCCTCAGCCAACCGGCGCGCCATGGCGACGGCCGCCAGACGGCGCGGCTGCGTCACCCCGATCAGGCCCCTCGCATGCGGACAGGCCATCGCCGCGAGTTTCGGCAGCTGCGTCGTCTTGCCCGACCCGGTATCGCCGCAGACAATGGTCACGGGGGATTTCCGGATGGTCTCGACGAGTTCGTCGGCGAGGGCGGAGATGGGGAGCTCTGAGGGGATTTGCATGCGCGTAGTATAGCCGAATTCCCGGCCATGCTGCGCGCACGCAGGTGACGCCCCCTGCGGGTCACCGGCGCCCATCGGGCGCAAAAAAGGCGCCCGCCGGATGGCGGACGCCTGTTTGCGCCGTGGGTGCCCCGCGTCAGCGGATGAACATCCAGAAGCGGTTGCCGGTGCTGCGGATCAGGAGGGTATTGCCTTCCTGACGGAGCAGGAAGTCCTTGCTCTCGAGCGCCTTGGCGGCCTCCGGGTTCCCGGCCTTGCGGAGGGCCTGCGCCTCCTCGTACTTCGCCCAGGTGTCGTAGACGCGGCCGTTGACGGCGAGGGCGCCGTTGAGGGTGGTCCAGCGGAGAATCGGGGCGGAGCTGACGGTGAACTTATCCTCCCGGCTCAGGACGACGTCGAGCTTGATCTCGGCGGTGCCGTCGTTGTCGATGGAGGGGAGGTTCAGGGTCTCGGCGGTGACGCAGGAGACGAGCGGGACCTGGTTGTTGACCCAATCGGTCTGGAGCACCACCTGCAGGACGGAACCGGAGTTGAGCCGGAGCGCGCCGGCAACGGTGAGGTCCGCGGCACGCAGGTCGGTCACGGAGTCCCCGTTCGGGCCCTTGTAGGTCGCCACCGCGGCGGCGCAGAGGGCGCCGCCCTCCTCGGCGACGGTCACCGTGCGGCCGGACGAAGCGACCGTACCGCGGCCGAGCAGCATACCGTCCTCGGCGACGAAGACGTTGCCGGCCCAGGTGCCGTTGACCTCAGCCTCGGTGCCCGCGCCGACCGTCAGCGTCCCGGGCAGGTAAGCCGCGGAGGTCGCACCGGTCAGCGTCAGGCGCGGCGTCACATCCGCGGCGGCGGTGTCGGCCTTCTCCAGCGTCAGGGAGGGAGAGATGGTGTCCGTGCCGCGGAAGAACCCGTCGAAGGTCCCGCTCTCCGTCATCCGCAGGGTCAGGGCGCGGGTGCCCTCCGTGTCGCCGGCGTGGACGACGGGATTGACGCTGATTTCGCCCTTGCCCGTCAGGGCGCCCGCGACCGTCGGACCCTCGAGCCACAGAGCGGTGGTCGGGGAGGTGCCGCCGATCTTCCAGGCCACGCGCTCCGGCAGCACGGCGTTGCCCGCCGGCAGCAGGAGGTGACCGGAGAGCGGCGCGTAGTCGAAGGTCGCCACGTTGAGCGTGCCGCCGAGGGTCGGGACGCGCCCTTCCGCGACTGCCGCGCGGGCCCTCCAGGAGAAGGTACCGGCGAGGGTCGCCGTCGCGTTCTCCGCGGGCACGTTGACATCCAGCGCCACCGTCGTCGGCGTCGCGGAATCGAGTGCCGCCGCGGGGCTGAAGGCTAGGGTGGCGTTCTTGCCGAGCGTCACGGGCGCGGCGCCGTCCGCCACGGTCAGCGTCGTCACGCCGGCCTGCAGATCAAGGGCCTTCAGCTGCCCCTTGGTCGCCATGCCCAGCGTCAGGGCGGCGCCGCCGGACTTGCGCAGCGTCGCGCCCGCGTCACCCAGGAGGGTGCCGGACAGCACCGTCGTGCCGGTGGCCTCGGCCAGATCGAGGACGGTATCCTCGCCCATCAGAGTCATGGGACCGGAGAAGTTGCCGCCGAAGTTCTTCTCCAGCGTCGTCGTGCCGCCGAGGAGCGTCAGCCCGTAGGAGGAACCGGAAGCGAAGGCAAGAGGCCACTCGACCGTCAGGTTGCCGTCGCCGGACTTCATCGCGTCGCCGGAGAGCGTCGGGCCGTCGGAACTGCTCAGCGCCAGCGTGTACTCGCCGCCGGCCGCCGTATTGGAGACCGACAGGGCGTAGAGGTTCCGCGCACCCAGATCCCAGGTGACCGTGCGGACGGTAGCGTCGATGGGCACCGAAACGGAGGTCGCGGGATCGGTGTACGCCTCATCGAAGCGGACGCCGTACTCGCCGCCGTCAGCCGCTTCCGGCCAGGCCTGAATCGCCTGCTCACCCTTACTCGAATCGTAATCCAGACCGAGCCAGTTCACGCCGGACCAATCATAGGGCGCCGTGGTCCCGGTGTAGGTCAGCGCCGTCACGCCGGCTCCGTGCTTGGTGAGCGTGACGGCCGTGCCGTCGTCGCGCAGAATCCAGCCGGCATTGATGAAGGCCGTCACCCTGGCGCCGCCGAGCACGAAGCACCGGCCGCCGGAACGTTCGGCATCGGCGTTCCCTACCACGAGGGCGTAGGAGGTCACGGCCTGACCGTCGGCACCGGTCTGGTTCAGATCGTCGAGCGCGATGGCATCGAGGTCAATCGTCACCGTGCCGGAGGCATGGAGGTCGTTGTAACGCAGCGTCGCGGGCGTCCCGTCGGTCTTTGCGGCCAGCACCAGGGCCGAACCGGGTTCGAAGACCATGGGGTTGGAGACGGCGATATCCTGCGCGGCGATCATCGTCGCGCCGGAGCCCACCGTCAAGGTGCCGCCGTTGAGGGCGATACCCGCCGCCGCGTGAAGCGCCGTGCCTTCCAGGAAGGTCCAGTCCGCGGCCGCATCGTTGATGCTGACCGCGCCGCGGACATCCACCCTGCCGGCCTCGACGGTCAGCGGGAAGCCGACGCCGTAGGTGGAGGCGGTGCCGAGGAGGAGCGTGCCCAAACCGGTCTTGCGCACCGCGCCGGCGGTGCCCTCGTACGCGTCCAGCCCGGCCTGAACCGTCAGCGTATCGTCCGCCTCAGGCGTATTCACGACCAGGCTGCCGGCCAACTCGCCGGAACCGCTGAGAACGGCGTTGCCGGTGGCCTTCACCGTACCGGCGAAGACCGTCGGACCGCTCAGCGTCAAGGTCGCCGCCGGAGCGTCGGGATTGTCCTCCGTGGCGGTACCGCCGTTGAGGGTAACCGTCCAGGCGGCGGAACCGTCCAGGGCCATGGCGCCGTCAGCCGACACCGTGCCGCCCGCGGCGACCGTCATCGTGCGGCCCGTCGTGGTCAGGACGGTCTGACTGACGGTCGGAGAGGCCGTCAGGCTCAGCTCGCCGTTGGCACCGACATCATAGGCGAGGGCACCGGTCTCAGCCTGCTTCACCGCGACCGTCGTCGTCACGCTGTCCGTACCGACGACGCGCAGCGTACCGGTCCCGTCGAGGGCACCGGCCAGCGTCTGCGTGGCGTTATCCGCGGGCAGAGCGGAGAATTCCAACGTCGCGCCGGACTCCACGGTCACCGTGCCGGGCACGGAGGCGGAGGTCTGCGTGCCGTCGACGCTCTGAATCGGGGTCGACACGGTCAGCGTGCCGCCGCCGACGGCCACCGCGCCGGAAGCGCTGTCGGCGAAGACCACAGGCGCGTTCACCGCCGCCTTGCCGGCACCGACCTTCCAGAGTTCGCCGTAAACGTCCAGCCGCTTGGGCGTCGTCGCGTCACTCGCGAGCGTGAAGGTCCGGCCGGACGCGACGTCGAAGATGACGTCCTTCGCGGCCGGATTGCTGTCGCCGTCACTGAAGAGCGTCGCCGTGGCGTCGGCACCGGCCGGCGTCGTCAGACGGACGGAGCCCGTCATGCCGGCAGGCGGCGTGGACCAGTTGGTCGTCGTATTCCACTTCGTATCCGTGCCGCCGCCGGCGGTCCACACCGACGCAGAGGCATCCGGGTCGAGGTAGAGGCCATTGTCGCGGACAACCAGCTTCGCGCCGAGGGCCACGGCTTCCGGGCAGAGCCAAGTGTCGACGGTTGTCTGCGCCACCGCGGCCCCGGCATTGGTGGCGCCCCAGCGGATGAGGCACTTGCCCGCGTCGGGCACCGTGAAGCCGGAGTAATTCGTCAGGCGGACACGGATGTCGGAACCCCAGTCCGCCGTCGAGGCGGCAACCGTATCGGACGCCTCGTCAAAGACAATCGCAGGCACGGTCTTGGTAAGGTCGAATTCCAGCACCGCACCGTCTTCGACGGTCAGCACATTGCCGTTTCGGATGGTCACGGAAGAAGCCGCCACGCCGGGTACGCCGCCGCGCAACACGCCGGCTTCCGCATCTCCGTCGGGGCCTTCGATGACCAGCGGAGCCTTCTTCTCCAAGGTCACATTGCCGCTGAAAGTCGCGCCGTCCTTCACGGTAACCGTACTGCGCGTGTCATCACTGTCGGAGAAGACGTCGTGATTGGCACCGCCAAGGGCATAGATAAACTCCACCCCGTCGGTCAGGGTCAGCTTGGTGGCCTTGAAGCTGTTGTTATTTGCGCAGTTGAAGTTAAACGAGCGCCGCTGCGTCCATGTGCCGGGGCCGCTCAGCGTAAGCACGTTGCCGCTGCCGCCGTGCACCGACAGATTGCTGTCGACAGAGGCTCCCTCGGAGAGGTACACCGTGCCGCGGTTGACAACCAGACCGTTCGTCCCGGTCCCGCTTGCCGTGAGGCTGTGCATGCCGGCCTCAACATACATGTCGCCGTGCATCCGGAAGCCTTCGGAAGCGGTCGCGGTCCCGGAGTTTTCGAAGGCAACGGACGTCCCGCCGCGGAGCGTCAGGTTGCGGACCTTGACATGGGCACCGCCTGTGACCAGCGCTTTCAGCGTACCGTTCTCGATTTCGACATCGGGCTTGGTGTCATCGCCGCCGCCGCCGAAGGGATTGACGCCGCCCAAGGCCACCGTGCCCCCGTTTTCGGCGCGGAGCACCGTTCCGGCGGGATAGTTCGTGTTCGCATTGTTGGAGATCCGGAGCTCGCCGGTTTCGGTTGCCAGCAACGTCTTGCCGGCGCCCAGTTCGCCGGCAACGGAGGTGCTGAACAGAAGCGTCCCCTCTTCCACGATAACGGGGGTCGCGTTGCCGGGGCTCAGCGTCCCGCTGGCGATCGTCACGGTACCGGAGCCGCGCTTGACGAGCGTCCCGGCGGTGCCGGTGACGGCCTGATTGCGGGTGTAGGTCGTATCCGAGTCAAGACAAAGCTCCCCGCTGGCAATGTCAAGGGCCGCATCAACCTGCTGCGTCAGCGTCAGGCGTTCGCCCGCAGGCACCGAGACCCGCAGCGTGGAGGCTTCGGCGCCTTCGACCGCCGTGGAATCCCACGGCCAGTTCAGCGTCGCACCGGAGACCTCGGAGGTCAGGCTGAGCGTCACGTTGCGGCCGAAGACCACGCCGAGCGTATCGTCGAAGGGATACTCCCGCAGCGTCACCGTCGTGTTCTCGGGGAGAGCGGTGAGGTCGAGGGCGGAGACCGCCGCGACGGCGCCGTCTTCGGAACCGACGGAGAGCTCCGCCGTGGGACGGACCCAAGCCGCGCGGATGGGCGTATCGACCGTCATGGCGCCGCCGATGACCGCGCCGTAGGGCTGCTCAGGGGTCGCGTCGACCCACGCGGTATTTACGCCCTCGGGATTCGCGGCCGTCACCTTCTTCCAGTCACCGACCGTCCAGCTGCCGCCGCTCGTACGTGTCAGCCAGGCGGCGTCGGCATTGCCGTTGGCATCGACGGTCGGCACGATCTGCAGGGCCGCCAGACCGACGGCGCCCGCGTTGGGCAGCGCGTGGTCGAAGGGCGCGACCGTCAGCGCATCGACCCCCTCGCCGGCGTCGATGCGCAGGCGGAGATAGTTGAGACCATTCTCGAGGCGGCCCGCGGCCGGAGCGGCCTGACCCGCCCACGTGGCAGGACCGGAGGGGACGGTGAAGCCATCGCGGTAGGTGTAGACGCGCCAATCCCCCTCGCCGAGGCGGAGCTGCACGGCCGGATAGGTCACCGCCGCGTCGCCTTCGCCCGCGAAGATCAGGATGAGGTCATAGAAGCGGTACGGGAGACGGTCGATGCGGACCATCCAGCCGAACTGCGCCCCATTGGCCGCCGTCGGCACGGCGAGCCCCGCGGTCGTCAGCACCGACGAAGCGTCGGCCGTGCTGCCGCGGAGGAAGCCCGCCGTCAGACGGCTGTTGGCGTAGGTGCGGCGATCGGAGATTGTCGCGGGGTCGCCCGTCACCAGATAGCGGACATCGACCGTATTCGCATTCGGATCGTCCTCCGTGGCCGAGCGGCCGAGGATGCGGGCCGTCGTGCGGAAGACGCGGCGGTCGCCCTCGGTGTAGACGCGCTGGTCGGCCAGGACGGAGGCGTTGTTCCAGTAGATACCGTCGAAGGGCACCACACCGGCCGCCGTGACCGACCCGTCGATTGTCGGGGCCGCGCCGGTAACCGAGGCGCCGAAGTTGATGTTCAGCACGTCGGCCGTCCCGCCGGTGGGATAGACCGTCACCGTATTGGACGTGACGCTGGCGGCGTAACCGGCGGCGACATTGCTCGCTACAACCGTCGCGGCGCGGCTGGACGAGCCGACCCGGAGCGTCGGCATCCACGTCACCGTCTCGGAAGCGCCCTGGGCCGGCTTCACCGACGACAGGTCGTAGCGGTAGGTCACCGACGGGAGAAGCTCCGTCTCAACGATCTCGCCGCCCGCCTCAGTGCGGCTGACAAAGCGCACCGACGCCACGCGGACCTCGCGGCTCAGGGTGATGTCAATCGACCTGAGAGCGTTGGCCAGGGCGTCCGGCAGCACAAACGTGACCGTCGCCGCCGCATCGGACGCGGGCGCGTAATCGGTCAGCGTGTTCGTTGTCGCGTAATCGGGCCCCTGCCAACGCCCGGGGACGAACCAAGAGAAGACATAGCGGTCATCCGTCGCCTGCAGGTCTCCGTCGATCGTCAGCTCGCGGACCCACTGCTCGGCAGCCTTCAGATAGAGACCGTCGGCGCGGACCTCAAGGGCATACCCCGCATCGGCCAGGTCCTGCGCGAGGGTAAAGCCGACCGAGGCCGCACCGTCGCCGGCGTTCCACGTCATCACGCGGACCGGCGCGCGGCCGGCCGAGGCGGGAATCGTCGCCCCCGGCATCGCCACCACCGTCACCGTCGACCCGAAGGTCACCGTGTCGGCGCGGAGGAGGGTATTGCCGGTGGGGTCGATGGCCAGAATGGCCCCGGTGTCCATCTTCAGGTCGCAGATGTCCAGACCGGCCTCAACGCAGGCACCCCCCGCGATCGTGACCGTCGTGGCGGCGCTGGAGAGGCGGGCCGTGCCGCCGAGAGAGCCCTCATTCACGTTCAGATTGAAGTTGCCGGTGACCGTCGGATACTCCAGCAGCAGGCGGCCCGTGCCGCTCTTGGTGAGCGGATACGACGTCGTCCCCGACAAGTTGCAGTCCAGACGGAGCGCAGCCCCCTCTTCGACCGCGACCGACCGCTCCGCCAGCGAGGAGTAGCTGTCATCCAGAATCAGCCCGTTGGCGTGGGAGCTGCGGACCGTGGCCGTGTACGGCACCGCCGCAGGCTCCTCGCCCTCGGGGAGCGGATTCTCCTCATCGGCGGGCTCCGACAGACGGATGGCACGGAAACCGGCTCCGCGGACCCAGCGGACGGCCCCGCCGCTGAATTCCGCCGCGGCATTGTCGCCGGCAAAGACCAGCTGATGGCCAAACCAGTCGTTTCCGGTGCTGCTGTCGACAAGCGTGCCGTCCTCCTCCAGCCGGACCAGCACGGACTGAATCCGCCCCTCCGGGAATCCGTCCTGCCAGCCCATCCAGATCTGACGGGAGAGAAATTCGACGGTACCACCGCTGCGCACCGTAATCGGCGCATCCTCCGCGGTTCCGGAGACCGTCCAGAAATCCGAGGCAAAGAGCAACTCATCTTTGGCCGCCTCGTCTCCCAGCTTCTGCAGCGTCAGGCGGGCCCCCTCCTCGACCGTCAGGGAACCGCTGTAAAGGTCGTTGCGCTCGGCGGAGGAGAGGTTCACCGTACCGCCGGCATACGTGCCGTCGGCTTGGCGTCCCTGACCGCGGACCGTCAGATCCGCGCCGCCGCGGAGATTGGCCTTCAGCGCGGAGAGATTCTGCGTCTCGCCGGCGTGCGGCGTCAGCACAATGGTCGGCGTGTCGGCCTCCGGCGTATAGACGCCGCTGAAGGTCGCCGTGCCGTTGGCCAGCGACGTGCCGAAGAGGCGAACCGTCGACCCGGCCGCGCCGGTGCCCAGCGTAAAGGCCGTCGCCGCCGGCGCAATCACCGGCACGTCGTAAATCTGCGGAGGCAGCGTCAGCGACGCGACGCCGGGCACCGTCACGCGGGCACTGGCGTCGGCCCCGGCGAAGCGGTACGTATTGTGCGCGGCATCAGCCGTCGCCGTGACCGCGAAGGCCGCAGGCATCACATTGCCGACCACCCTCACCTCAGCCGGATCCTCGGCCGTCGCCCCGGTGACGGCCGGGAAGGTCACACTGTCGCCGTTGCGGAACGCCTGGGCCGGAGTCCACGGCGAAGCCTCGCCGACGGCCCAGGTACCGTCCGTCGCATTCCACGTAAGCGAAGCGCCCGCGGCAGCCGCGTCGAAGGTCACCGTACCGGTATCCCCGGCAATGGTGCCGGAGCAGCGGACGCCGTTGCGCATGAAGGTAATCTCATCCTCCGTCACGCCGTCCTCCAGCTCGATGCTGCCGGCAAACCGATAGGAAGCCACGTCCGCGGCCCCGTCAAAGCCGCTGACCGAGAGCGTCGCACCGGCCTGCAGCTTCAGCGTGCCGGAGGTAATGCCGCCGGCCACGCGCCCCTCGAACGTCGCGCCGGGACCGACGGTGACCGTCGCCGACCCGAGAGCCGCGGCATTGGCCGCCGCCAGCGTGCCGGACTCCGCCAGCAGCCAGCCCGAGCCGGTATTGGCAGCATTGAGCACCAGCGTCGCCCCGGCCGGAGGGGCGATGCGCGTCGGCGACGCCTCTTCGGCGCTAAAGACCAGGGGCGCGGTAATCGTGCCGGTTGCCTGCGCCACTGTGATGCGGCCGCCGGCGAAAGTCACCGTAACCGGGCCTTCGCCACCCTTGGCAAGCGTCTGGCCGAGAACCTCCAAGGTACCCTCACCGCTCACATTCATGACGAAGGGACGCCCCGTTTCCTGGGCGTGGACCTTATTGCCCAGGGCCACGGTGCCGCCCGACAGATTGACCGTCATACTGCCGTGCCAAGCCAGCAGGGCCGCCGTCTCCAGACGGCCGCCGGAGATATTGGCCGTAATGTTGGCCCGCTGCGAGGTATTCGGACCGGCCAGGAAGCCGACGTTGTTGCCGGTAGCCAGCGGATTGTTGAACCGCAGCGTGCCGCCGGTCTGCGTATACTGATACGGCGTGTCGCTTCCGATGACCCAGAGGCTGGAGTCGGTGCGGTCAACCTCGTCGCCTTCATCAAGGCGGAAGGGGGTGTACCAACTAACGGTACCGTCGCCGGTCGAGAGCGTGCCCCGTCCGTAGGCCACCGTCAGATTCCGGACGTCGGCCGCGGCGTTGGTCACGGGGTAATCGCGCCGCAGCGTACCGGCGGAGCCGCTCACATTGATGGTCAGCAGGCCGGTGCCGGTGCCGGTCAGCGCCGAATCCATGTTGGTCGTGATGCCGGAGTCGGCCCCGAGGGCCAGCGTCCGCCCGGCCGCGATGGTATAGGCCTGCCCGGCATTGTCAAAGAGCGCGTTGAAGGTCGCCTTGCCCGTCGGCGCCGTGAAGGCGGTGCCCAGGACGTCGATATTGACGGTGACGTCCGTCAGGCCGGAGCAGTCCAGCGTACCGATAGCCGCGGTACGGCTGTCACCGTCCATCTTCAGCGTCAGCGACCCGTTCGAGGCCGTCACCGTCTTGGCCCTGAAACCGACCGGGACGGTCAGCGCCACATCATAGCCGCCGCAGTCCAGCGTCAGCGTATTCTCCGGACCGGAAACCCACGTGGCCGACGTACCGCCGACCGTCAGATTCAGATTGGCGAGGTTCTGCTCGCCGCCGGCCGTGAAGGTATAGGAGAAGTCCTGAGCCGCGGCCACAGCCGCGGATTCGGGCGCCTCGATGATCTGAATCGCCGCCAGACCGCTGCCGAGGACGCCGGGGACGGTCGGCTCCAGCGTCACCGTCGCCGTCGGCGCGGTGAAGACACCGGAGATGACCGTATTCTCCGAAAGCACCGTCCCGGAGGTCTCCGCCGCGTCGCCCCAGGCCGTATCGCCCACCGAGCGGGCGTAGGGTGCGTCGGCATCCATCGTCAGCGCCGTCCCGTTGACAGTCACGGGGGCGAAGCCGTCCGAAGCCTCCTCGGCCGCCAGCGTCACCGCCACGCGGTACGCCGCGAAAGGCACGCCGGTCACCGTGACGGTCTGCGTCTGGGCACCCGTCTCGGCCCAACGGCGGAAGAAGGCCGTAGCCGCCGCGTCATTGGCGCCGACATCCTTCATATAGGTATAAATCGCCGTCGGCGTCTCAACCGTCCCGTTGCCGTCCGCGGCCGTCTCGGTGCGCACGGCCCGGCCGGCATTGCCGCCGGCCGCATCGGCCAGCGTCAGCACGTCGGAGGTCCAGGATCCGCTCAGCGCGTTCCACGACGGATAGGCCACCGGCCAGACGCCGGGCGCGGCCGGGCTCGTCACCGCCGTACCGGCCTCCGTGAAGGCGATCGGAAGCGAACGCGCCAGACGGGTGTCGGACGCGAAGACGTAGTAGAGGCCGTCGTCGGTATGCGCCAGCGAACCCTCCACGCCGCTCGGGAGCGACAGGCTGACGCCCTCGCCGAAGGTCACGGCGACACGGTTCTCCAGGGTGCTGCCGCCCAGCTCGACGCTGCCGGAAATCAGGCAGACCGCCACCGGCAGACCGCGGACCGCGCCGCGCGCCTGCTCTTCCAGCGCGGCCTTCCACACCGACAGGTCGAAGCGGACATCCGTCGAGAGCACAACGCTCTTGCCGCGAATCAGCGTGTAGGGGGTATTGCCCTCAGCCCTGAGCGTCAGGGGATACGAGCCGGCAAAGGCGCTGTAATTCAGCGCGATGCCGCCCGCCGGCGACGTGATGACGGCGCCGTCCACGAGACCCGTGAAGCGGATCTGCGAGTAATCGCTCAGCGCGCCCTGTTCGAGCGTGTAACCCTCCGCGCCCACGGCAATGTCGCGGGTGCGGACGACCTCGGTGCCCTTAAGCACGGCATGGTAACCGTACTGGCCGTCGGCCATGCCCAGATTCAGCACCGCCGAGGAGATGGCGTTGTTCGTATTGTTGTGGACGCTGAAGGCCGCGCCGTAGACCGGCGACAGACTGTCCGTGCCTGCGGGCGCGTCGGCGTCGAGCAGCAGCGGATAACGCGACAGAAGACGCGAATTCTCCGGACGGACGGGATTGAGCCAGAGCGAGAAGGAGAGATTCCGCATCGTCTCGGAATCAGGCTCCGGCAGCTCCGCCATCGTGACGTAACCGCCCTCGGTGATGCTCTCCGAGACAATGCGGCGGATTCTGGAGCCAATCCCGGCCGTCAGACTGCCGACGGTCATGTTTCCGCCCGTCAGGGCCAGTTCGCCGCCCTCCAGCACCAGCGTCTCCAGACTACGGGCCCGGAGCGTGACCGTCCCTTCGCCGGCAATCACCGGATAGGAGACCGCGGCATCCTCGTCGGGTGCCACCGGCCATTCGTCGAAATTGCCGACCGTGAAGGTCACGCCCTCCGCAGCCGAGAGCCGCAGCGGCTGCGCCGGATAGGTGCCGAAGCGCGGCACGCGCTCCAGCGACCCGTCCTCGGAGAAGGCCAGCGTCGCCACGGCATCCGCCGGATCGCCCTCCTGAGGGCCGAGCAGATGCAGCTCAGGGGCCTCGGCTTCCGTGCCGCCCAGCTGATAACTATCGGCGACCTCAAGCCGACCGTTGCCCGACAGCTCCACGATGCCGCGCTGCGGGTTGCCGGTGTAGCGCTGGACGCCCAGCGTCTTCACAAGCGCATTGTTGCCCACCGAGAGCGTGCAGCGCCCGTCGCGGCAGAGCTGGATATAGGTCTTCTCGGCCAGCAGCTGCGCATTCCCGCGCAGCGTCACGGCGGTGTCCGTATTCCAGTGCGCCAGAATGACGGGATTCTGATTGGTCGGAAGCGTCCGGCTGTCGGTCACGCAGATGACGGCATCGTCCTCCATCGTCAGCGTCGCCGCACCGCCTTCGGCACTGGTATTTTCGCCCAGCCGCAGCACGTCGGTCTCCAGATAGGCTCGGTCGCGCATCTCCAGATCGACGCCGGCCAGGCGGACCATGCGGTAATTGGCCCCGCCATCAGCGGCGATCCCGCCCGTCACCGTCACCTCTCCGCTCAGCACGATTTTCAGGCGGCCGCGGCCCTCGCCGCTGCCGTAGCCCAGATGCGGCAGCACCGCCTCACCGCCCGTAAACCAAATCTCCGCATCGCCGTCGCGCGAAAGCGTGCCGTGGAAACCTGCCTCAAATTCGGTCAGCGGGAAGGTCGTCGCCACAAACGTCCCGGTGTAGTCATAGGCATAAACCACGACGCCGGGATACGTCTCCACACTCCCCGGCAGCGTATCGGCATCGCTGCGCAGCACATACCGGGTGTCGGACGAGAAGCGCCACGGCACCGTGACCCCGTCATGATTCGTCACCGTCAGCCTGTAACCGTTGCCCGCCACGATAATCAGTCCGCCCGGCAGGCCGGAGGAGGCATCCAGCACGGTATCGCCCGTCAGCGTCAGCAGCAGGGCATCGTTCGCCTCCGGCGTGCCGGGCTGCCCGTCCGCATCGAGCCACTGCAGCGCGGCCGCCGACACCTCTCCGGAGGTCTCCGCCGTCCAAGCGGCACTGTAGGGCTCGGCTACCGCAATCTGCAGTGCGGCAACGACACCGCGCGAACGGCTGCGGCCGTCGGAGGTGCCGGCACCGCGCCAGCTCGAGAGTCTCAGGGTTTCGCCGGTCAGCCCCTTCAGCAGCAGCACGTTGTCACCGGGCGACAGCGCATTGACGGCCGCGTCGCCCCACCATCCGTCGCCGGCAATGGCGGTGCCGTCCGCAGACGCGGTATAAAAGCCCTGATCGACGTCGTCCTGCTCCACCCGGAACGGCGCAAACGCATCGCTGGTGCCGTCCGACCCGAGATACACCGCCGCCGTATACGGCCCCCCCCCGGTCAGCGCGTCCAGACCGGTGAATTCTACCCAGAGCGGATTGCTCTCGGTGCTGCCGCCGTCGTCCAGACGGCCCTTCTGAATGACGGACGTCATCAGCTCGGCATTATAGCTGCCGCCGAACATCGCTCCGTGCCAGGCGAATCCGACACCGTCCTCCAAGGTTTCCCTCCCCTCGGCCGTGCCATACTGATACCAGAGATTGCCCGTCACCGGCCAGAGACCTTCGGCCGACCCATCGGCCAAAATCTGATTGGTATTGGTAAAGTTGACCGACAGCAGCGGCTTCGTCGGCGGCATCGTGAGGGTGACCGAAATACCGTTCTCCGTGACGCTGACCTTGCCGTCCGCACCGAACGCGCCCGAGAGATCGACATCGATCACGCCGGCATCTACGCAGCCGAGTACCAAGGTGAACTCCGCCGACCCGGTCGTGAAGAGCTCATAAAAGGGAAGCATCCCTGCGCTCGGTTTCAGCGTCAGACGGCCCGAACCAATCACCGTCAGACTGGCGATTTCAATGACTTTATCCACAGTCACCGTCGTATCGGCCGTCAGCGTCAGCATCAGCGGCGCGCCGGCCGGCGGCTCGTCCGTCGCCGTTCCGTCCGCCAGGTTGGTCCACGCCCCGGCGGCAACCCAAGGCTCCGTGCCGCCGGTCAGCGTACGCGTGTAAATCGACGGCGCGGGCGCGTCGGCATTCGGGCGGATCTGTACGCCGCAGAGATGGTTGTCGGTGACGCCTTCCACGCTCCAGCCCAGATCCGGCGTCGCATCGGAGTAGACCTCCAGCGTCAGCGTCCCGTCGGCGGCGGGGAGCAGCCCCGTCAGCACGGCCGCGTTTGTCCCGGCCTCCCAGCCGTCTCTCTTGTCGTCTCCCCAAGCCTTGTCTGCGGAAATCACCGTCTCTTCCGTCTCGAAAGAGGTCAGCGCTCCGCCGGCGTAAGTCCAGTAAACATCCGTCTCGCCTTTGACGCGGATCGGACTGCGACGCGTCCCCATGGCTGCGAAATAAATGGCTACGTCATAGGGTACGCCGGGCTCAAGGCCCGACCACACCATCCGCGTGCTGCCCTCGCAATACCCGTACATCAGCTTATCGGCGATGCCGTCGGTCTGCCAGCGTCCGCCGAGCGTCAGCTCCAGCCCGACACGCGTATCCGCGGTTCCGGTCACCGAGTCCGTCAGCGAACCGGGGGCCATCGTCACCGTCTGCGAAATGCCGCGCCCTCCTTCGAATTCTCTGGTCGCCCAGAGCCTGCCCGGCACGGTCCAGCCGTCCAGGCCGTAGTCCGTCCCGGCCTCAAGGGCGGCATTGCCGATGCGCATATTCAGCTGCCCGAAGCGTAGCGCGCCGGTATCCGACTCCAGCGTCAGCGCGGTCGTCCCCTCCGCGGTCTCAGTCAGCTTGGGGGAAAATCCGGCAGGCAGCCCGGGCACCGAGACCGCCGCATAAATCGGCGCGGGCCCCAGCGGGATTGCCGTCGTCGACGGATCCGACAGCCAGGCAGCCACAAACTGCTGCATCAGCATGTCGCTGAGCGTGACCGTCAGAGACCCCGAGAGCCAGAGCGGCGGCGCAGAGGCCGGGAGCGTGTAGCCCGTCAGTCCCTCCAGGCCGGTGGGCGTGTACGTCAGCGCATCGCCGTGCACCGTCAGCTGCGCCGCCGTCAGCGTCGCCTCCTGCACGGCCTCCAGCACCGACTCCAGCGTCGCCGTGCCGGTCACGACGGCCTCGGCCGTCAGCGTTGCGGCGACCGCCGCATCCGTCGGATAGGCCGCCGTCAGGCCGTCGGGCGACCGCCACAGCGCACCGTCCGCCGTGCTCAGCGCTTCCGCGGCCGTCGCGGCCTCGCGGCGGCGCAGCAGCCGGAAGGCCCCGGCGCAGACCGCATTATAGGCCGCATCGCTCAGCGTACGGTTAAAGACGCGGAAGTCCGCCAGCTCATACCCCGTCGTCTCGGAAAGCCTCGTCAGGCCGGAACTGCCCACGCCGGCAAAGATGCTGCCGATCTGGAAATTCGACACCGCCCCCGTCAGCGGCCACTCGGCCGTCGCGACCGGGCGGCCGTTGACCGTCACCGTCAGCACCGAACCGCTGCGACCGATGCCCAGGAGCGAGAAGCGTTCCCCGATGCCGGGTACCTGCACCGACACCAGCGGCGTCACCGCCACATCCGACGTCGCCGTCGAGAGCACAATCTCATCCGGCCGGCTCCCGGCCGAGACCGTCAGTTTGCTTTCCGTTCGCGACCCGAAGGCCCACAGTAGCGTGTTCTCCGGCACATTGCCCGTCTTCATCACCGCCGTCACCGTCCACGCGCCGTCCGGAAGCTCAAGCACGCTGTACGGCGTACCCTGCGTCAGCGCCTGGTCGCCGCTGACACCCGTCTCCGCGGAGACGTCGCCGTAAGCCGGACCGCCCTCGCCGGTCAGATTGACCTTGGTGTCCGCACTGCCCGTATCCGTCAGATCCCCGTCAAACGCATAGCGGTGATCGGCCTCCGCCAGCGCCGCAAAGTCCGGCTCCGCCACCGTAAAGGTCACCACCGGAGGCCAAGTCTCCACCCCGACGACATCCGCCCCGACGACATACAGGCCGGAAGACTCGTTGCTCGCATTGCGCCGGCCCACACGCAGCCCGACGGAGGTCACATCCTCGCCGCTGTTATTCAAAAAGGCATAGGTATAAACCGCTGCAGGATCCAGCAGCGCCTCCCGGAAGACAAAGGTGCTGACCGACCCGTTCGCCGGCGCCACGGCGAGCTTGGTGCTGCGCGCCACCTCCGCCCCGTCGGCATCGCGGATGACGGCATACCGGACGTCTCCGGCATTGCCACTGCTGCCGTCACGCCACCGCACCGTCAGTTTATGCAGCTGCGTCGGCACCGGCAGCGAGAATCCCTCCGGGTCCCGCGTCAGCAGCGGCGAATCCAGCCGCGCGCAAAAGCCGTCATAATTGCCGTTGTCCGAGGCATTGGCCTGCGTGAGTGTCTGCGCCGGATCCGACGGCAACGCCTCCCCGAGCACAAACGAGACCACCGGCATATACGCCGTCAGCCCGTCGACATAAAGCCCACTGCTCTGCGCCGTCGTCTCCCCTTTCAGGCGGATGCCGACATTGGAAAGCGGCTCCCCGGACGCGTCGCGGAAACAGAAGGTATACAGCGTCCCCTTGGCAATCGTAAGATTGTCAAAGACAAAGGTTGACGTTCCGCCCACCGCCGGTACCGCCGTCAGCGCCCGGCTCCAGCCAATCTCGTTGCGCCCTTCCGTCACCGTCAGATAACGGACCTGATCAAGATTGCTGGCACTCTGCGTATTGTCGCGCCACGTCAGCGTCACCTGGCGAAGCCCCACCGACTCCGGCAGCTCGTCCGCAGCGGCGCCGCTCAGCAGCGCCGAATCCATCCGGGCATAAAAAGCCGACGTATTGGCATAGTTGTCCGCCGCCGTCTGCTCGCGCGTCCAAAGCGTCTGCGCAGACTCCGCCGGTACGTAGAGCACGTAAATCGCTTTCTCGGCCGTATCCTTCACCACCCGATACGTTCCGGGCTCCGATGTCGAAACGGTGCCTTCGGTGAGCACCTCGTCCGTACCCGCGGGACGGGCTGTCACAGAGAGCCCGTCCGGAATCGAAACCGTCCCGACCACCGGCGTCAGATTAAACGTATCCCCCGTCCAGGTAATCAGATCCCGGCGCCGAACAATCCCCAGCTCGCTAACACCGACGGCCGGCAGCGTGAAAGAGAGCGTGACATTCTGCGGAGGCGTCCAAGAAGCCATGCTCATCTCGCCGGTCTCATGAAGATCGACCTGGAACGCATACTCGGTGCCGACACCCTGGATATTCCGAGTCACATTGAACGCACAGCCGTCCCCGACGTCAAGTTCCCGAACGACCCATTTACCGATCGAATCGTTGCTCGTATTGAGCGTAAAGGTCGACCCGTCCCGCAACCGGATATACTGCTCGCCGCCCTGAAATTTAGTCAAACTTCCGTTCAGGGCCACATGCGCATACGACAGTTCCAACCGAAATGTCCACCCATCTATCGGAGCATTTGATCCCGCCTGCACATAAACCGGAGCAACCTCCGTACCCGTGATTTCAATCGGAAGCCACCTCAGATCGTTCCCCCCGGACGGAGACTGCGGATAGACCGCAGGAGCCTCGCCGCCGGCCGCATCGGCCGCCCAGTTGGAAAGCGTCCCCCAGTTCCCGGGAGCATCCTCGCTACCGGCCCCGCCGACCCAGACCCATTTGCTCTGGGCAAAAACCGCAATCGGCAACAACGTCGCGCAGCACAGTGCGCAGAAAGTCCGGAATGATTTCATGCCTCATTCTCCTTCCATGCAAATCCGCCCGCAGCACCGCCTCGCGCGGCCCGCAGCATTCGGCCCCCTCCCTCCGCCGCCGGTCCTCCCGACGGCCCAAAAGTCTGGCCGGAAAAGATATCCCACTGAAAACACAGCGCCATAGCACCGGCACACGCCGGCGCTCCGAAGCCTCTTCGCAGGCACTCGTCCAGTAGGCAATACCTCATATCACACTGTCAGTTTAGCAAATGGCAAGGCGTGTGCAAAGCGCACCCCTTCCCCGACGGCGCGATGCGAAGCGAGCCCACGCGCGAAGGGC
>CALXSH010000019.1 GCA_944391065.1 uncultured Kiritimatiellota bacterium | reverse complement strand
TCGGTCAATTGTGTCGTATCCCCCTGTGTCTAGTTTTGATAACTACAAAAAGTCTAGTTTTGAAAACTACGCGACAGTACGGCCTCTGAGGGGGTAGCGGCCGCGCGGATTATGCTAGAATAGCGGCAATCTTCTTTTCATTCCAGTTATCGGAGAAAACACATGAAGCAGTACAAAGTCGGTCTGGTCGGCATCGGTGCCGTGGGCACGGAAATGATCAAGGTCCTCCGTCAGCGCAAGTTCCCCGCTTCCGAGATCCGCGTGCTCGCGACCCGTGAGCGTGACGAAGAGATTGCCGGCGAGATTTTCCATGTCCTCGCGACGACGCCCGAAGCCTTTGACGGCCTGGACATCGTGCTCTTCGCGGGCACTGAGGGGGCCAAGGGCGCCTCGAAGATGTGGGGCCAGGTGGCCGTTTCCAAGGGTGCCGTGGTGATTGACAACGGCGACGACTTCCGCATGGTCGAGGACGTTCCCCTCGTCATCCCCGAAATCAACGGCGACGACATGGAGGCGATGTTCCGCAAAGGCAGCCGCTTCATCGCCAACCCCAACTGCTCGACGATCATTACCCTTATGGGCATCGCGCCGCTCCACCGCGTGAACCCCCTGAAGCACATGACGGCCGTGACCTTCCAGTCCGTCTCCGGCGCCGGCCGCGCCGCCATCGAGGAGCTGGCGCTGCAGATGCGCCAGGTGGCCGCCGGCGAACCGACGGCGCCCAAAGCCTTCGCCCATCAGATCGTGGCCAACGTCATTCCGCAGATCGGCGGCCCGAAGCAGGAGATGCCCGGGTACACGACCGAGGAGGCCAAGCTGACCTTCGAGTCCCGCAAGATTCTCGGCGACCCCTCGCTGCAGATCAGCTGCACCTGCGTGCGCGTGCCGGTCTTCTATGCCCACAGCATCGCCGTCCATGCCACGTTCGCCAACCCCATCTCCGTCGAGCAGGCCAAGACGATTCTGGCCGGTGCTCCCGGCGTTGAGATTGTCGACGACCTGCCCGCGGCCGTCTATCCGATGCCCAAGGATTTCGGCGGCAAGGACAATGTCGGGGTCGGCCGTATCCGCATCGACCCCTCGGTCGAGAACGGTCTCGCCCTCTGGTGCTCCGGCGACAACATCCGCAAGGGCGCCGCGCTCAATGCCGTCCAGATCGCCGAAGAGCTCATCCGCCGCAATCTGATCTAATCCTACGGAAAGGCCCCATCCATGTCCGAACTCTGCCCCTGCGGTTCCGGCCTTGAATTCGACGCCTGCTGCGGTCCCATTCTCGATGGGGCCCGTCCGGCGCCGACGGCCGAAGCCCTGATGCGTGCCCGTTACACCGCGTATGCCCGAGGCCGTATCGACTTCCTTTACGACTCCTCCGTCGAATCCGTCCGTGCCGACTTTGATGCCGATGCCTCGCGCAATTGGTCCGAGAGCGCCACGTGGACCGGCATGGAGGTCGTCGCCACCGACAAGGGCGGCGAAGCCGATCAGGACGGGACGGTCGAATTCATCGCCCGCTACACGATGAACGGCACGCCCTATGAGCACCACGAACGCTCCTTCTTCTCCCGCGTCGACGGCGCCTGGCGCTTTGTCGACGGCGTGCTGGTGAAGCCGGAACCGATCCGTCGCGCGACCCCCAAAATCGGCCGCAACGACCCGTGCCCCTGCGGGTCCGGCAAGAAGTACAAGAAGTGCTGCGGCCGCTGAGCCGCGGCTCTGCCGGGAGACGCCCATGGCCGAGTATGAAAATGCCAATATCGAGACGATAGCCCGCGGCGTTCTGCTCCGGGCCGGGCGTCTGCTGGTCTGTATGCCCGCCAAGGGAGGGCGCTGCTACCTCCCCGGCGGCCATGTCGAATTCGGCGAGACCGCCCGTCAGGCCCTCGTCCGCGAAATCGCCGAGGAGATGGGGCGCGAGGCCGCCGCCGGCGAATTCCTCGCCGTCTCCGAAAATGCCTTCACGCAGAACGGCTGCCCGCACTGCGAGATCAATCTGATCTTCCGCCTCGACATTCCCGGCCTCGACCCCGACAGCGATCCCGCCGCCGCGGAGGACTGGATTCGGTTCCGCTGGGTCCCCCTCAACGGTCTGGCCGAGGCCAACCTCCTCCCGGCCCACCTCATCGCCGACCTGCCGCGCTGGCTGGCGGCGCCCGGCGCCCACGCCGAGGACCACCCCTGATTCCCTGACCCCTGATTCCGGAGGCCCCTATGAAGTCTTTGCGAACCGCCATCCTCGCCCTCAGCTGCGCCTGCGCCCTGACGGCCTCCGCCGAACTCTCGCGTTATGACGGCGTCGCGGCCTACGTCAATGACAAGGTCATCACCGTCGATACCGTCCTGCAGGAGATCCATACCAATTTCAACCTCGCGGCCGTCCCCCTGGCCGAACAGCCTCAGCGCATCCGCGAACTCTTCCCCGTGATGCGTGATCTCATCATCGACCGCATTCTCATCGTCGAGGCCTATGACGCCTCCGGCGCCCAGTTGCCTCCGGATGCCGTCAATACCCGCGTCCAGGAGATCATCGCCCGCGAATTCCGCGGCGAACGCGCCAATCTGCAGGCGATGCTCAAGGAGCACCGCATGACCTACGACATGTGGGAGAAGCAGATCCGTGAGAATCTCGTCGTCCAGGCTATGCGTTATCTTCAGGTCGGCAAGAAGATCAATGTCTCTCCCGCCGCCGTCCGGAAGTATTACGAAGAACACAGGGACGCCTTCTCGCTGGGCGGCATGGTCCGCGTCCGCAGCATTCTCATTACGCCCGACAAGGGCCGCGCCCTCGCCGATTCCATTGCCAAACAGCTCGACGAAGGGGCCTCCTTCGCGGACCTCGCCAAGGCCCATTCCGCCGACGAGAAGGCCGCCGAGGGAGGCGACTGGGGGTTCGTCGACCCCGCGACGACGTTTGCCCCCGTCATTGCCGAGGCCCTGTCGGCGCTGAAGCCCGGGGAACGCTCTCCGGTCATCGAGCAGTCCGGCTACTGCACCATCCTGCTGAAGGAGGAGGTCCGTCCCGGCCGCGTCCGCACGCTCGAGGAGGCCTGGGACGACGTCTACAAGACCCTCTCCGATCAGCTCGGCGTCGAACGTTACAAGGCCTGGGTCGACGGTCTGCGCGCCAATGCCTTCGTCCGCGTCGTCGACGGTGCCTTCTGATTGCCGCCGCATGAACCGCACTTCTCCGAGCGACGTCAAAGCCTGGTGCATCGCCCGCGGCTTCCATCCCAATAAGACCCTGGGGCAGAACTTCCTCATCGACGCCAATATCCTGGGCGTCCTGGCCGATGCCGTCGGCATCGCGCCCGGCGATTCTGTTCTGGAGGTCGGTCCCGGTCTGGGCGTGCTCACCGAGGCCCTGCTGAAGCGCGGTGCCCGTCTGACGGCCATCGAGAAGGACCCCGCCCTCGCCGAATGGCTCCGCGCTTCCCTGCTGAAGGAGTATCCCGGGGCCCTCGACCTCCGCGAGGGCGACGCGCTCGACACGGACTGGGACGCGCTGCTCAGTCAGGGCTTCAGGGCCTTCGCCTCCAATCTCCCGTACTCCGTCGGTACGCGCATCCTGATGGACCTCATCCGCAGCCGCTACGCTCCGGAACGCTTGGTCACCCTCGTGCAGCTCGAGGTCGCCGACCGTTTCTGCGCCGCGCCCTGCACGCCCGAGCGCGGCACGGCCGGCGTCTGGCTTCAGCTCGATTACGACGTCCGCGTCGTCAGGCACGTCAAACCCACCTGCTTCTGGCCTCCGCCGGAAGTGACCTCCGCCGTCGTGCTCATGGAGCGCCACCGCCGCTCCGTGCTCACCCACGAAGAGAAGGCCACCTGCCGGGCCCTCGCCAAGCAGCTCTTCCTCCAGCGCCGCAAACAGCTCGGCGCCATCCTTCGCAAAGCCCCCGCACCCTTCCGCGGCCTCGACCCTGCCGCCGCGGGCATTGATCCCACCCGCCGCCCCGAGACCCTCGCCATTCCCGAATGGGAGGCCCTCGCGCGCCTCGCCCACGCCGCGTGCTGAGCCGGGGAGGCGCAAACAATCGGAGAGCGCATAAAAGGCGTGCGGGTGGCGGCCTGCGGACGCTGCCGCGCGCGGCCTTCGGCAGTGGCCGGGCTTCTCTTTGTTTCCGGCCTGGCCTGCCGTTCGGGGGAGCCGCCCCCGGATTGCAGGGCGTAGGCCGCGGGACGGTAAAATCCGGTGTGCGGGGCCGGGCGGAACGCTGCGGAGTCTTTCGCGGCGTTCCCGATTGCGGTATAGTAAGAGCCGTCGCCGGGACGCATGGGGCGTCCGGCGAGGAGGACGGATGCAATGAAGATGCGGATGATGCTGCTCGTGCTGGCGGTGCTGGGCTTGGCTTTGAGCGGATGCTGTGCTTCGGGACGGACCGACGGGCCGCTGCCGTGGGATTGGCAGTAAGGGTCGGGACGGCTGTGCGCAACGGAGCCTGTATGGCCGCTCCGGGGGCGGGGCCGCCGGGGGTTTTTGCTATAGTAGGGGGGCTATGAAGCGTCCGACGCAGTTTGATTTTGTCTATGCGGTGAGGCACACGAAGATTTTGTGTGCCCCGGAGCGCCTTTTGGAGGCGTTCGATCAGACCTCGGTGAAGTATACGCTGCTGGCCGAGCCGATGGACAATCCGAATCAGACGCGGGTACGTGAGGGCACGCTGCAGACCTTTCCGCCGAGGCTGATGCTGCCGGGCGATCTCTCCTCGCAGGAGCTTGAGGGATTTGGGGAGCAGGCCCGGTCGTATCTTGAATTTCTGAAGACGCACGCGGCCCATATCCGGGTGCTGCAGTATTCGTATCGGCTGCGGCGCGAATCCTACACCGAGACGCTGCTGAATGAGCCTCTGGAGGCGGTGCGGACCCGGGCGGAGGCGGCTTTTGCACGGAAGCAGGATCCGTATGCCGCGCTGGTGCTGGGGGTGGATGAACCGTGGGATGTCTGCATCCTGCACCTTTTTATGCGGTTGGTGCATGCGTCGGTGCCGGCGACGATTAAGGCGCTTGAGACGCGGAGCAAGCAGGATTTCCGCGAGCGCCTGCCGGGTGAGGCCCGGCAGGAGATTGAGCATGCCTTTGCGGCTGCCGAGCGTGACCCGTCGCTGGTGAAGCAATTGGGGCGGCTGCTGAAGGAGCGGGGGGTCTTCGAACTGTATCAGGACCGCTTTTTTGCGCTTATCCGCTGAGTGTGAGGTGACTGTGACGACCAGCGACAATGCCGATGCAGCCCTTGCGCCGATGCTTTATGCGGTGGCGACACCGCTGGGCAATCTGGGGGATCTGTCGCCGCGTGCCCGTGCCCTGTTGGAGCGCGTGCCGGTGATTGCGTGCGAGGATACGCGGCGCACCTGGCAGCTGCTGTCGGCGCTGGGGATCCCGCGGCCGGAGCTTTTCTCATATCGCCAAGGCAACGAAGAGGGGGTGGCGCGCCGCATCGTCGGGCTGGTGGCCTCCGGGGTGCCGGTGGCGCTCTGCTCCGACGGGGGGTATCCGGGGATCAGTGATCCGGGGTACCGGGTCCTGCGGGCCTTTGCCACGGAGGGGCTCCCCTTCACGGTTTTGCCGGGGCCGTGCAGCGTGGAGCTGGCGTTGCTGCTGTCGGGACTCCCGGCGTCGTCGTATACCTTTAAGGGGTTTCCGCCGCGAAAGGCGGGGCAACTGCGGACGTTCTTCGGGCAGGAGCGCGATTTGCCGCATACGCTGGTCTGCCTGGAGTCGCCTTTTCGGGTGAAGGCGACGCTGGCGGCGGCGCTGGAAGTTTTGGGAGACCGTGAGGCTGCGGTCTGTCTGGAGATGACGAAGCTTCACGAGCGTGTGATGCGCGGGACGCTCTCGGAGCTGTGCGAACGGCTCGGGGCCCGGCCGCCGAAGGGGGAGGTGACGGTGGTCATTGCCGGCAACAACCCGAAGTTTGACCACTCGGCCGATTCGGAGTCCGAGGGGTGACCGGCCGCGTTCTGCGAGTGCTGATGATGCCGGTGCTGTGCTGTGCCGCGGGCGTGCTTTGCGCGGATACTGTCCGGACGAAGGCCGGGGATGTCATCCAGGGCGAAATCGTTGCCGTCCGCAAAACCAAGATTGTCATCAAGACCGCCTTCGCCGGAACGCTGGCCATCGGGCGCGAATTTGTCGAATCGGTGGCCTATGACAAGCCGGCCGAACGGTACTTTGCCCGGCGCGATGCGACGAAGAAACCCAAAACGGAGGTCACGCTGACAAAGGACGGCGACGGAAACCTGCTTTTGGTGCCGGTGAAGGATAAGGCGGAGGCGCTGGCCCTGAGCGAGGTCCAGACGCTTTGGCCCGCAACGGGTTCCGACCCTGATTTTCCTCCGGTCAAGCTCTGGTCGGCCACGGTCTCGTTCGGCCTGACCGGACACTCCGGCTCCACGGAGGATCTCGCGCTCTCCGGAGCCGTCAGTGCGACGCGGACGACCGAGAAGAGTACGCTGAAGCTGTACGGCAATTACTACAAATCCCGAAGCAACGGCGCCGAAACGGCCAAGTATTTCATCGGCGGCTTTGATCTGGAGCATCGGCCGTGGGAGCATCACTCCTGGTACGTGCGTGACGAGGCCCAGCACAATCCGTACAGCTACTACAAGCTGCGCAACATGATCGGCGGCGGGTACGGCTATTATCTGTGGAATACCGTCGTCAATGGGCGCACCTCGCTTCTGCGTCTGCGTATCGGCCTTGCCTACACGCGTACCGAGTATACCTATCGGCTGAATCCGTGGGAGGACCGCTATCTGACCCATGAGTGTGTCGCGGATTTCGGGTTCCTCTGGCATTACGATTTTGTCAATGGCCTGGGGTGGAATACGGAGGTAACCTATTCCCCGCAGATTGACGACCCGGCCACGGCGACGCTCGTGCATGAGAGCCGTCTGACTTACACGCTGCGCGGATTTGCCCGCTTTTCGAAGCGGCTGAACGACATCGCGCTGGAGTCCGGCATGCGCAACGAGATGCGGATGCTCTCCGACTCCGACACCTCAACGACAGACAGTACGGTCTACGTCCGCATGAGCAAGACCTGGTAGACTGCCTGCGGAGCCCAATCGGAAAATTGCCATGAACAGATGCCTCTTCACCCTTATCCTGCTGGCCGCTGCCTTCCGCCTTTCCGCCGATACGCTGCGGATGACCTGCGGGGACGTCATTTCCGGTACCGTCACGCGGATTGCCGACGGTAAAATCCATATCGACACCGCCTATGCCGGTGCGCTTGCCATTGACCGCTCCGAGGTCGAGTCCGTGACGTACAGCGAGCCGGGCCGTACGTTTTATGCCCGCACCGATGTGCAGCGCCCCGACAAGGCCGAGGCCGTCCTGGCGGAAGCCGATGACGGCAGCCTGCGTCTTGTGCCTGTCGGCGGGCAGGGGGCGGCGCTGGTTTTGGACGAGGTCGCCACGCTGTGGCCGACGGACGGCACCGACCCTGATTTCCCGCCGGTGAAGCTCTGGTCCGTCTCGGCCTCGCTCGGGCTGACCGGCCATTCGGGGGCGTCCGACGACCTTTCCTTCAGCGCGGCCCTGGACGCCTCGCGCTCAACGGAGAAGACGACGCTTAAGCTCTACGGCTCCTACTACAAGTCCCGCAGCGAGGGCGTCGAGACGGCCAAGCAGCTGATCGGGGGCCTCGATCTCGAGCATCGCCCGTGGGAACGCCATTCGTGGTACGTGCGCGACGAAATCCAGCACAATCCCTACAGCAATTACAAGCTGCGCAATGTCCTCGGTGTCGGCTACGGGTTTTATCTCTGGAATACCGTGACCTCCGGCCGCACCTCGCTGCTCCGCCTGCGCGCCGGTTTTGCCCAGGCGCATACGGAGTATTATACGCGCAAGCCCGGCGGGGACCGGGTCACGGAGAATGACCTCGCCATGGATTTCGGCATCCTCTTCCATTATGACTTCACCAATGGCCTTGGCTGGAATACCGAAATCACTTACACTCCGCTCATCGACGACTGGGAGAAGGCTACGCTCATCCACGAGAGCAAACTGACCTACACGCTCAACGAATTCTCCCTGCTCTCCGACCGTCTGAAGAATGTTGCCCTTGAGGCCGGCCTGCGCAACGAAATCCAGACCCGTCCGGCCCCCGGCACCCGCCACTCCGACAACACCTGGTACCTGCGCCTCAGCAAGACCTGGTAAGCGCGGCGGCATTGCCGGAGCCGTGCGCCGCGCAATGCCCGACGCTCCGGAAACGTGGTATTCTGGTAGACACTTCCGGGACGCCCGGCCGAGAAGCCTTTATCCGGGCCTACAGTTAAGGAATCCGTCATGCAGCCTATTCTCCTTGGAGTCAATATCGATCACGCCGCCACCCTTCGCCAGGCCCGCGGCGTGGATTATCCCGACCTGCGCGAGATTGCCCGCCTGGCCGAAGAGGCCGGTGCCGCCGGCATCACCATTCACCTGCGCGAGGACCGCCGGCATATTCAGGATGCCGACGTCTACACCCTCCGCAAGACCCTCACCACGCGCATGAATCTCGAGATGGCCAACAATCCCGACGTCCTGCGCGTCGCCCTCGACGTCGTCCCCGACGAAGTCTGCCTCGTGCCCGAGCGCCGTCAGGAGCTTACCACCGAGGGCGGCCTCGATGCCGCCGGCCAGCTTGACGCCCTCCGCCCCACCGTGCAGGCCCTCGCCGCGCAGGGCACCCACGTCTCGCTCTTCATTGCTCCCGACCGCCGCCAGCTCGAAGCCGCCGCGGCCCTTGGCGTCCCCTACGTCGAGCTGCACACCGGTGCCTACGCCAACGCCACCGGCGACGAACGCAAGCGCGAACTCGACGCGCTCTTCGCCGCTGCCGAAATCGGTCAGACCCTCGGCCTGCGCGTCAATGCCGGCCACGGGCTGACGATGGCCAATGTCCGTGCGCTGCTGCCCATCCCCAATCTCGACACCCTCAACATCGGCCACAGCATCGTCGCCCATGCCCTGACCGTCGGCATGAAACAGGCCGTCGCCGATATGCTCGCCGCCATCGCACGCTAATCCCCTTATTCCCTCCGCAGAAAGACCTCCCCATGCCCAATCCGCCCATCGGCACCTACGAGATCCTCCACGAAGACGCCCACACCGGCGCCCGCCTCGGCCGCCTCTGGACCAAACACGGCCCGGTCGAAACCCCCGTCTTCATGCCCGTCGGCACCCAGGCCACCGTCAAGACCCTGGCCGCCGACGATCTGGAGCGTCTCGGCGCACCCATCATCCTGGGCAACACCTACCACCTGATGCTCCGTCCCGGCGCCGAACTCATTGACCGCCTCGGCGGCCTTCATGCCTTCCAGGACTGGCACGGACCGATTCTGACCGACTCCGGCGGCTTCCAGGTCTTCTCCCTCTCCTCGCTGCGCAAGATCACGCCCGAAGGCGTCTCCTTCCAGTCCCACATCGACGGCCGCCGCCTCTTCATGGGCCCCAAGGAATCGATGGCCGTCCAGCGCCTCCTGGCCTCCGACATCGCGATGCTCTTCGACGAATGCATCCCGTACCCCTCCGACGACGCCTACGTCGCCAAATCGGTTGAGACCACCCTGCGCTGGGCCAAAGTCTGCCTTGAGCAGCCCCGCGCCGAAGGGCAGCTCTACTTCGGCATCGTCCAAGGCTCCGAATACGCCCACCACCGCCGTCACTGCGCCCTGGAGCTTGCCGCCATGGAAAAGGACGGCATCGACGGCTATGCCGTCGGCGGCGTCTCCGTCGGCGAACCCGAGCCCTTCATTCTCAAGGGCATTACCGACTCCGTGCCTTACCTGCCTCTGCACCGGCCCCGCTATGTCATGGGGCTGGGGGACCTCTGGCAGATCACCGAAGCCGTCAACGTCGGCTGCGATATGTTCGACTGCGTCATTCCCACGCGCAACGCCCGCAACGGCTCCGCCTTCACCAACGACGGGCCCTATCCCGTCAAGGCCGGTGCCTGGAAGGAATCCCCCCTTCCCGTCGAGCCCGGCTGTACCTGCCCCTGTTGCAGCCGTTACACCCGCGCCTACGTCCGCCATCTCCTCAACACCTCCGAGATGCTCGGCTACCGTCTCCTTACCCTGCACAACGTCCACTGCTATCTCCGCTTCATGGAGCGCATGCGCGAGGCCATTCGCAACGACTGCTTCCGCGACTTCCGCGCCGAAGCCTATGCCCGCCTCCGCGAGCACCCTACCCGCGGCATCCCCCGCGCCTGAGCGCGGCATTCCCCAAAAAATCGCGGCGTCCCGGATTCGGGACGCCGCTTTTTGCTGTTTGTGTCTGTTACGCGCATGCACCGAGAATACGTTTTCGCTGTCGCATTCTTGCGTGTCAGGCGGTTCCGAAACCGCGGGGATCTGCAGGCGCCATCTTCCTCCCGGTGCCGGTGCGTGACAGGGGACATATGGCGATAAAGCAAGAGGCCGCCGCACAATTTGCGCGGCGGCCTCTTGCTCCGGGCTTAGGGTGCCTGGCGGCGGGCTCAGACGGTTATGAGCGCACCGAAGGCCTCGGCGCCCGGAGGGAGCCCACGAAGCCGACAGGGCGAGACAACGAACCGAAGGTGAGTCACTTGAATAGCGCGTTGATGCACTGTGCTATACTGTGCGGTATGAAACCGATCGCGCTCAACACCTACGACTTCCCGGAGCTTCGGCGCGCGGGCCAGGTCTATGTCGACAAGACGGCATGGCTTCATACGTTGATTGCCGATCCCAACAGCAAGTTCTTCTTCATTTCCCGGCCGCGCCGCTTCGGCAAGTCCCTGATGATTTCCACGCTGCAGGCTATCTTCGAGGGGCGCAAGGAGCTTTTCGAGGACCTCGCCATCGCCAAGACCGATTACGACTGGGAACCCCATAGGGTCCTGCGCTTCGATTTCTCCAAGCTCTCGGTGAAGTCGGAAAAGCTCTTTGACGAGGATCTCCGCCTGGCGGTCAAAGATGCGGTGCAACTCGCGGGGCTGAAGGAAATCCCGCCCGACCGCCGGACCGCCGGGCAGATATTCGATTACGCCATGACGCGGCTCTCGCAGATGTACGGCCCGCTGGTCATTCTGATTGACGAGTATGACGCCCCCATCTCCCATGCGTTGACCCGATCGGTCGAACTGGCGGAGGCAATCCGTGTTTCGTTGGCGGGTTTCTACATTCTGCTGAAGGGGTGCATGTCCTCCATCCGTTTCCTGATGGCGACGGGCGTCACAAAGTTCAATCAGGCCTCCCTCTTCTCCGCGCTTAATAACATCAAGGACCTCTCGATGGACGAGGGTTACGCCGACATGTTGGGCTACACCGAGGAGGAACTGACGGCCTGTTTCGACGGCTACATGCGCAGACACGCCGAGCGGATGGGGCTCCCCTATGAGACCTACCGCGCGGAGCTGAAGCGTTGGTATGACGGTTATCGTTTCTCGCCCAAGAGTTTCGCGCATGTCTACAATCCCGTGGCCATCGCCATGGCGCTGACTTCAAAGCCGGATGAGACGGGTAATGCGGATACCTTTGAGCAGACCTGGACAACGACCGGCCCCACCTCGTTGCTGACGTACTCGGTCAAGCGCGGGGATTTGCTCCAGATTCAGCCGGACGAGGATCTCCCCGTCCAGCCTGCGCTTCTGGGTGCCGTGACCGACCTCTCCGCCATTAATGCCAAGGCCATTCTCTTTCAGGCCGGCTATCTGACGCTTGCCGACCCGAAGCCCGACAGAAAGGGCCTCTGGCTGGCGGTGCCCAATGAAGAAGTCCGCCGCGACTATGAGGCGCTCTATCTCAATCAGATCGTCAGACGTCCCGACGGGGAGTGGCAAAGCGATTTCCGCGAGGCGCTTCTCAAGGGCCGCCCCGAGGACGCGTTGCCTTTGCTGAAGGACCTCTTCGCCGGTCTCCCGTACAGCCCCACGGAATCCATCCTGGAGGCTAACTACCGTCGCCTGATGATGGTTCTCTTCCCGGGTTACGAGCGTCGCGCCGAGGAGCCCAACTCCGCCGGTAAGCGTTCCGATCTCGTGCTCACCTTCCCGGACTACGTCTACGTTATTGAATTCAAGAATACGGCGACCGATACCGCCGACTCTGCCATCGCCCAGATTAAGGACCGCGGCTACGCCAAGCCCTACCTTCACAGCGGCAAGACCGTCTACGCGATGGGCCTTGCCTTCGACCCGAAAGACCGCACGCTTAAGGACGCCAAGGCCGAGCGGCTGAGCTGACCGATGCCGACGGGGTTTTAAACGCACGCCACGCGATTGCACCGCCGATGATTCCGTCCCGCATATTGTGGAATCACGGCGGCGCTTCGTATCCGGAGGGGAGACGCTACGGTTTGTAAGCGTCTGGGGCAGGGGGACCTCTTCGGTGGCGTTATTTAATCAGGTACTCTTCGAATAGGGTGCCCGCAAGGCCTGTGGTTTGACAGGCGTGCTTTGCTTTGGCATAATCCAAGTAAGCTTTTGCGACACAGATGACTATGCAAGAACGTCAAAAGGGTGAATGAGATGAATACAGAGGTATTGTTTGAGTCGGATGCGGCATTCAAGGATTTTTCGATGGCTAACTTCGGCAATTTGAGTGTTGTCGCGCCGTCGGAGATTGAGAGCGGTTATGTCTGTTATCTCGATGATGCGGATGCGCAGCGGCTCATCTTGGCCTATGCCATTGAGAAGCGTGATGACGGTAATGTCATTGAGGATGTCAATTTCATTCCGTGGGAACCGCCCTTCGCTGGGGATATCATTGCCCGTGCCGCTCAGGCTCCGAAGCCGATCGGGATGCGTCATTATATCTGTTTGGACAGTCCTCTTTTCCGTGCGCCGATTGTGGCTGTCGATGCGTCGCGGACAATGTGCGCAGGGAATTTCAAGAGCTTTGCCGAGGGGGAGCTGGCCACCGGGATTCTCAGCGGGTGCGCACTGGAAATACGGCAGCGGAAGCCGACCGATGAGGTCCGTCTGCTCATCCATGACAATGCTGAGGTGCGTCTGCGTCGGATGCAGGGAACGCTGGGACCGGATGAACCGGCGGAGTTTCATTTCTATCGGGTTCGTTCCTTGACGTCCTATGGGGATGAAGAGGCACCGGAGGTTTACGAGTTCACGGGAATAGTCGAAGACGTCAGGCAGGGGGAGTTTCGCGGGATTCCCTATTTCATGCTTCATCTGAGTTGCATGACGGCTGATGACTCCGTGCTGATCCACTACACGGTGTACGCGGGAGAATCCGTCCTGCAGGGCTACCGTCCCCGTGTCGGCGACAGTGTGACGGGGTTGGTGGCTCTGACGGTTTCGTTGGCAGCATCTGCCGATGCTCCGGACAATAAGACGGATACGCAGCTCTATCTTCAGGCCGAGAAGCAGATTGTCGAGGAAGGTGGGGCGGGGCCTGATGCGTTGCCCCAGACGGATCCGATTGTCCGTGAGGAAACCTTCCCGTGGGGTAAGGTCGGCTACAATGCTGAGGGCCGGGCAATCTGTTGCACGCCGGCCGAGGATTTCCCGGTGAAGTCTGAAATGAAAGGAATGGCGCTGTGGCTCCCGCAACATCCGGAACCCGGGGCGAAGACCTCCCGCTTCCGTGCCCGCACATTGCAGAACTTCTCCTTTCCGGATGAATTCGCGGCACTCCTGCCGAAGGACTTGGAAGTATGCGAACCCGATCGGGACTATGCCATGACGGCACTGCATCATGTCAGAATGCCGCGCGCGCCTTGGAAGGACCCTGAACGCGCTGAGGATTTCGCTGTCATTCAGATGGCCCGCTCGGCTTCCGAAAACCGGATTCTCTGCCGCATCGCCTATACGGAGCCGTTGTCGCTGTGCCCGAAATACATTCTGCTGCTCCTGGACGGCAATGACGGCCGGCTTATCCGCTATACCGTGGATGTCGACCCGATCGGCACTTCGGGCGCCTGTCGCTGCATCGGTTATCAGGGACCGGACGGCTATACACGGATCTATGCACCCACCATCGACGATGCGCTCTGGGAGCGTATCCGGACCGAGAAGGGCTCCGAGTTCGTCATGGTCTCGGATGTCCTGACCGGCGAGTTCTTCCAGTTCACGACAGACTTCGCGGACGGCGCCACGGCTGAGTTCCAGATTGCCTCACTGGACCTGCAGTTCACGGCATCCCCTGTGACGTTTGATGATATCCGGACGGCATATCAGTATTGGCATGACCGCGATATCCGCCTCTATACCTGTCTGCCCTGGACGCACTGCGTGATTCCGGCGAAGTAAGGCAGACTCCTCTTGGCTTCTGTCAGCCGTGATCGCCCGGCTGCCCAAAAGGGTTGCCGGGCATTTTTGTATCCTTCGCTTCCGGGGTACGTAGGCGGGGAGATGCCGGGGAGGGGGCGATTTGGTAAGATTCCGATACGCGCCTTCGGGTGGACTAGGGTGTCGCCGCGGACAGGGGCATGACGGATGAGCGGAGTCACAGATGCCGACTTTGGAGTGGATTGGTAAGGATAAGGTGGTCAATCACCACCGGCATGTCCCGTTCCGTGTGTTGGAGCGTCAGTACAGTTATGACGCGGGCGGAAAGCATGACGGGGACAACGGCAGCGGGAACATGATTATCCATGGTGACAACCTGGAGGCGCTGAAGGCTCTTCTGCCCCGCTACGAAGGCCAGGTGAAGTGCATCTACATCGATCCGCCCTACAATACCGGCAATGAAGGCTGGGTCTACAACGACAATGTCAATGACCCCAAGATAAAGAAGTGGCTGGGCGAGACGGTCGGCAAGGAAGGCGAAGACCTCTCCCGCCACGACAAGTGGCTCTGCATGATGTATCCGCGTCTCAAACTCCTGCATAAGCTGCTGGCTCCGGACGGCGTCATCTTCATCAGCATTGATGACAACGCACAAGTGCTGTTGCGCATGATATGTGATGAGATTTTTGGAGCGCGCAACTTCTTGGCTCAAATAGTTTGGCAGAAGCGAACGTCTCCAGATGCGAGAAAGAAGATTAGCTCTGGGCATGAATATGTTTGCGTCTACTGCAAAGATATTGATGCGTCAGATGACGCAATCAATCTGCTTGAGTTCTCTGAGGAAGATAAGGCGAAATACAGAAATCCTGACAATGATCCGAGGGGCCCATGGGTCTCAACAGACTGTACGGCTCAGGCGGGACATGGAACAAAGGATCAGTTCTATACAATGATCACTCCCAGTGGCAGAGTTATCAATCTGCCAGATGGTCTGTGCTGGCGTTTTACAAAAGAGCGGATGGATGAGGAAATTGCCGCTGGTCGTATTTGGTTTGGCATGGATGGCAAAGGCGTCCCGCGAAAGAAGACGTATCTGTCGGAACGAGAGGGCCGCAACATGTGGACATGGTGGACCAATAAAGAGGTCGGTCATACACAGGAGGCTACCAAGGAAATTGCGACTGTTCTCGGGAAGAAAGCAGCATTTGATTATCCTAAGCCTGTCCGCTTAATCCAGCGTATTATTCAAATCGTGACGAAGAAGGATTCGGTCGTGCTGGATTCCTTTGCCGGCTCCGGGACGACGGCGCACGCGGTGCTCAATATGAATAAGGCCGACGGCGGCAACCGGAAGTTCATTCTGATTGAGATGATGGACTATGCCGACAGCATTACGGCCGAGCGCGTGAAGCGTGTCATTGATGGGTACGGTGAGGGCAAGAGCGCCGTGGCGGGGACGGGCGGGGATTTCAGCTATTATGAGCTCGGAGAGGCACTCTTCCATGGCGACACGCTGAATGAGTCCGTATCTGCGGAGCATATCCGGGAGTATATCTGGTTCTCGGAGACGAAGGCGCCTTTTGTGCCGCCGACGGAGGGTTCGCCCTACTATCTGGGGACCCATGATGACGCGGCGTACTATTTCTATTATCTGCCCGAGCGGGAGACGGTGCTGACGTACGGCTTTCTGGCAACGCTGTCGCATCGGGCGGGGACGACGGTCATTTATGCCGACAGCTGCGCCATCTCCGAGGAGCGGCTGACGGATATGGGTATCGTCTTCAAGAAAATCCCTCGGGACATCAATCGGGTTTAAGGAGGGCGCGGAATGGAACTGAAGGCTTATCAGAAGCATGTAATCGCGGATCTGAAGCGCTACATGGAGCTGCTGCGGGACTCGCGGAATTACATTACGGCCTTCCGTGATTTCTGGGAGGAGCGGGGAGCGCCGGTCTTGGGGCGCTACCACAATCTCCTGCCGGGAGTGCCGAATCTCTGCTTCAAGGTGCCGACGGGCGGCGGCAAGACCTTCCTGGCCTGCAGTGCCATCAAGCCGATTTTCGATGCCCTGCCGCCGACCAAGACGAAGGCGGTGGTTTGGCTGGTGCCGTCGGACGCGATTCTGACGCAGACCGCCGAACATCTGAAGGATCCCTATCATCCGTATCGTCAGAAGATTAATGTGGACTTCGGTGGGCGTGTGGAGGTCTACACCAAGGAGGAGCTGCTGAACGGGCAGAACTTCAGTCCGACGACGGTCATGGAGCAGCTTTCGGTGATGGTGCTGTCGTACGATTCCTTCCGCAGCCGTGGGAAGGAGGGGCTGAAGGCCTATCAGGAGAACAGTAATCTGGCGCCCTTCGCGAGGGCCTTCGGGGAACCGGAGGTGCCGATTGAGAAGGCTGACGCGACCGCGCTCTTTCAGGTGGTCAATCAGCTGAATCCGGTGGTCATCGTCGATGAGAGTCACCATGCCAGGACGGAGCTGAGTCTGGAGATGCTGAAGCATTTCAACCCCTGCTTCGTGCTGGACCTGACGGCGACGCCCAAGCAGGAGAGCAACATCGTCTCTTATGTGGACGCGATGCAGCTGAAGCGGGAGCACATGGTCAAGCTCCCGGTCATCGTGTACAACCGCAACAAACCACGGGATGTGCTGGTCGACGCCATCGATCTGCGGCGGACGTTGGAGAAGATCGCGCTGGCGGAGTACCGGGTGACGGGACGTTACATCCGGCCAATCGCGTTGCTGCAGGCTCAGCCGCGCGGGAAGGAGGAGGCGGCGACCTTCGAAAAGATCCGGGAGCTGTTGGTCAAGGACGCGGGGATTCCCGCGGAGCAGATTGCCATCCGGACGGCGGAGAACAATGAACTGAAGGCGGTCGATCTGCTGTCGCCCACATGTCCGATCCGGTATATCATCACGGTCAACGCGCTGAAGGAGGGGTGGGACTGTCCCTTCGCCTATATTCTGGCATCGCTGGCCAACAGGACCAGCCGGGTGGACGTGGAGCAGATTCTGGGACGCGTTCTTCGGCAGCCTTATACCTGCGCCCATCAGCAGAGCGCTCTGAACATGGCGTATGTGCTGACGTCTTCTGCGGACTTCAACGCGACCGTTGAGCAGATTGTGGTGGGGTTGAACTACGCCGGCTTCTCCAGGCAGGATTACCGTCTGGCGGAGCCGTTGTCGCCGGCCCCCGTTCAGGAGACCTTGGATCTGCCGACGGCCCCGGAGCCCGCATCGGTTGAGCCTGTGGCCGGGACCGCGGATGACGAGAATCTCTACGGCGATGTGGAGGATCTCTTCTTGCAGGTGTCTGAGGGGACCATCGGAGATGAGCTCGGGCAGCGGCAATCCCAGCAGGGTGTCGCCGGCGTGGTGACGGCCGTGGACAGGATGCTGGGGCAGGCGACGGCAGTCGGAGCCGAGTATGAGGCCGGACAGCATCCGGCGGAAACGGCCTCCACGGTGCCCCCTCCGGCGCGGGAGGTGCAGGCGCAGATGGACACGGTCCGCGTCTGCAGGGCGCTTCAGGAGGACGTCAGGACGCTGAACCTCCCTCAGTTCATGCTGCATAATGAGGTGACGTCCGGTCTGGCGGACAATCTCTTCGGTATCCCGGAGTACATACCGCTGGACATGAAGGTGCTGGCCGAGGGCTTCTCGCTGAAAAGCTGCTCGTATAGTCTCGCGCTCGCGCCGGGTGAGGCTCAGGTCGTTAAGCTCGATCTCTCCGCGTCGGATGGCGGCGTACCCAAGGCCTATCGGATGAACGCGGCGGAGAAGAGCTATTTCAGTCAGTACTTTGACAAACTGCCCAAGGAGGCCCGCCTGCGGGAGTGCAAGGCGGCTATTCTGCGCCGACTGAATCAGATGAATCTGGTGAGCGATACCGAACTCTCCGCGTATGTCGCCCGCATCGTCAATGACATGACGGCGGAGCAGACGGATGAGCTGGAGCGCAATCTGGAAAGCTACGCCGAGCGGATCCGTCAGAACGTCAATCACCATATCGGACAGTATTGCAGAAAGCAATTTGAGTTCCTGCGTCAGGCAGGGAAGATTGTCTGTCGGCCGAACTATCGGCTGCCGGCCGAGATTCACCCCAACAGGCGTACGACGCTCTATCCGAAATCCCTCTATCAGGCCGAGGAAGAGATGAATCAGCTCGAGCGCGACGTCGTCTTTAAGCTCTCCGGATTGGAGAATGTCCGCTGGTGGCATCGCAATATCGCGCGGACAGGCTTCTGCATCAACGGCTTCATCAATCACTACCCTGATCTTATCGTGATGACCAAGAGCGGTAAGACCCTTCTCGTGGAGACGAAGGGCGCCCATCTGGATAATGCGGACACGCACGAAAAGATGGAGCTCGGTGAGGCGTGGCAGGCCGCGGCCGGTCAGGACTATCGATACTTCATGGTCTTCTCCGATGAGGATGCCGATATCCCGGACGGTGCCCTGAATGTCTCGGATTTGCTGAAGCTCGTCAAGCTCCTGTAAGGCGCATCGTGGAGAGGCCGGATTGCCGGCTAAAGCGACGGCGGATTTGCCGCCTGATGCCGCGCCCGGGATTGACAGGGCTCAAGAGATGACAAAGGCCACGGCGGGAGCCGTGGCCTTGTTTGCCGGGAGCGGCAGGGGGATCAGACGGTGAGGAGTTTGCGGAAGGCTTCGGCGATGCCGGCCTGCGAGGCCTGGATTTCGGCGCGGTAGGCACCGGAGCGGGCGAGGAGGGCGGGGAAGCTGATGCCGTTGGTGCCGCCGAGGTGGGTTTTCTTGGCGATGACGGCGTCGGGGTCCATGCCGCGGAGGTCTTCGAGGTGGTCGCGGACCTGGTGGTAGGCGTCGCGGAAGGGCATGCCGGCGGCGACGAGCTCGAGGGCGCGGTCGGTGGCGAAGACGCCGGGTTCGGCGAAGGCGGCGCGGCAGGCGTCGGGATTGACGGTGAGGCTGTCGGCCATGAGCTTCATGATGCGCAGGGAGGCGCGGGTGACGCGGAGGCCCTCCATGTAGAGCTCCTTGGTGTCCTGGAGGTCGCGGTTGTAGCCGCCGGGCATGGCCTTGAGGATGACGTTGGCGGCGGTGGTGTAGCCCTGGAGGAGGGCGGCTTTGGCGCGGATGAGCTCGAGGACGTCGGGATTGTACTTCTGCGGCATGATGGAGGAGCCGGTGCAGAGGTCGCGGGGGAGGGTGAAGTAGCGGAATTCGGGCATGGAGAAGAGGATGAGGTCCTCGGCCAGGCGCGAGAGGGTGAGCATGATCTGGCCGCAGGCGGCGAGGAGGACGGCTTCGTCCTTGCCGCGGGCGCAGGAGGCGTAGAAGACGTTGTGGTGGGGGCGCTCGAAGGCGAGGAGGTTGGAGGTGAGCTGGCGGTCGATGGGGAGGGGGACGCCGTAGCCGGCGGCAGAGCCGAGGGGGCAGAGATTGTTGAGGCGGCGGGCGGCATCCAGGAGGAAGGTGTCGTCGAGGAGCATTTCGGCGTAGCCGGAGGCCCACATGCCGACGGAGGAGGGCATGGCGGGCTGAAGGTGGGTGCGGCCGACGAGCGGGACGGTGCGGTGGTTGGCGCCGAGGGTCAGGAGCGAATCGGCAAGGTCGGTGAGCTCAAGGGCGAGAGCATTGAGTTCGTCGCGGATGTGGAGGCGGATGTCGACGGCGACCTGGTCGTTGCGGGAGCGGCAGGTGTGGACCTTCTTGCCGAGGTCGCCGAGGCGCTCGGTCAGGCGGCGTTCGACGGCGAGGTGGACGTCCTGGTCGGCGGCGGTGATGGTGAATTCGCCGCGGCGGGCTTCGTCGATGATGTCGCGGAGGGCGAGGATGACTTGGCGGCGCTGGTCTTCGGTGAAGATGGCGGGGGTGTAGTTCATGCGGGTGAGCATGGTGACGTGGGCGGCCGTGCCGATGCAGTCGGATTGGGCGAGGGCCAGGTCGAGGATGGGGTCTTTGCCTTCGGTGAAGGCGAGGACGTCGGGATTGATCTTGCCGACGGTGGTGGCGGTGTCGTTGGCCATGGGGATAATCCTGTGGGGTTAGGGAGTCTTTTCGATGACGGAGCCGGTGGCGAGGAGGGTCTGCTCGAGCATCGCGGCGGCGTCGTCGGCCTGGATGCGGAGGCGTGCGTAGGATTCCTCGTCGCCGGCTATAAAGGCGGCGTAGGCGCGGCTGTAGAGCGTGCAGAGCTCCTGCAGGGGTTTGGGACGCCCGATGGTGCCGCGCAGAAGTTCCTGGATGATGGCGCGGGCGTCCTTGGCGTCGGCGGGCTGGCGGGCCGCTTCGCGCCAGCGGCGGAACTGCGCCAGGGAGAGGATGCCGGGGGCGAAGACGGTGTTTTTCTGGAGGTCGAGATAGGCCTGCCAGTCGGCGTCGCCGAGGGTGCCGAGGACGTCGGCGGAGGACCAGGAGGGGGTGTCGATGAGCTTATCGATGCCGTCGGGGGTCTGGCGGCGGAGGCCGAGGACCCAGCGGGCGAAGAAGAAGGCGACCTCGCGGGTGGGCGGGGCAATGCCGGCGAAGAGTTCGGGCACGGTGGGCACGGTGCCGGCCTCGCGCTGGGCGAGGAGGCTCTCGTAGGCGGCCGCCTGCCATTCGGCGTTGTTGACGGTGTCGAGGACGGCGAGGATGAACCAATTGGGCCAGCGGAAGTCGCCGTAGCGGCCGGTGCGGGAGCGGACATCCTCGCGCAGGAGGGCCTCGGCGATGGCGGTGCGCAGGAGGTCGAGGTCGACGGTGTCGGGATTGGGGATGTCGATGATAAGATTGGCGTAGGTGCCGACGCGGTTCTGGCGGCGGCGGATGCCGGTCTCGGGGTCTTTGGAATTGCCGATGACGATGGCCAGGGGACTCTTGGAGGAGCCGATGGGGCGGAGGCGGTCGGACAGGTTTTCGCGCGTGGTGTTGGCGAAGCTCAGGATGGGCCAGCGCAGGTCGGCGCGTTCGGGCGTGGCGCAGGAGACAAAAATGGCGCTGTCGGCGGACTGGAGCGGGGTGGGGAGGGCGTTGAGGCGCCGGGCGAGCTCCTCCGGCGAGGCCGGGCGCTCCGGGGCGTCCGCCGCGCGCAGGGCCGCGAGGGGCAGAAGCAGCAGGACGGCGGCGGCCGGGAAAAGGCGTGCCCCCGCGCTCATGCGTGGGCATCCCCTTCGTAGCGGCGGCAGGCGATGCCGGCGTCGGCGAAGAGCTTGCGCGTCTGCGCGTCAAAGGCATAGCTGCCGGCATAGACGACTTCGCGGATGCCGGCGCTGACGATGAGTTTGGCGCAGGTCAGGCAGGGCGTGAGGGTGACGTAGATGGTGCTGCCCTGCAGGCGGATGCCGTAGTAGGCGGCCTGGCAGATGGCGTTCTGCTCGGCGTGGAGGCAGAGGCATTCCTCCAGGGAGGCGCCGCTGGCGGTGTTGCCGGAGCAGCGGGGGCAGCCGCCCTCGAAGCAGTTCAGGATGCCGCGCGGGGTGCCGTTGTAGCCGGTGGAGATGATGCGGCGGTCGGCGACGATGACGGCGGCGACGGAGCGGCGGGAGCAGTTGGACCGTTTGGCCACGTCGTAGGCGATGGTCATGAAGTAGGTGTCCCAGTCGGGACGGGGATCGTGCGGGGTGTCGGCCATGGAGCCTCCTTTTAATCTTGTCCTCCCAGAAGTATAGCATAAAAAGAGGCGGGACCGCGGGTTGCATCGCGAATGGTTTTTTGCTATTTTGTCCGGACTTTTTCAACGAATCCCTATCTGGAGAATCGCAGTATGGCTCGCAAAATTCCCCTGGCCAAGGTCCGCAACATCGGCATTATGGCCCACATCGACGCCGGCAAGACCACCACGTCCGAACGTATCCTTTTCTATTCCGGCAAGAACCACAAGATCGGCGAAGTGCATGACGGCGGCGCCACCATGGACTGGATGGTGCAGGAGCAGGAGCGCGGTATCACGATTACCTCCGCGGCTACGGCCGTCACCTGGGGCGACCACATGATCTCCCTGATCGACACCCCCGGCCACGTGGACTTCACGGCCGAGGTCGAGCGCTCGCTGCGCGTGCTGGACGGCGCCGTGGCGGTCTTCTGCGCCGTCGGCGGCGTGCAGCCCCAGTCCGAGCAGGTCTGGCGCCAGTCCGAAAAGTACAAGGTGCCGAAGCTGATCTTCGTCAACAAGATGGACCGTATCGGCGCCAACTTCTTCGCCGTCATGGATCAGGTCCGCAACCAGCTCAACGCCCGTCCCGTGCCGATGGTCTGCCCGCTGGGTGCCGGCGACACGTTTGAGGGCGTCGTCGATCTGCTTGAAGAGCGCCTGGTCACCTACGACAAGGCCTCCCAGGGCATGAAGCAGATCTACTCCGAGATCCCCGCCGAGCTCAAAGAGAAGTGCGAGGAGATGCGCCACGAGATGATCGAGGCTGCCGCCGAAGCCGACGAAGAGCTGATGAACAAGTACTTCGAGGAAGGCACCCTCTCCAAGGAAGAGATCATCCGCGGCATCCGCAAGGGCTGCATTGCCCGCACCATCATGCCGGCCTTCTGCGGCACGGCCTTCAAGAACAAGGGCATCCAGATCCTCCTCGACGCCGTCGTCAGCTACCTGCCCAGCCCGCTGGACATCCCGCCGGTCGTCGACGAAGCCGATCCCTCCGTCGTCCGCAAGGCCGATGACAATGAGCCCCTTTCGGCCCTCGCCTTCAAGATTATGGCCGACAAGAACATGGGCAAGATCATCTTCACCCGCGTCTACTCCGGTACCCTCCGCGCCGGCGAGGAAATCCTCGACTCCTCCATCAACAAGAAGGCCCGCATCTCCCGCCTCTTCCGCATGCACGCCAATCACCAGGAGAAGCTGGAAGAAGCCTACGCCGGCGACATCGTTGCCGTCATCGGCCTGCCCAATACCCGCACCGGCGACACCCTCTGCGACGTCGAGCACCCGATTCACCTCGAGTCCATCGACTTCCCGGCCCCGGTTATCTCCATCGCGGTCAAGCCCGTCTCCCGCGGCGACAACGAGAAGCTCGGCAACGCCCTGCACACCCTCGCCCAGGAAGACCCGACCTTCACCGTCGCTTTCGACCAGGAAACCTCCGAGACCATCATCTCCGGCATGGGCGAGCTCCACCTCGAAATCATCGTTGACCGCCTGAAGCGCGAATTCAACGTCGAGTGCGAAGTCGGCCGTCCCGAGGTTGCCTACCGCGAATCCATTGCCGTCGAAGGCGAAGGCGAATACAAGCACAAAAAGCAGTCCGGCGGCCGCGGCCAGTATGGCCATGTCTGCATGAAGTTCGCCCCGCAGGAGCCCGGCAAGGACTTCGAGTTCATCAACGACATCAAGGGCGGCGTCATCCCCGGCGAGTACATCCCCGCCGTCGAGAAGGGCATCCGCGCCGCGATGGAATCCGGCCCCCTCGCCGGCTACCCCGTCCTCCCGCTCAAGGCCACGCTCTTCTACGGCTCCTACCACGACGTCGACTCCTCCGAGTTCGCCTTCCAGACCGCCGCGCGCCAGTGCTTCAAGGAAGTCTTCCTCAAGAGCCAGCCGCAGCTCCTCGAGCCCATCATGAAGGTCGAGGTCGTCGTTCCCGAAGACTACATGGGCGCCGCCACCGGTTCGCTCTCGCAGCGCCGCGGCCGCGTCGAAGGCATGGAGGAGCGCGGCGGTGCCCGTCTCGTCCACGGCTTTGTGCCCCTCGGTGAAATGTTCGGCTACTCCAATGCCATCCGCACCCTCACCCAGGGCCGCGGCTCCTTCACCATGGTCTTTGACCACTACGAGCCCGTCCCCCGCAACCTTCAGGACGAGATCGTCGCCAAGCGCCGCAAGGAAGGCAAGGTCCGCGGTTACTCCGACGCCGACGGCGAATAAGCCGCCCCGTCCGTCAGGACGTGACCCATCCGAAAAGGGACACCCGCGCAGGGTGTCCCTTTTTTGATGGGGCCTGCGTCCGCGGCCTTTCGTCTCCGCCGTTGCCGAGCGCCGAAGGGGCGCAGATGTGGTATAGTAAGCAATAGAGAGGACCCGTCCGTCCGAACCCGGACGGCATCCGGCGTTTTCCGCCCCGACCGAAAGGAGTGCACGTGAGCGAAGACCCAAAACTTCCGTTTCCGGACATCGAGTCAGACTGCTGCAAGAGCTGCGGCCGCTGCGTGGCCGCGTGCCCGAAGCACTGTCTTGAGATTTCTGAAGTCTACAACCGCTACGGCGTGAAGGCCGTGCGCTATGTCGGCAGCGGCTGCATCGGGTGCGGCATCTGTTTCTACAACTGCCCCGAACCCTACGCCATCCGCATCCGCAGACCCGACAAACCGCAGGGAGGCGCGCAATGACCAAATTTGTCAAAGGCAACGAAGCCGTCGTCATCGGCGCCCTCTACGCCGGTGCCGAGGGCTACTTCGGCTACCCCATCACCCCCGCCAGCGAAGTCGCCCACAAGGCCGCGGAATATTTCCCTGCCACGGGCCGCATCTTCGTGCAGGGCGAGAGCGAGGATGCCGTCGCCTACATGCTCTACGGCGCGGGCGCCGCCGGCTGCCGTGCGCTGACGGCCACCTCCGGTCCCGGCTTCTCCCTGATGCAGGAAGCCATCTCCTACATGTCCGCCACGGACATCCCCACCGTCATCGTCGACGTCATGCGCGCCGGCCCCGGGCTGGGCAACGTCTATCCCGAGCAGGCCGACTACGGTCAGGTCGTCCACGGCGGCGGCCACGGCAGCTACCGCTGCATTGTGCTGGCCCCCGGCAGCGTGCAGGAAATGTGCGACCTCACGATGCTCGCCTTTGAGAAGGCCTTTGAATACCGCACGCCCACCGTTGTTCTGGCCGACGGCCAGCTCGGGCAGATGATGGAGCCCCTCCGCCTGCCCAAGGGTGAGGCCGCCCCCGTCGACACCTCGGCCTGGGCCACCCAGGGCACCCCCGAGACGCGGCGCAACCTGCTCACCTCCATCTATCTCGACGCCCCCGAACAGGAGCGCATGAACGTCCGCCTGCAGGCCAAGTACGCCCGCATGGACCGGGAGTTTCAGCGCAGCGAGGCCTACCGCTGCGAGGATGCCGACGTCATCCTGCTGGCCTTCGGATCCAGCTCGCGCGTTGCCCGCTCTGCCGTCGATGCCCTCCGGGCCGACGGCGTCCGCGCCGGTCTTTTCCGGCCCATTACTCTCTCGCCCTTCCCCATCGATGCGCTGAAGCCGCTGGCCGGCCGCCGTCTCTGGGCGGTGGAGATGAGCTGCGGGCAGTTCCGTGACGACATTACCCTGCACCTGGCCAAAGCCGGCATCCTGCCCTCCGGCGGCATCGGCCTGATCAACCGCATGGGCGGCATGCTCATCTCCGTGAAAGACATTGTCCGGACGGTGAAGGAGGCGCTCTGATATGGCTACGCTCGGTACCAAAGGCATGTTTGATGTCTTCACGCGCTCCGGCTCCGAGTCGCGCGCGACCCACTACTGCGCCGGCTGCGGCCACGGCATCATTCACAAACTTCTCTCCGAGGCCTACACGGAGCTCGGACTGCAGGACCGCACCGTCATCGTCAATCCCATCGGCTGCGCCGTCTTCGGTTACTACTACTGGGACGTCGGCGGCGTAAGCGCCGGTCACGGTCAGGCCCCCTCGATGGCCACGGCCATCAGCCGTCTGCGCGACAAGGCCATCACCGTCTCCTATCAGGGCGACGGCGACCTTGCCGCCATCGGCCTGGGCCACACGCTGCAGGCGGCTGCCCGCGGCGAACACATGGCCGTCTTCTTCGTCAACAACTCGATTTACGGCATGACCGGCGGCCAGATGGCCCCGACCACCCTGATCGGCCAGAAGACCACCACCTCGCCCCTCGGCCGCAACCCTGCCACCGACGGCATGCCCCTGCACCTCTGCGAGATGGTCAATACCCTTACCCTGCCGGTCTACATCGAGCGCGTGTCCGTGGCCGACACCGCCCGCATCATGAAGGCCAAGGCCGCCATCCGCAAGGCCCTTGAAATCCAGCGCGACCGCAAAGGCTATACCTTCGTCGAGATTCTCTCGCCCTGCCCCACCTCCGTCGGCCGGAGCCCCCTTGATGCCGCCAAATTCGTCATTGAGCAGATGGAGAAGGAGTATCCCCTCGGCTGTCTCCGCGACCGTTCGGCCGAGGCCCCCGTGCGCCCCGAGCCCAAGCCGTGGGTCAGCCTGGCCCAGTTCTTCGGCGACGACGGCTCCGAAGAGCCCCGTCACGAGGCGGCCGAGGTCTGCGAGCGCCACTTCAAGTTCACCGGCTTCGGCGGCCAGGGCATTCTCAGCCTCGGTCTGGTCGTGGCCGATGCCGCCCGGGCCCTCGGCCTGGAGACCACCTGGCTGCCGACCTACGGGCCTGAGCAGCGCGGCGGCGATGCCGCCTGCATGGTCGTCACCTCCACCCACACCATCGGCACGCCCGCCATTGAGCACCCCGAGCTGCTCGTGGTGATGAACCAAGCCGCCTGCGCCAAGCACCTTCACACCGTCCGTCCCGGCGGCCTGGCCGTGATCGACTCCACCGTCCGTCTGCCCGATCCGCTCCCCGAAGGCATCCGCATCATGCAGATTCCGGCCATCGACCTCGCCACCGCCAACGGCGTCCCCAAGGCCGCCAACGTCGCCATGCTCGGCGCCCTCATTGCCCTGGACGCACTCGGCATCCCCGCGCACGTCGTCACCGAGGCGCTGGAGCGCTCCTTCGCCCGCAAGCCGGCCCTCATCGAGCCCAACCGCAGGGTCCTCCGCGCCGCGGTCGACTACTGCCGCCATCACGGCCTCACCGGCGAATTGCCCTGAGGCCCCGCCCTCTCACCCTTCACCGGAGAATCCCATGCTCAACATCGTTCAGGATATCGACAACCGCGTGCCCGTGAAGCACGTCCTCATCAGCGTCTCCGACAAGACCGGTCTTGACGCCTTCATCCCCGCTCTGCTGGCTGCCTGCCCCGGTGTTACGGTTTATTCCACCGGCGGCACCTACACCGCCATCCGTTCCCTGCTCACCCCCGGGCAGCTCCCGCAGCTCGTCGCCGTCTCCGACTATACCGGACAGCCCGAGATGCAGGGTGGCCTCGTCAAGACCCTGGACTTCAAGATTTATCTCGGCATTCTCTCCGAGACCTACAATGACGCCCACCAGGCCGACATCCGCCGTCTCGACGCCGTTCCCATCGACATGGTTGTCGTCAACCTCTACCCCTTCAAGAATACCGTTGCCGTTGCCGGCGTCACCCCCGAGCAGGCCCGCACCAACATTGACATCGGCGGCCCCTGCATGGTCCGCGCGTCCGCGAAGAACTATCTCCGCGTCGCCTCCGTCACCGACCCGGCCGACTACCCCCGCCTCGCCGACGAACTCGCCGCCCAGCACGGCACCCTCGGGCTCGACACCCGCTTCTACCTCATGAAGAAGGCCTTCGCCCATACCGCCGACTACGACACGGCCATCGCCAGCTTCTTCGCCAAGGTCGCCCCCGAGACCGTGCTCAATACCTACAGCCTCCACTGAGCCGACGGGCCCGTCTTCTGCGAGACGGGCCCCTGCGCTTCTGCGGCCGCGGAAATCTCCGTCATGATCGATCTGCATACCCACTCCACCGCCAGCGACGGCAGCCTCACCCCGCGCGAGCTTGCCCGCGCCGGCAAGGCTGCCGGACTCACCCTCATGGCCCTCACCGACCATGACAACGTCTCCGGTCTGGCGGATTTCATCGACGAAGCCGCCGCCGTCGGCCTGGATGCCCTCTCCGGCATTGAGCTCTCCGCGGACGTCTCCGCCGGGCAGCTTCACATCGTCGGGCTTGGCATTGACCCCGCCGACCCCGTTCTTGCCGGCTTCTGCGAACGCATCCTCAACGGCCGCGCCGAGCGCAACGAACGTATTCTCCGGGCCTTCGCCGACGAAGGCATTCCCCTCACCCGCGAGGAGGTCGCGGCCTTTGCCGGCGACGAACTCATCAGCCGCGTCCACTTCGCCCAGGCCCTTCTGGCCCGCGGCCTTGTGGCCTCCGTGGCCGAGGCCTTCGAGCGCTACCTGGGCAAAGGCGCCCTCTGCTACCGCGACCGTTACCGGCCCTCCCCCGCCGAATGCATCGAGCGCATCCATGCCGCCCACGGTCTCGCCGTCATGGCCCATCCCTTCACGCTGGAGCCCGACCCCGCCGCCCTCGGCGAAAGGGTCGCCGCGCTCCGCACCCTCGGCCTGGACGGCATCGAGTGCTACTACTCCGCGTACGGCACCGGGCAGACCCTCGACCTTCTGCGCATCGCCTCCCGCAACGGCCTCTTTCCCTCCGCCGGGAGCGACTTCCACGGCACCCCAAAACCCGACATCTGCCTCGGTGCCCTCCCCATCCCCGAGGCCACTTGCGCCCTCCTGCGCGAGCGCCTCGGCTTCTGAGAGCCCGCCATGACCTTTGCCTACGGCCCCGCACCCAAATGCCTCCTGGAGGAGACCTTCACCGTCCCCGCCGGAGCCTGCGGCGCCGCACTCCGTCTGGCCCTGCCGGCCCTCACCGACCGCCTTCAGGAGATTGCCGGCCGCCATGCCCATGAGATCGGCTGCGGCATCCAGACCCTTCGCGAGGAGGGCATTACCTGGGTCCTCGGCCGACTCTCCCTGCGCATCGCGGCCCTCCCGGCCTGGCGCGATGCCGTCCGGCTGCTGACCTGGCCCAGCGGCGTCCGCGGACGCCTTGCCGCCGAACGCCAGTTCGTCCTCGAGGATGCCGCCGGCCGCCCCCTCGTCACCGCCTCCAGCGAATGGCTCTGCGTCAATCTGAAGACGGGCCGTCTCGCCCGCATGCCCGAGCGCATCGGCGGCCTGGCCAATCCCGACACCCCCGACTTCGGCTACTGCCGGGAGCGCTTCCCCGCCGCCGTCCCCGAAGGTCCCGCGGCCGAGGCGGCCTTTGCCGTCCGCCGCGCCGACATCGATGTCAACCGTCACGTCAACAACGTCCACTACACGTCCTGGATGCTTGAGACCCTCCCCGAGGAACTCTTCTTCCAGGGCATTCCCGTGGCCTTTGACATTGAGTACCGCCGCGCCGCGAAGCTCGGCGACACCGTCGTCTCCCGTACCCTTCCAGACGGGGCAGGGGGCTGGCACCACACCGTCACCGCCCCCGACGGTACCGAATTCGCCCGCGCCGTCTCGCGCTGGGAGATGAAGCCTCCCGAGGCCTGAACCCTTGTCCCGTCCGCGCCGTCCGGCGCATCCCGCACAGCATCATCCAAAGGACCCGCCATGAAGAAGAAAATGAAAGCGCCCGCCCCTGCCCAAGACATTACGCCCGAAGAGGAAACATCGCTTCGTGAAATGCTCCTGGGGGATATGGATGCCCTGCGAAAGCAGGCTGAGGAGGGAGACCTCGTCGCCATCTCCATGATGGCAACCCGTCTCTATCTGGGTTTGGATTGCGACCGTTCGCCCACGGAGGCTCTGAAGTGGGCCAAGCTCGGTGCCGATCAGGATGAGTTCTATTCGCAGTTCGTTCTGGGGTCTCTTTATCTCAGTGGCGAGGGCGGCGTGGAGCCGTCCGACGCGGAGGCCGAGAAGCTGATCCGCCGTTCCGCGGAGCAGGGCTTTGACCGTGCGCAGTGCCAGCTGGGGATGATGTACCTTGACGGCCGTGGCGTGGAGGAATCCCATGAAGAAGCGTGCCGGTGGCTGGAGCGTGCCGCGAAGCAGAAGAATGCCGACGCGCAGTTCCTGCTTGGGGCCTTCTACATGGCCGGAGACGGCGTGGAGCAGTCGGATGAACTCGCTGTCAAGTGGTTTACCTGTGCCGCCAATGCCGATCTTCCGATTGCGCAGAATATCCTTGCCAATTGCTACTGGGAAGGGCGCGGCGTCAAACGCTCCGTCCCCAAGGCCTTAAAGTGGAAGCGCCGCGCCGCCGAGGGTGGGGACCCCGAGGCCCAGTACGACATGGGGCTCTTTTACGCCTCCGGAAAAGGTGTCATACAGTCCGCGACCGAAGCCGCCAAATGGGTGCGTCTGGCCGCCGACCAGGGCCATGCCGAGGCTCAGGTGGAGTTGGCGCACTACTGTTACGACGGCTTTGGAATGGGGAAATCTCCCGAGGCTGCCGAGATGTGGCTCCGTCGGGCCGCCAAGCAGGGCCATGCCGAAGCCAAGAGCGATCTCGGTGTCCTCTGTGAACAGGACGGCCGCGACGAGGAGGCCGCCTCGTGGTACCTGCAGGCAGCCGCGGAAGGCTTTGCCGAAGCGCAGTACGGCCTCGGCGCCCTCTATGAGGAGGGCCGGGGCGTGAAGCAGTCCGACGCCGAGGCCGCCAAGTGGTACCGCATGGCGGCCGAGCAAGGCCACCTCGAGGCGCAAAACGCTCTGGCGGACCTGGAGAATAAGGTCCTTTAAGATTCGGAAGCGGCCGGGCGTGACGGATTTTCGGACCTCCCAACTTCCCATAGCCCGGACTTCCTGCTATACTCTTCCCTGTTTTCGAAAACAAACCAAGGAGACAATACCATGGCTTACAAAATCACCGATAAGTGCGTTGCTTGCGGCACCTGCGCCGGGGAGTGCCCCGTCGAGGCGATTTCCGCCGGCGATCCCACCTACGTCATCGACCCCGCCAAGTGCGTGGACTGCGGCACCTGCGCCGGTGCCTGCCCGATGGAAGCCATCGTCCAGGGCTGATCGGCCGTAGACAACCCGACAAGAGGGGAGCATGTGACTGCGTTGTCATGACGCCGTTCCGTGTTCCCCTCTTTTTTGTACCCCGTCCTTTTTCGCTGAAGTTGCGAAGCGCCCATGGATGCGATGACCGTCTTTTGGCTGACCGATGCCCCCGAGAGCACGCCGGCCTTCATTCGGGAGACCGAGTATATCCTCTCCGACGCCTTTCAGGCCTTCTGTCACGACACCTTCACGGCTTCCGATCCGCTGGACTATCCGGCGCTGCGCATTATTCCCGTGGCCACGCCCGAGGCGCTGGAGGCGGCGCTGTTCCGCGACGTCGACCAGGCCTTCATGACCACCGAGGCCTGCCGCTGCTGTCTCTTTATCCTGGACGATACCGTGGCCGGGAAGCACGTCTTCGGGCACCGGCTCGAGGGGCTCACGCTGCCCGACTGGTTCCTCACCTATTTTCCCGCGATTCCCAAGATTCTCGTGACCCGGCCGGGCCATCCGCGCCCCCCGCTGCCCTCGCGCCGTTGGGTCTCCAAGCCCTTTGCCTTCTTTGCCCGGGCCGCCGCCCACCGCGACCGCATCGAACATCTCTTTGCCTCCTTCTGGAAGCCCCGCTTCTGGGGCGCCCTGCGCGGGTATGTCCGCCGCCGGGCGGGCACCAACTGGCACACGCCGGGTCACAACGGCGGCAACGCGTTCGCCCGCTCCCCCTTTCTGCACGGCTTCCACGACACCTTTTCCTCAATGATTTTCCGGACGGACCTGTCGGTTTCCGTTGCCTCCCTGGGCGATCTTTCCACGCCCGAGGGGCACACGCCCCTTTCCGAGGCGCAGCGGCTGACCTCCGAGATTTTCGGTTCCGCGCAGACCTGCTACGTCACCAACGGCACCAGCACCTCCAACAAAGCCATGCTGATGACCCTCCTCCGGCCCGGCGAACGCGTCCTGCTCGACCGCAACTGCCACAAGTCCGTCCACCATGCCGTCGTTATGGCCGGTGCCGTGCCCCGTTACCTCCCCGCCCACTTCAATCCCCGCCTCAAGGTCTGGGGCCCCGTGGCCCTCGACGAACTCCGCCGGGAGCTTGCCGCCGTCGCGGCCATGCCCGAGGCCGGGAAGCCCCGCATGCTCATCCTGACCACCTGCACCTACGAGGGCATTGCCTATCCCGTCTGGGAGATCGGCCGCCTCTGCGAAGAGGCCGGGCTCCTCTTCTACGCCGACGAAGCTTGGGCGCCCTACTTCGCCTTTCACCCCTACTACACCCATCTGCTGCCCGACGGCTCCTGCCGCCGCTACAATGCCGTGAGCGAGCTCGGCGGCGCCCATGTCTCCGTCCAGTCCACCCACAAGGCGCTGGCCGCCTTCTCCCAGGCCTCGATGGTGCATGTCTCCATCCGCTTCAAGCGGCTGCTTGAGGAGGACGCCCGGAAACAGTTTCGCTGGCTCCGCCGCCGCTTCCACCTGCACGGGCACGGCTCTTACGAAAAGTTCTCCCACGATCTGCACGAGGTCCTGCGCTACTGGCACTCCACCTCCCCGCACTATCCCACGCTGGCCACCCTCGACACCGCCGCCATCCAGATGCGCCTCGAGGGCCTCAGCATTCTGGAGGAGCGCCTCCGCTGGGTGGCGGACTTCAGGGCCCGCGTCGCGGCCCTCCTCGGCCGCCCCGAATCGGAATGCTTTGCCGCGCTGGAGACCGTCACCGACGGCCGTCCCGACTGGAGAGACCAGGGCTACTTCCAGGATCCGCTCAAGATGATCCTCATGTTCCGCAACCGCGCGGGCTGCGAAGCCTTTAAGAAGAGCCTCCTCGAGAGCCACATCCAATGGGAGAAATCCACCGCCGTCACCATCCTCTTCCTCGTCACGGCCGGCACCGTGCGCGAACACTTCGACTACCTTTACCGCTGCATCCGCCGGATGCCCGAGGTCATCGGCCTGCCCGAGGAAACCGAGGACGACGCCCTCCTCGCCGGCGCCATTGCCGGCCAGCCCGCCGTCCTCCCCCGTGACGCGGCCCTCTGCGACGGCGAACTCCTCCCCCTGGAGGCCTGCGAGGGCCGCATCGCCTCCCAGCTGCTGGTGCCCTATCCTCCGGGCATCCCCGTCTTCCTCCCCGGCCTCGTCATCACCCGCCCCATGATCGATCTCATCCGCCGCATTGTCGACGAGGAAGGCCCCGATGCCGTCCACGGCCTCTTTGTCCGCGGCCGCAAATGCTTCGTCGAGGTGCTCAACCGCGACG
>CALXSH010000018.1 GCA_944391065.1 uncultured Kiritimatiellota bacterium | reverse complement strand
CCGGCCCCCCTAGGGGGGCCCTGGGGGCCTTTCGCTTCCTCTTGGAAAATCCACGGCCTAATCTTACAACGTACCCAAGTAAACACATATTGCCTGAAACTTGCGGCACGCCGCGAAATCAGGCATACTATCCGCGATTTTAAGCCCGGCCCATCGGCCCGTTCGCCTCGGATCTGTAGCTCAGTTGGTCAGAGCAGGGGACTCATAATCCCTTGGTCGCTGGTTCAAGTCCAGCCAGATCCACCATCCATATCACAATAAACAAGAGAAAGTCACACCGCGGACGCAAAGGGTGCGCCGCGGTTACTTTTTTGCAGAAATTGGATAAAAATGGCACTTTTTTGACACGCTTTCGCGCGTTTTTGTCGAGATCTTGTCGAGGTAATGACGGGAGTGCGGATGAAGGCCGGGGTGGGATGCGCGAAGCGGTCGGCATGATTTGACGCCGCGACTTCCTCATCGCACAGGAGCGCCGCGCCTTCAGCGCAGAAGCACGCCAAGCCGCCAAAGCCCTCCGCGCCTACGACGCCGGCACCGCCGGGCTGGACGTGGAGGACAACACCCGGCCGTCGGGGGAGTGGAGCGCGGACAACCCGCACCGCAAGCGCGCCGGCGAGGCCCTCGGCGACACGGTGCGCAAACAATTCGCCTGGGAGATGGAGCAAGGGCACTGGGAGAACGTCTCCAACCGCGCCCTCTACGAGAGCCTCTCCGACAAGGAGCGGCAGAACATCCTCCCGCTCCTCTCGATGGCCCGCGGCGAGGTCAAGGGCCCGCAGTTCTGGGCCGACCTCTGGACGCGCCTCGCCACGAGCGCCGACCGCACCTTCGGCAACCCCTTCCGTTACCTCGGCTCGCTGGCGGGCGACGTCTCCACGCCCATCGGCGCGTGGCTCACGGGGCGCGACTTCGACTACGGCAAGTGGGCCGCCGGCAAGAAGGAGCAGGCCAAGGCCGAGGCCATACTCATCGCCTCCACCCGACGCATGACCTACGGCGACTACGGCATCCTCACCGAGGGCATCCTCGGCACCATCGAGCAGCTCCCCATCTTCGCCGTGACCTCCGCCGGCGCCGCCCTCGCGCCCGCCACCGGCGGCGCCTCCGTCTACGGCTCGGCCGCCTTCCTCGCGCTGGGCTACGCCGAGGACACGCGCCAAGCCGCGTTGGAGCGCGGCGCGGACCCCTTCGCCGCGAGTCTCCTCGGCCTGGCCTCCGGCGCCGTGCAGGGCGCCATCGACCAAATCCAATGGAGCCAGCTGGCGGGCCTCGCCGACAGCGCCCTCCTCTCCGTGGCCAAGCGCAACGCCGCGGCGGCCTTCTCCCGTTCCTTCGCGCAGGGCGCCGTCAGGCGCGTGGGCTCGGCGGCGTTGCTCAGCGCCGCGCAGCGCGTGGGCTCGGCCTATCTCACGGACGTCTTCCTGGAGTGCGCGCAGGAGGGCTTGCAGGGCATGACCGACAGCCTGACGCAGGACCTCGCCCTCGGCCTCTCCGGCGACGCGTCCGTGGACGCCAAGGGCGCGCTCGCCCGTGCGCTCGCCCGCTTCGGCGAGGAGTTCGTCCAGTCCCTGCCCACCATGCTCGTGACCGTCGGCCTGGCCGGCGGCGTACGTACCGTCCGAGAGCCGGCGCGCGCCTATTCCGCCGGGCTCGCCCTCCACGACCTGCGCGTGGGCCGGGCGCAGACCCTCCCGCTCATCGAGGCCAAAGGCCTCAACGCCACCGGGCTCCGCCAAAGCTGGCGCACTGTGCGGGGCGACGCCGCGCGCGTGACGATGCTCACCGAGGCCCTCGGCTCCCGCAACGCCGCCGAGACCGCCCACGCCATGTTCAAGGCCGAGGAGACCCTCGCCAACCGCCACCGTACCCTCGCCATGCAGGAGCTCGTGGACATGAGTTCCCGCGCGCTCGCCCGCTTCTCGGGCGACCCCAAGGCCATCCAAGACATGCTCCGCGGCCTCGGCCTCGACGCCACCGTCACGCAGGCCAAGCTCGCCGACACCGACCCAGACGGCAAGGCCGTCTCGCGCGGCGGCTTCCTCGTGCGCCTGAAGGTCGGCGGCAAGACCTTCGACCTCGGCCTGCGCGCCGCCACCGAGGCGGAGGTCTCCCTCGACGACACCGCCGCTTCCGCCTCCTCCGCGTGGGAGTCCCTCGTCAAGATTGACGCCGAGGTCGCCAAGATGGGCAAGGACGCCTTCGTCGCCAAGTGGCAGGCCGACGCCGCCTTCCGCCAGGGCCTCACCCAAAAGCACCGACTCGCCTCGTCCGGCCTCTTCGCCGTCCGCCCGGGCCTCTCCGTCATCGTCTCGCGCACAAACCCCGAGACGGGCGCGGTCGAGCGCGACACGCTCCCCGTGGGTGGCCTCATCCTGCTGGCGCAGGGCGGCCTCTCCGGCGAGGCCGTCGCCACCAACCGCTCCCTCGCCCACGAGACCCTCCACGCCATCACCCGCCTCCTGCGCGACGGCGGCGTGCTGACCGCCGACGGCGACCTCGTCAAGCAGGCCCGGCAGGTCTTCGGCGACCCCAAGGCCGCCGGCGAGCTCTTCGACGAGGAGGCCGCCGCGACCCGCCTCGCCGAGGAGTCCGGCCTGGGCATGGAGGCGCTCGACGCCGTGGCCGGCGAAGTGCTTCGCGCCCTTCCCGACAAGGGCGTGCGGGGTCTTCTCCGCCGCGCCGCGGGGGCCTTCATGGACTGGCTGGCCGGCGGCGACGTCCTCCCGGTGGTCGACCGCGAGGGGAACGTGACCGAGCTCTCCGGCGACACGCGCCTCCTCGGCGCCCGCCGCGACGCCGCGTCCCGAGGCCGCCAATTCGCCGTCGCCCTCGCCGACACGCTGGAGACGCACGCCTCCGCCGTCTCCGAGGCGTGGGGCAACCTGCAGGCCGCCCGCGCCGCGCAACGCCAGGCCACGCTGGACGCCCTCGCCCGCGAGCAGGCCGCCAAGGCCGCCGAGGTCGCGCGCATGCAAGCTTCCAGCCTCCCCAACGCAGGGCAGGATGGGGCGAACTGGGACAACGCGGAGAAGTTGCGCCGTATCCGCGCCACGCGTGCCATCCCCGTCGCCACGCCTGCCGATGGCGAGGTCGTGGGCTTACTTGCCGCGTACAAGGCGCGCGAGCCCGGCTATCGGCAGCGCATCATCCAGTGGGCCATGAATGGCCAAGTCTCTCGCGTGAACGCCAATCCTTTCATCGGTGACATTGAAACATCGCGCTCCTCTATCCGCTCCATTGTTTCGCACGGAACCGGGCCTCTGAAGATTCTCGCCATCCCGCACCTCGACACGCTCCTTCGGGAGGCCATCCCATACAACAGAGGTGTGGACGGAGACAAGACCTTCATCAATATGGCACACAGACTTTCCTTTGATGGAAAGGATTATGTCGCATACATTTCTGTCCTCGAGGATAGAAATGGCAATCGGACTTACGATGTTGAGTTTGGGGATGAAAAGAGGTTGTCGAGGGAGCTGCCCGGCGGCGCTGGTGCGACGGGCGAAACCGCGGCTAACCCAGACCCCCTCGACACCGTTACTGTCCCACAATCCGGCGCGGAAGTCAATCCGCAGACGGCCTTCGACAACGCCCGCCGCAGGCTCGAGGTCTCCGAGGCGTGGGGCAAACTCCAGGCCTCCCGCGCCGCCGCGCGCCAGGCCACGCTGGACGCCCTCGCCCGCGAGCAGGTCGCCAAGGCCCCGGCCCCGCGCCGTGAGGTGACGGCGGCCGGCCCGCACGCCAACGAGCCATTCACTTACGCCAAGAGCGCACTGCGCAAGCGTGTCGACAGAGCGCAGATGGAAGGTGAAGGGACGAATCCAATCGGCAAACGCGACATCGTGGAGCTCACAGACATTCCCCCGTTCTGGTTAGACTATGGATTCCAAAAAGGAAGACTGTTTACTATCGCAGACATTCTGCGAAAGATAAAAAAGGAGCATCACATCGATGCCTCCGCGTTTGCTGAACTGCCTGAGCATTACAGTAGACCCGTCGCCATCCTTATCCAAAACGAGGAATGGACGATTCTCACCGACCAACTTGCAGATGATGGCACGGGGAGATTGGCTCCCGTGATGCTCTACGTGCGTCAAGCGAAAGATGGGACGAACGCCTATCTTGCAAGCGCCTATTCAAGGGATGTCGCCGGGGAGAGCGCGTATATCAACAAAGCAAACGCAGGCGGATTGCTTTATCTGGATGACATCCGGATTGACGCGCTGCCACTCGCAGGGGAAACAAAAAAAGCGCTGCTCGAAAAGTGGCACTCTGGGAAAAGAACAGGCGCCCCCTTTGGCCCGCAGGAAGAGCTAAACCGCTCCATTCAAACCTCCGGAGAGAGCGCCTTTACCTCGGATAACCAAGGCAACACCAATACTATCGCACAACCGCGCGCGAATGTCAACCCGCAGGCGGCCTTCGACGAGGCCCGCCGCAGGCTCGAGGTCTCCGCCCTCTACTACGGCCGCTCGCCCGAGGCCGCCGAGCTCTCCGACCGCGCCATCGCCGAGTTCGCCGTCGCCGAGGAGGCCGTCCGCTCCGGCAAGAAGCCCACCCAGGCGCAGGTCTCGCAGGCCGTCCGCGACGACGCCTCCACCCTCGCCAACATGATCCGCCGCGAAGAAGACCGCCTCATGGCCGACGCCATCCGAGACGCAAAAGCCGCCGTAGCCGGCCGCGACGCACGCATCGCCGAAATCGAAGCCCTCAGCGCCGCCGACCGACTCTCCGTCACCGCCACACCCCCCGAGCGCGCCGACGCCATGCTCACCGAAGCCCGCATCGAAGAGCAGAAACAGCACGTTTGGAAAACCTACCACGACGAACGCGGCAAACAGAAGCGCGGATACCTCAGAGCCCCGAACGGAAAACAGACCTCACTCACCGCGGACCAATGGCTCCGCGCCCACACCCCCGCATTCCTCGAAGACTACGGCGACTGGCAGGCCGCCGCACTCTGGCGCCTCGCAGACCGCGCATGGAACGACCCCACCGCAAAAGAAACCTTCAGGTTCAGACCCTCCGAGCGCCTGAACGCCGCACTCGAACAGCTTCTTGGAAACACCATAGAAGAATTTACAATAACCTCGGACACGGCTCGACACATCAAATCGCACCACGGTGAAACTGGATATGAAAGGAGTCGCGGCCAAATCGCAATGACAACAGAAGACATTGCGACTATCCCCTACGTCATGAACAACTGCGATGCCATCAGGCGCTCTGAGGATAAAGACAGAGTCAAGGGAAATAGAGCCATTGAAATCAGAAAGCGTATAAACGGCATTTCAGTCGTCGCTACGCTTGAGACATCCGATGACAGGCAAATTGTCGTGTCTGGATGGAAATTGGTGCCGACTGCCTCGATGCAAAGTCGCCAAAGCGACCCCCCGTGGCTTTACGTCCGAAACGACGCCGACACCAATACGCTGAACAATGTACACAATCAGATAGAGAAAATCAAGCGCAATCTCCGCCCCATTGCCCAAACCCTCGACGCCAACGGCGAACCCACCACCGCCTTCATCGACGCCCAAGACCCCGCGCCCCGCCTCTCCGTCTCCCCCCTCTACACCGGCGCCCGCGTCCCCTACCGCGCCGCCGGCACACAGTTCATCGGCACCGGAGAGGGCCGGCAGATCTTCGGATGGGGCCTCTACGCCACCGACAGATTCGGCATCGCCAAAAGCTACGCCGACCGATACATCGAAAGCATCACCAGATCCGAAGGCGCCTCAGCCCCCTCCGTCATGGTCCAGACCTGGTTCACCGACCGACCCGAAGGCGACGAAAGCCGCCTCCTGAGCTGGTACGAACCCGTCCCCCGCGAACAGCTCCGCAGAATTGCAGACCGCTCCGAAGAACTCCTCGGCAAATACGGATACAAAGGAAAACTCATCCTCACAGACCAAAATCAGCTCCTCCTCCGCGAAGGCACCCGACCGGACGGCAAGCCGGTCACCTTCCCCGTTACGGCCGAAAACCCCACCGGCCAACAGCTCTACGGCGACCTGGCCAAAAATATCGGCAGCACCCCCAAAGGCACATCCGAACTCCTCTATGCCTCCGGCATCGACGGCATCAAATACCCCGCGGCATCCGTCAAAAACCCCGCCAACCGTGACGGCCGCAAAGGCTGGAACTACGTCGCCTTCTCCGACCAGAACACCCGCGTCGACGCCGTCATGACCTACAACCCCGAAACCGAACGCTACGAAACCGTCCCCGACACCACCCCCCGCCTCTCCGTCGCCGCAAACCCCGCAGCACCCGTCACCCTCGCCGACGACGCAGCCTACGCACAGGCACTCGCCGACGGAGACCGCGCCACACTCGAGCGCATCGTCTGGCAGGCTGCGCAGGCCAACGGCTACACACTAAAGGCCTACCACGGCACCAATAACTTCGGCTTCACCGTCTTCGACCCGTCAAAAGACGAAGGCGGACTTGGCCTGATGTACTTTGCAAGCGACAGACAGACCGCCGCAAGCCTACTCGCAACCGAATCCGGAGGCGAATACTTCGACGGATACCAGACCCGCAGAAGCGGCATCTACGACGTCGCAATAAGCATGGACAATCCGCTCATCGTCGATGCGCAGCAGAACGAATTCAACGAAATCCCGATCCCGGAAGAAATCCGAGACGAATTCGCACCCTACGCCGACCTCTACGAGCCCTCCGTCGAAGCCTTCGGAAAATACGCCATGGACAGCGGATACGACGGCGCCATCATCCGAAACGTATACGACCCCATGGGCCCCGGCACCGACGTCGGCCATACCGACGTCTACGTCGTCTTCGGCCCCGACCAAGTCAAATCCCTCGACCCCGTCACCTACGACGGCCAAGGCCGCGTCATCCTCCCCTCACAGCGCTTCAACGCCGCCGAACCCGACATCCGATACTCCATCTCCGGCGTCACCACAGCCATGCCCATCCACACCGTCCTGACGTCAAAAACAGTAAGGGAACAGATGCTTGATGCGAAGGAGACCCTGTCGCAACTCATCAAATCTCACAAAGTAATTGTCACACAGGAGGGAGACGTCCTCAGATTCTCCGGCCAGTCAAAAAAACTCTACAGCAAAGCAGCCGAAGAAAAATCCGATGACCGTGGAGCCCACTGGGCCGCAGTTTCTTCAATTGACAGGCTATGCGAGATAGCGACATTCATTTACGACGAGCCGCCAAGAAACGGAAGCCCGGACATCATAGCTTACAGAAAATACGCAGCCGGACTGGTCTTCAACGGGACCGGTTATATCGCCAAGATAACCGTCAAATCATACCCCACTGAGACGCCGTCCACGATCTACTCGGTCGAATCAATATCCCTTGAAAAAGTTGGCGCCAGGGGAATACATGCTTCCATTGCCAGTCCAGAACGGAAGCTCGACCCTGACGCCGTCGACAAGGTATCAACTCTCATTGACGCCGTCAACAGCAAAATCGCCGGAACACCTGCGAAACGAACGCCTATAACCTTCGCGCCGCCCACGCCGCCCGCCGACTCCCCCCCGCCTCTCCGTCGCCGCCACACCGCCGCCCGGAGCAAACCCCATCATGCTCAACAACCTCTACTTCGGCCGCAACCCCGCCGCCGCAGAAATCGCCAACGGCATCACCATCCGCTGGGCACTCGCCTTCGAAGCCGCACGCACCGGCCAGGAAATCCAAGCCGCCGACGTAAAGCGCGCCTACGCCGACTTCGGCGCCAAAGTCCTGCACAAAGAAGCAGACAAAATAGCCACTCAGGCCAACGCCCTATACCGCGACATGCAAAACAGCTTCGACGCCTACAAAGACGGCTCCGACAAAGCCGCCGGCAAAATCGCCGAGCTCTACAGAAGCGACTTCGACCAAGCCCAGCAGGAAGCCTACCGCCTCGGCGCCGAAGCCGGCACAAACGCCGCCCGACAGCTTGCCCGCGAATCCCTCGCCATCGCCCGCGAACACAAAAAAGAAGCCGAAGCCATCACCGGCTACTCCCTCCGCTCCCTCGAATTCGGCCTCGGCTGCGACATCGAAGAGACCATCCTCGTCACCTACCCCGACACGCTGACCAAAGAAGAAGCCGAGCGCCGCACACGCATCCGGATGAAGGCCCGCGAGGAAGCCATGAAAAACCTCGAAGAAGTCGACCGCCACCCCAATGCCGACGACCCCCTCATCGCCTCCGACGCCGAGCGCCAGACCGTCGAGGCCGCCGTGCGCACCCTATCCGCCATCAACCTCGTCGCCGAAGTCTCCGGATTCCTCCGCAACATCTTCCCAAAGCTCCGCGAAGAATACCGCCGGATCACCGGCATCGCCGTCGGCACCACACCCAACTACTGGCCCGTCAGAATGGACGTCCGCCGCGAAGGCCGCGTGAAAAGCTGCAGGAAAAAGCCGAATCCCATATGCAGATGATCAAATCCCCCCGAGCGTGTAAAGGGCTACTTCAAGGACAGGCACGTCCAGTACACCGCTCATGCTGATATTTAACTGCCGGAGCAATAAGCATAGACACATTTACATTTCCCGAACGAGGGGTGCATTGACTGCCTCCAAACGGGCTTACGCCCAAAAGGCCAATCCGGAAAGCCCTCCCCCAACGGACGATGCGGCCCCTGAACACGTGCAGGCCTCCTTTTACACGAAAGCCACGCTTTCCCCTCTCTGACCTTCATAAGCCACCCCCAATAGCCCTCACCAAGACCGCACAGCGACCGATAAGTGACCTGCACCTCGCCCTAAGTCGACATTCTACCTTATAGGGTAGCACTGTACTACCATATATGGTAGAGAATGACTACCATATATGGTAGCGAATGACTACCCTATAGGGTAGCGAGTCTTTCTTGGCTGTACTTTCGGTCTGAAGCAACCTTACCGCAAATCCCTTTCGTGCTGTCTCCCGGTTTCCCTTCCGGGAGCTTCATGCGCATGGGGGAGCGACCTCCGGCCAAAGGTGGCTGTGTACCCTCTCATTCACCCTGTATACCCACGGCCCCGCACACCCATCCGGGACGTCTTCATGCCTGTCATGGTGTTTTAGCCCCAGACTGACTCTGCTGGCGCTCCGAGCGCAGGCACACCGACATCCGTATAATCCTGCCCCAAAAGACAACCTTCGACAATCTCACCCAGGCCAATGCTCGGCCTTATTTTCTCGCACAACAACGCTGCGGAGGAGTATTCCCATTTCATGTGCGAGACACCTTGGCCGCCAAGAGCACGTTTCCTGTCTCGAGCATCTCCTTTTTCGGAATGAGTAAATGCACTTTGCGCACAGTTATCCTTGCAAAGGCGCATTTGGGATGGCGAGTGGCCTGCACTTTCCGCAGAAGAAGCAAGGATCCCGGGCCCCGTGTCAGCGGAAAAGGCGATATGCTACAATGTCTCCATGGACTTCTCGCACCCCACCAATTCGCAGTCGGAAAAGCGTCCCCGGAAGCGCCGACTGCTCCGCTTCTTACTCTGGACCGTCGCCCTGCTCCCCGTGGTGGCGATCATTCTGATTCTTGCCGCCCCCACGATACTCTCGCTCGGGCCGACACGGTCGTATATTTTGGAGACCGTGAACGAAAAGATTGCTCCGGCCTCGGTCAGCGTCGATGACTGGTCCCTGGCCTGGTTCGGGGAGCAGTCGGTCACGGGGATTACCTATTCCGATCCCGACGCGGACGTCCATCTGAATGTGGCTTCGGTGTCGATAGGATCGCTGTGGTCACTGGTGCCCATAGGCCGCATCGAGGTGTCCGTCACAGTGGACACACCCGCATTGACCTGTACCCTGCCGGCAGAGAAGTCCACTCCCGCCGTCCCGACGGATACCGTGGGGGAGACCGCGGCTGAACCCTTTGCATTACCCGATTGGGACATCGGCCTCACCCTTGTCGTCCGCAACGCGTCCGTCCGCATTCAGGGACAGCCGACGCCAATTCTCTCCGATGCGGACCTGAATTTCTCGATGCCCTCCTTCACGTCGCCCAGTGAGCTCCGCCTCAGTGCCGCGCTGCCGGAGGCGGAACTCTCCCTTGAAGCCGAGACGGCCTCGCTGCGGGCCTGTCTTGCGCGCGCCCTGCCCCTGCCGGACTGTGCGGGGCTGAATCTCGAAGGTGCCTGGGGCAACGCGGACCTGCGCCTGACCGCGACACCCGGTACGGATCCGCTGCCGGAGGCGACTGTCTCGGCCGATCTTGACCTCGGCAAACTCTATGCCGGCGCCGCTCGATTTGGTCTTACGAATGCCCTGCCCGTCTCGGAGGTTGCCGGGCAGGTCCGACTGACCGCCACCTTCGCACCCGAATCGGCCGATCTGGCGGCCGCGGAACTCCTGACGACGCTGACCGGCATCCGCTTCGTCAGCGACGGTCAGCCGCTCCGCTGCGACGGACCGATCTCCCTCCGGACGACTGCCCGGATTGACCGAACGGCATCGGTCCGCGTCCCTGGGCTGGATGCGGGGATGCCGCTCAGTCAGGCCTTCTGCTCGCTCTCGGCGCCATGGGGCAGCTTCAGCATCACCGCGTTGCCGACCGACTCCGGCTCCGACATTCCGAAGGCCGACGTGAAGCTACACCTGCTGCTGGCCGAGCTCTGCCGGTTCGGCGAAGGCCTCGGCATCCAAACCGAAGGGCTCCGCGTCGACGGCGGCGAACTGGATGGGACGCTTGCCGTCACGCCGATTGACGCCGATGCCACGGACGTCGTCCTGATGCTTCGTCCGGACGGGGTCCGGTGCAGTTGGGAGGGCAAGCCTCTGAACGTTTCACCTAACGTCGACCTTAGCGCCAAGGTCAGCGGCAACGATCCGCTGACCTCCGAAATCCGCCGTCTTTCCGTGGAATTCCCCGGGCTCCTGGCCTCCGGTTCGGGGTCGCTCAGCAAGGGCGAGCTGGCTGCCGCCCTGGATGTCCGTGAGCTGACGCGCCTAGCGGCGCCCTTCACGGGCATGAAGCCCATTGATAAGCCGCTTTCCGTCACATTCCGTCTCAACGCCGACAGACAGGCGCTGGCCCTCACGTCGCAGGCGAAGTCCGACCGTGCCCTGCTGACGGACGTCAGTCTGAAGGTGAACGGCCTGGACATCGGGACACGCAGTTTCACCGGAGCCGAACTGAAGAGTGACACCGACTTGGGCGCCCTGCTCCGCTTTTATCCGATTGAGGGGCTGCCGCTTCGGACCGCCGAGGCGCGTCTGCTCTTCAACGCGACAGCGGCCGGCGATCCCGACAACTTCAAGGCCAAAACAGTCTTCGCTCTGCGCGATACCGACCTGCGGACCACGGCTTGGCACGTGAAGGAGAGCGACCTCCTCTCCGGCACCGCAGACCTGAGCTACACCAAGGGGCAGATTGCTGTTCCGGCGATTACGCTGAAGAGTCCGGTCTTCACGGCGAAGGGGTCCTTGGCTTCGGCCGACCCGCTGAATCTGACGCTCTCCGGCACGCTGGCGCCGAACCGCGTCTTCTCGGCGTGGAAGATCTGGGGACGTGACGAGACGCCCTTTGCCCTGACCGGCACACTCCCCTACTCCGTGACGGCGGCCCTGCCGGCGGTTGCCCTCAAAATCTCTTCGGAGGACCTCTTCTATGCCCCCGCTTCCGGTCCGGCGTTCTCACTGCCCTTCACCTTGGATACTGACGTGACGCTGGAGGAGACCAACGCTTCCGCCGTCCGGATTGACCGGATGGCCTTCACGTCGGCCTACGCCGACTGTTCCGCCGCGGGGGCCTTCCGCGACGGCCGCCTGACACTGAACGGCGACCTGGCTCCCGACTTCGGCGCCATCTGGGCGTTGCCCTTCTTTGATTCCGCAAGAGAGCAGGTCATCCTCGCGGGTAAATCGTCCCGCCCCTTCACCCTTGACGCGCCGGTCACCGACGGCCTCCCGGGCATTCTCAATTACGGCAGGGCCGAAGCCGGCCTTTATCTGGAGCGTGTCGAGGTCCCCGGTATCAGCATCTCCGACACGACCTTCTCGACCAAACTTGCCGACGCCGCGCTGACGCTCGACGGAAGCGCCAAAATGAACGGCGGCACACTGCGTATCAACCCCACCATCGCCGTCGGCATGGAGCCCTATACCATCACCCTTCCGGCGGATGCCGTCATCATCGACAGCTTCGGTCTGACTCAAGAAATGGTCAACACAGGGCTCTGTTACATCGCTCCGGTTCTCTCCGGCAGCGTCTCCCCGACCGGCACCTTCAGCCTGAGCGCGAAAAAGTTTTCAATGCGGCTCGACGATGACCCGATGGCTTCGCTTGAAGCCGATCTGCTCTTTTCGACCGAGGACATCAGTGTGGCTCCGAACGGACTGCTCGGCAACATTCTGAACCTCCTGCGGCTCCGCGAGCGCGCCGCCTATCTGCCGGATCAGCAACTGCCGATTACCATCCGTGGGACCAAGCTGACCACCGAAGAGCTCTCCCTGCGCATCGCGGCCCTGAAACTCCGCTGCGCCGGCACGACCGATCTGCGCAACGGCATCGTGGATTACCGCCTGACGGTGCCGCTGACCGAACAGCTCATCGGCGAACGGGCCTCGCGCTACATCGGCACCCAAAATATCGTCATCCCCATTCACGGAACCGCCAACAACCCGCAGGCCGACACCTCCATGCTCTCCGAACTCCTGGGCAAGATCGTAAACAACGCTGTCACGCGCGAGGTCGGCAATCAGCTGAACAGACTGTTCAACGGTGACACGGCCTCCGACGTCCTGGACTTCTCCGGAGAGGCCGTCGGCGACGGGGTCGATGCCGTCAAGGACGGGACGAAGGCAATCTTCGATCTCTTTCGCTGATTCGCCATGGCATCAGAGTGGAACATCCATCCGCGTGCTGCGGCCTGTGCGGTCTGCGGTACACCCTTTGAGCCAGGCAGCACCGGCGTCTCGGTTCTGCTTCCGGCGGAAGGCGGCATCCTTCTGCGGCGCGACCTCTGCACAGCCTGCTTCGCGGATTCCGGCCGGCCGGAGCGCGACGCCCGACTGAGCGCCTGGAAATTCACCATCCCCACGGCGACGCCGAAGGAAGCCAAGAGCGAGCCCGTCCAACGCGAGACCGCCATTTATCTGCTGACCCGACTGTTGGAGGCCGGACGTCCAGAGGATACCGGCGTCATCTACCTGCTGGCGATTCTGCTGGAGCGCAGCCGACACTTGATTGAACGCCGCGTCACCCGCGAACCCGACGGGCGGAAGGTCCGCCTCTATGAGCACCGGGCTACGGGCAGCTTTTATGCCGTCACCGATCCCGGCCTGGAGGATGCCGACATCGCCCCCCTGCAGCAACAGATTATCCGCCTGCTCGACTCCCCCGCACCCCAACCTTCCGAACCGGAGACTCCATGATTCTGCGTATCACCATCTATATCCTTGCCGCGTCCGTCTGCACGCTGCTGATCTGGCTGTGGAACCGCGGTTCCCAACGACGTCGTTTCGCCAAAGCCTATAGGACGGTCTATCCCTGGCCGGAAGCCAGCGCGGCGTTTTTGGGGATTGTGGAGACGGCCTACGGACTCCGCCGAGGCAGCGGCACGCGGTTGCCTCCGGAGTCGACGCCAATGGCGCTTTACCTGACCCTCTATCCGGAACACTGCATTTACGACGCCGGCGAAAACGAACGGCTGCTACGCCTCTTAGGCGGGAAACGGGAATGGCTGACGGAGAGTTTCCGGACGTTGGCCGACCGCCATGCCTCAGGCTCCGCGGCGCCGGGTACCGGAGAGCACGGCGACCAGCCCGCAGAAGACCAGCACGACCATCAGTGAGAAGCCGCCTTGGGAAAAGAAGGGCAGTGTGATGCCGGTCATTGGGAGAGCCTTCGTCACGCCGCCCACGTTCAACAGAATCTGCGCGCCGATCACCGCAGCAAAGCCAGAGCCCAACAGCCGCAGGGAGGAATCCTCCGCGTCGCAGCTGACGGCGATGGCCCGCGAAAGCCAGCACCAGTAGAGCAGCAGAATCAACCCGCATCCGATCAGCCCCAACTCCTCGGCCATCGCCGCGTAGACGAAGTCGCTGGAGACAATCGGCACCGACGCGGGCGCCCCCGCGCCAAGCCCCGTTCCCCACAGGCCGCCGGCATATTCCGCGGTGAGGCTCTGACCGATCTGCCATCCGCTGTCCAGCGGATCGACAAAGGGATGCAGCCAGACGTCAAAACGTTCGTACGTGTGAGCCGAGACAAAGCGGATCAGGTAACCCGCCATCGCGGCCAGCGCCGTACCGACCCAGAACCAGCCGGAGCGCCCGGTCTGCACTGACAGCATAAAGACCAGCGTCAGGCAGAGAATCAGCGCCAATCCCAAATCACGCACGGCCACAGCCCCCGCCAACGGCGCCCCCCAGGCAAAGAGAAGCGCGAGCGCCGTTCCCAAGGGCGGCAGCGGAATGCCCAACACCGTTCGCGACAACCCCTCACGGCGCAACGGCAGCCAACCGGCCGCAAAGCAGACCAAAAAGAGCTTGACCGCCTCGGTCGGATTGATCTGGCCGGGCAGAAAAAGACCGCCGCGGTAAACCCGCCCAAAGGCGAAAAGCACACCCAAGGTGGCCATGGCCGCCAGCCAGAATCCCCATCGAAACCGCCGCAGCAGAACCGCCAGAAGTGTCACCGACACCCCCCGCAGGCAGAAGAGAAAGAGCGCGAGGCCCGTGAGCAGCGGCGCGTAGGCACGCCAGGCCGTCCAGGAGGGAACCCACGTCCCAAACCGCATCTGCACCGTAATCCCGAGCCCCAGCAGCAGGAACGTCAATCCCACAAAACCTCGGTCTCCCCCGAAAACAGAAGGCCTCGTGAGCACGGCGGCCAGCAGCCAGGCCACACCGTACACGGCCAGCGGCATCAACACGGCCGACCCCGCTGAGGTGAGCGCCTCGGCCGAGAAAACAGGAAAGACCGCCACGGCCACAGCAAGCACCGCTGCCGACATCCACGGAAACCCATCTCCTCCCGGCGCGATGGGCACGGCGGCCGTCGCGCGGCCGGTCGGCCGACGGCCCTTTTTCCCTGCGCTGCGCGCTTTGCCCTTTTGGTTCATGGCGCATATTGTAACATACCGTCCCGCCGGCTCCTCCGACGGCCCTCCCGCCGTTTTGCTATACTTCTCCGCATGGATACAATGCTCACACGCGCGCATTGGGAGGGGCCGGATTCCGGTGCGGTCTGCCTCAGCAAGGGGCGGGCCGGGAATGCCCGTGTCTACCTTCTCACCTTGCCGGAAGGCAAGATGGTCGTGAAGGATTTCCGCAAAAGTCCCTGGTGGATCCGATGGACCTTTGGACGTTTCATGATCAGCCACGAGTACACGCTGATGAAGCGCCTCGAGGGCATGCCCGGTATCCCGCAACATCTCCAACGGATTGACCGCTACGCCTTTGCCATGGAGTGGTTGCCCGGTGACACGCTCAGTTCATACAATGACCATGAGAACGAGCGCACGATTGCCATCCGTCAGGACCCCACGCTCTCACCGCTTCCCCGTCTGCCGGAATCCTATTTCAAGGAACTCGAAGCCATGGTCTTCGAGATGCACCGCCGCGGCGTCACCCATCTGGACAACCGGAACGCCAAGAATGTCCTCATTCTGCCCGGCAACCATCCCGGTCTGATTGACTTCCAGGCCGGCATTCTCCTGCGCCGCTGGCATCCGAAATGGTTCCGCAGCATTCTTTGCCTGGCGGACATCTCGGGTGTCTATAAGCACTGGTACCGCGTGCTCGGCACGCTGACCGAGGACCGTAAAGAAACCCTCCGCCGCCATTTCCGCCTGCGCAGGCTCTGGGTATTCAAGGGCTATTCCTTTTTCAAGAAACGCAAACCGAAAGGCTTGGAAGTCTACCTCTTCGGCGAGGACGGCAAGGGAGGGCACTGAGATGCTTTCGATTTATCAGTGGGTCAGCGGCAGCCTGCGCGAAGTCGTTTCTCCTGACGGGCCGTGCTGGATCAATCTGTCAGATCCGTCGACGGAGGAAATTCTCCGTGTCCAGACCCTCACCGGCGTTTCCCGGGAATTCATCTCCGATCCGCTGGACCGCGACGAACGGCCGCGTCTTGAGGTCGATGACGACGGGACGGTGCTGATTGTCGTTCACGTCCCCTATCACGAGCCGGACGAGAATCTCCATCCCTTCAATACGCTCCCGCTCGGCGTCGTTCACACGGCCAACGCTGTCATTACGGTCTGCAACCGCTCCACGCCGATTGCGGCCTCCTTCCTGGATCAGATCCGCAGGGTCTGTCCGCCGGAGCAGAAGTTCCGCTTTACCTTCCACCTGCTCTGGCACGCCGCCATTCTCTATCTGCGCTATCTGCGTGACATCCGTCAGCGCGCTGACCTCGTCGAACAGGATCTGCACGAATCGGTCTCCAACGAAAGCCTCATGCGGTTGCTGAACATCGAAAAGTCGCTCGTTTACTTCACCACCTCGCTGAAGGCCGACGACATTCTGCTCAGCCGTATCCGGACGACCCGCCAGCTGAATATCGACGAGGACGACCTGGACGTGCTGGAGGATGTCCGCATCGAATACCAGCAGGCACTCGAGATGGCCAGCATTCACAGCAACATTCTGACCGGCACCCTCGACGCCTTCGCCTCGATTATCAGCAACAATCTGAACAACGTCATGAAGTTCCTGACCTCCATGACCATCGTGCTCACGGTCCCGATGCTGATAGCCTCCGTCTTCGGCATGAATACCTGGTTGCCCGTCAACCAACAGACGCCGCTCGGATTTGCCTTCATCGCCGGGATTTCGTTGCTGCTGATTGCCGTCACGGTCATCTTCTTCTCCCGCAAAAAATTCTTCTGATGGACACCGACCCGTCCGCTCCGGATGCCCTTTACCGCCGCCTGCGCGACCAGTGCACGGACCTGAATGAACCCATGCCGCCGGACGAGGCCGCCCTTCAGGAACTCTGGGCCGACTCCGCCCGACGCCCGAAGCACCTGGCGCTCCCCGATGGCACGCCAGTCGAAATCCTTGACATCGGCACCTGGAACCATGCCGACGGCCCCGATTTCCGCAATGCCCTGATAGCCTTCGGCGGCGTCCTGCGCCGCGGCGACGTGGAGCTTCATCTGACGCCGCGCGACTGGGACCTGCACGGGCACGCCGCGGACCCGGCTTACGCCGACGTCATCCTCCATGTCGTCTGGGACCCTAAACCGCAGGCCAAAACCCTTCCCACCGCGGTACCGCAGCTGATTCTGCGCTCCTTCGAGGGGGCCGAGAACGCTTTCCGCCCGGAGGAGACCGACACCGGCCGCTACCCCTACACCGATACGATGCCGCGCCCCTGCCGCGTCTGTCTGGAGGCCACACCCGGCGAACGTGACCGCGTCCTCCGCTCCGCGGGCCACTTCAGGCTCCGTGTCAAGGCCTCCGCCCTGACCGACGCCATCCGCGCCCAAGGCCGCAGCCAGGCACTTTATGCCGGCGTGCTGACGGCCATGGGCTACGGGCGCAACGCCGGCAATTTCCGCCGTCTGGCCTCTGAGGTGCCGTTCGACCGCATCCGCGGACTCTCTCCCACCGAGCGCTTTGCCGTTCTGGCCGGTGTCTCGGGCCTGCTGGCGCCACGGCACCGCGAACTCTGGGATACCTGGTGGCGTCTGGCCCAACCGCCGCCGGCCGTACCCTTTGTCTGGGACACGCGGACCCTCCGTCCGCAGAATCACCCCTTTCGCCGCCTAATCGGCGCCGTCGGCATCCTGCAGGAAACCGACGCGTTGGAGGCCCTCCCGCCGGAGAAGCTGCCGGCGGCGATTGCCAAGGCCTCCGCTCTTCTCTCCGGACCGCTCGGCATCCACGGCGCTCCCGTGGGACGTTCCCGGGCCGCGGCGCTCGTCATCAATCTGATCATTCCCTACCGTCTGGCACTTGGCACGGTCAGCCCCGACGTCCTCGGAGACCTGCCGCCGGAGCACCCCTCTGCCCCGATGCGCGAGGCGTGGTTCCGTCTGACGGGCGATCCATCCCTGCCGCTGCCCGACGATGGGTTACGGCTTCAGGGCCTGCTCCAAATTTACAACGATTTCTGCTCCGCCCCGTACCGGACCTGCGAGACCTGCCCGCTGGCCCACCTCTGACGGTTACGCCAGCAGCGATTCGATTTCGGACCAGGTCAGCGTCCGGGCGATGGAGGCATCGGAGGCATTGACCGTCGCCTCAATCAGGGCCTGTTTCTTTCGTTGCATCTCCAGCACCTTCTCCTCAACCGTATTCTCGGCTATCAGCTTGATAGCCTGCACGGTCTTGCGCTGGCCGATGCGGTGGGCACGGTCCGTCGCCTGATCCTCCGCGGCGGGATTCCACCACGGATCGAAATGAACGACCATGTCGGCGCCTGTCAGGTTGAGACCCGTACCGCCGGCCTTGAGTGAAATGAGAAAGACAGGAATATCGCTTTGATTGAACCGCGCACACTCTCCCAACCGATCCTTGGTCGAACCGTCCAGATAGCAGTACTCCAGGCCTTCGGCCTCCAGACGCTCCGCAATCAGCTTCAGCATGGAGGTGAACTGCGAGAAAACCAGCATGCGATGGCCTCCGGCGCGGGCTTCGGCGAGCAGTTCCGTGAGCGCGTCAAGCTTCGCTGACGGCGCAGACCACGGCTTCGGCGCACCCTCTTTCAGCAGCCGCAGGTCACAGCAGACCTGACGCAACCGCATCAGCAGAGCCAGTACCTCCATGCGGGACTTGTCGAAACCTTTCTCGCGGACCAGACCCCGCATTTTCTCAAGCATCTGCGTGCGAAGACGGTCATAGACCTGACGCTGCTCGGATGTCAGCGCGCAGTAGGTGACGGAACGTATCTTGTCGGGGAGGTCCTTGGCCACATCCTTCTTGACGCGGCGCAGCAGGAAGGGATGAAGCTTCGTCCGCAGACGACGCTGAGCCGCCTCCGCGTCGGCCCCGCCCAAGGCAATCCGATCCTCATATTCGACGCGGAAGTTCTCGTACGGCCCCAGATAGCGCGGCATGAGAAAGTCCATGATGGACCAAAGGTCAGAGACACCGTTTTCAATCGGCGTGCCCGAGAGCACCAGACGGGTATCGGCCGAGAGCTGCTTCACGGCCTGCGCGTTCTGCGTCTTCTGATTCTTGATGGCCTGCGCCTCATCCAGCACCACGACCGAGAAACGGCAGCGCGAGTAGAATCCGACATCCCGTCGGATCAGGGCGTAGCTCGTGATGACGAGGTCGGCCTGCGGGACCCGCGCGAAGAGGGCATCGCGGTTGGGGCCGCTTACGACCAAGCGTTTCAGCCAAGGGGCGAAGGAGGCTGCCTCGCGGTTCCAGTTTTCCACCAGCGAGGTCGGACAGACCACCAGGGCCGGCAGTCCGGCGGCCTTCTCGCGGACACGCGGCAGCTGCAGCCAGGTGATCGTCTGCAACGTCTTACCGAGGCCCATTTCATCGGCCAGGATACCGCAGAATCCGCTCTCCTCCAGAAAACGCAGCCAATACACGCCCTCCTTCTGATAAGGACGGAGCGTTTTCTCAAGCGCGCCGAGCGGCACCGATTCCGGCCGTTCAAGACGATTCTGCTTCGAGGCTCGCGCGCGCCAGTCCGGCGCAGCCTCGAAATCGATACCCTCCATCGCCTCAAGGGCGGCTTGGATGAAGGGGGCGTGAACCGCTTCAATCCGCACGCTGCCCGGCTTTGAACCGTTCCGCGCGCGGCAGGAATCGCAGGCCTCGCGCAACCCGCGGATGGCCCCGATGTCGACCAGCACCACCCGATCACCGGCCTCGACAAAGGCCTGATTCCGACTGACGGCCAGCTCAATTTCCTCGCGGGAGACAATTCTTTTTCCCTCGGGTGACACATAGTCCGTCGTGACCTCAAAGGCCCCGTCTCCGTCGGTCACCGTCACGACCGGCACGACCGTCTCGGTCCGGTCGCAGAAATCCCCCACCGCCCCGGTCACCGAGACGCGCCAGCCGTTGCGCCGCACCTCCGGCACATAACGCCCCAGAACATTCAGCACCTCCGTGTGACCGCTCAGCGGCATCAGCGAAGCACCGTCTTCTCCCATGAACCCCATTGCCTGCACCAGCCCAAGCGCCGTCTTTTCGGCATCGGGGTTGCGGACGTAGCATCGGTAAAAGTCATCGGGATCCGGTACCGCGATACGGCGATGGCCACAGACCGCGTCCGTCTCGGCACCGTACCGGACCTCAAGCCAGGCGGTAAGAAAGACCGGCGTGCCACCAAGCGTCAGACGGAAGCGCGGTTGGCCCGGCACGGCCGTGAAGAGATCCGGCGTGATATCCTCCCCCTCGGCGACGGGCAGCAGCGCCCGCAGCATCGGCCACTCTGTCTCGAAAAACTCAAATATCCTCGAGCGCGGCACCGCCTCCGATTGACGGTAGAGAGAGCGGAAGGGTTCCGGCAGCACATGAGCCAGCGGCCGTGCCACCAACCCATCAAGCCACCATCCGACGCGGCCGTACACGCAGGCCGCGCCGGTCTTCGGCAGCCGAAGGGAAAGCCGCAGGCAATCCTGCGAGGGATCGGGCCGGAGTACCAGCGGCGTCGCCAGCGGCTCCCCCGCGATCCGGAGCCGGTGGCGCGTCCCCGCGTCGCCGACCCAGCTAAATTCCGCGCAGCGCAATACGGACAGAAAATCCTCCGGCCGCAACGTCATCTGTCCCGGGAAAGCCCCCTCGGCGATGTCTTCCAGGATGCCCAGCAGATTCTCATCCGCCTCGGAGAAACGATAAACCGCCTTGGGTAAGTCCTCGGGACGGTACCCCTTGGAGCCGACATAAACGCGAATGGCGACGGTGACCCGTCCCTGCGCGAACTGCTCAGCGCCGCGGGCCGGAATGAATATCCTCAGGATGGCTGGCGTACCCTCCGGCGCGCGACGGATCATGGTATCGGCCGCGGCGGCCATCCGCGCAGCATGGCGACGGACGGCCTCAAACCGGGCACGTTTCTCCTCACTGGCGTACTGTCGCATGACGGCATAGGCCACCGCCATGGTGTGTTCGCACAGCAGGCCCTGACTGCGGGAGGTGTAGCAGGGGCAATTGCCCTCAACCAGTCCACCGGGAAGCATATGAAAGCCGACATGCAGGAAGGTGCCGTTGCTCCAGACGTCCCCCTCTCCGTCAGGATAGCGGAAGGCGACATGGCTCACCGCCCCGTCACGGTAGAGTGCTTCGGCCCGCGCGAAGACCGTCGGTCCGCACCAGCGCAGAATATCCTCGCGCGTCGGGGCACGTTCGGCGGCGAAGGTCATCGTCTCGGGCGTATCCTCCTTGGCGCCGCAGGTCGCGGCATAACGGAGCGCGACGGCCACGGCGTGACGGCAGATGCGTCCGCCCTGAGCCTCCGCGCAGACGCAGTGCGTCTGCGGACGTTCACCGCCGAGCACCAAACGGACGACCAGACGCGAAGAGCCCTGCCGAACCGAGCCGGCCAGGATATTGCCCTTGGTCTGCAGCCCTAGCACACCGCCGGAAGAGACAAGCCTGCTGCCTGCCTCCAGGACGTCGGAGGGGGCCCATCGCGAAATCTCCCGTCGGGTCAGCGTCATCAGGCCTTGTCACCTGTCAGCAAATCGGCAACCGCAGCTGCCGCGTCGGGCGTCTCCAGGGCTTCAAAGGCCGCGCGCATCGATGCGCGGATCGCCCCATCGGCATAGAACTGCGCAATGGCCTCGGCAATCTGCTCCGGACGCGTCCGGAGCTGAGCGAAACAGAGTGCTCCGCCGCAGCGGACCAGTGCCTCGGCGTTGCGGGTCTGATGATCATCCGTCGCCGTCGGCAGCGGGATGAAAATCGTCGGTACCCCGCAACGTGCGATTTCGGCGCAGGTCGCCGCGCCGGCTCGGGCGATGACCAGATCGGCCTGACCGTAACAAGTCCCCATCGATTCGACGAAGGGACGCAGATCGACCTGTTCCGCTACGGGCGCGTAGAGTTCGCGCAGCGCAGCTTCGTCGGCCGTCCCGCACTGATGGATGATCCGCACATCGGGGCAGGTCTTGGCAAAGGAGAGAAGAACCGGGGCCAGCAGCATATTCATGCCGTGCGCGCCTTGGCTGCCACCCGTCACGAAAAGGGTGAAGCGATCCTTTGGGTGACCGGCCCCAGCAGCCTTCTCCAGGTCAGCCAGTACGCTCCGACGCAGCGGGAGTCCGGTGAAGGCCGTCTTCACGCCGGACAGCTGCGCTTCACTGCCGGGATAAGAGAGCGCCACGGTCTCAATCGAAAACCGCTTCGCCAGAAAGCGGACAGCCTGACCGACCAGCGAATTGGCCTCATGCAACACGACCGGGATGCCCAGCATACGGGCCGCCACCACGGGCGGGAAACTGGTGTAACCGCCGGTCGCAAAGAGCACTTCCGACCGCTGACGTCGGAGAAAACGGTGACAGCGCGCGATGGCCAGCAGATTGGCGAAGAGATGACGCATCGGCTTCGCGCCGGACCGCAGCACCGGGCCCTCCCAGGCGGCCGCCGCACGGCGATCGGCCTCACGGATACCGGAGACTATCAGGGAGAGTTCGGCCCCACGGTCACGGAGCTCCTCAGCCACGGCAAGCGCGGGATTGATATGGCCGCCTGTCCCGCCGCAGGCAATCGCGATTCGCTTTCTCATAATGCCGGAGATTCTACCAAATCCGCCATCCCTTTCCCCCGTCCACGGCTGTCACCGCGCGCCCCTGGTGCGGCAGCGTCACGGACAGGGAAGGAAGGTTTTTGGTAGACTTCGCCATAGTGATATTCGGTATCAGGTGGAGGACGACATGAGAGCATTTATCCTGACGGCCGCGTTGTTGGCGCTCGGTGCTGCCGGGTGTTCCGACGACAGCCCGGCCAAGGTCGCGGAAGAAGCCAAGAAAGCCTACGAAGGACAGCGCTGGAGCGAGGCCATCTCGGCCTACGAACACCTTTCCCGTCTGACCGACGGCGACCCGGCCGTCGGTTACAGTCTGGCTTTGGCCGCCTACCGCGCCGGCGATTATCCCTATGCCCGTGACATCTTGGACCGGATCTCCGCCAAGGCGACCGTCGGTACCCCGACCGCCGCCCTCTGCGCGGAACTGCGCGGCATGGTCTGTGAGGCCCAAAAGGATACCGACCAGGCCATGACCGTCTTCCGCGGGCTCGTCCTGAGCGATGCCGACACGAGCATCCGGGTCCGCGCCTGTTCGCGCCTGGCCGCGATCTATGCCGGCCAACAGCGGACCGATGCGGCGTTGGCGCTGTTGCTCCACGCCTCCAATCTCGACCCCGATAACGCCACCGTCCTTTTCAATATCGGCCGGCTTTGCATGAAGGATCCTCCCGCTCTCCACCGCGCGGCACTGGACGCCATGACCAAGGCCGAGCGCCTCCTGCCCGACGGCACACCGGAGGCCAAGGAGGCCACCAACGCCGTTTCCCGCCTGACCGGTTACCTAAAGCGCACCGCCAAAACGCCTCCCGCCGGCGGCGATGCCAAATCCTGCAGGAACTTCATGACCAAGGCCGAAACGGCCCGCGGCAAACGCCAGTGGACCACAGCCGAGGAGAACGCCAAGAAGGCTCACGAAGCCGATCCGGCCTCCTTCGACGCCGCCCTGCTTCTGGCCCGCATCGCGCGCCAGAATAATCACCGCGACACCGCGCTCAAGGCCTACGGCGACGCCATCTCCCTCCGGCCCGACTCCGTCGACGCGGCCTATGAGGCCGCCGCGCTGGCCTATCAGGCCAAACTCTACACCGAAGCGCTCGGCTATCTGCGCCCGGCCGTCGCCGCCGTACCGCGCAAATCCCTTCAGGCCGATCTCATGACCCGCATTCTCTTCGCCCAGCGCCGCAATGCCGATGCCCGTATCTGGGGAGAATATTATCTCTCCCTTATCACCCAGCACTCTGCCGCCCGCGACGCCTACCGCAAGTGGGTCGATTCCCTGCCAATGGAATAAGGACCGGACCCGTCGGATGCTCGACCTTACCAGACTGCTCTCCGGCCGCCACGGCGCCGCGGACCGCCTCCGCTATGGGGTTGCCGTCGGCACCGTCGGTCCCGTTGTCGTCTGGAACCTGACCCCGGACTGCAATCTCCGCTGCCGTCACTGCTATGCCGCCGCGCGTGCGGCCGACACCGACATCCTCTCCTGTGACGAAGCCCTCCGTACCGTCGACGCGCTGGCGGAGCTCGGCACCCCTGCCCTTCTGCTCTCCGGTGGCGAACCGATGCTGTTCCCTTGGCTCTTTGACGTAGCCGAACGTGCCCGTGCGCGCGGCATCCGCGTCACCCTCTCCTCCAACGGCACCCTCATCGACACCGAAGCAGCCGCGCGTCTGAAGGCCTTGGACGTAGCCTACGTCGGCATCAGTATCGACGGCACGCCCAAGGTCCATGATCGCTTCCGCGGTGTCGACGGCGCCTATGCGCGCAGCCTGGAGGCCATGCGCCGTTGCCGCGACGCCGGCATCAAGGTCGGCCTGCGCGTCACGATGAATCGGCAGAACGTCGGAGACCTCGACCGCATCTTTGATTTCATGTGCCGTGAAGGCTTCCGCCGCGTCTGCTTCTACCACCTCGTCGCCACCGGCCGCGCCGCCTCCATCCGGGAGGACGCGCTCTCCCCCGCCGAGACCCGCGAGGCCGCCACCCGGCTCTTTGAGCTAACCGACAGCCTCACGGCGGGCGGCGATGGCCCCGAGGTCCTGACCGTCGACAACCACTGCGACGCCCCTTGGCTCTGGCTCTGGCTGAAAGAACGCAATGACCCACGGGCCGACGCCGTTCTGCCCCTTCTGCGGCGCAACGGCGGCAACGCCTCCGGCTCTCGCTTCCTTTGCGTCTCCTGGGACGGCACCCTCTATCCGGACCAATTCTGGGCCACCCGCCCCATCGGCTCCGTTCGCGACCCCGGCTGGACGGAACGCTGGCGTAACCCGCCGGCCGGCACCCTGCTGGCAGCTCTGCGGGACCGTGCCGCCCATCTTACCGGACGGTGCGCCGGATGCCGTTTCCTCGGTCTCTGCGCGGGCAATCTGAGGGCCCGCGCGGAGGCCGCCGGTCTAGGGCCCTGGGGCTCGGACCCCGGTTGCTATCTGACTGATGACGAAATCGGAGGAACCCTGCCATGATGACGGAAATCCTGCTTTTTGTCGCCGCCTTGGTCATTCTCTTCTTTGTCATCCGCGGTGCTTTTCGTGGATTCAGCGGTGAACTGGCCCCGTTGCTCGGCATTGCCGTCGCCGTCGGTGTCCTCTGGATCGGCCATGGTACCATCAGCGGTATCGCCGGGCGCGTCTTCACGGACTCGCCTACGTTGGCGGCCGTCATCGCCTCCGCGGCTGTCGGCATAATCCTTTATTTTCTGACGGCCAAACTCTTCAGGAGGGTCTTTGGCCTCATTCTTCCCCAACCTTTCAACGCACTCCTCGGCATGACCGTCGGCCTGTTGAAGAGTCTGATTCTAATCAGTGTGATCTGCGGCACCTACCGCGTAGCTGCCGAACAGTTCAGCTCACTGCGGAACGCCCCGATGGACCAACCGATTCTCAAAAACCTCTCCGAACTCTGGGCCGACCGCTTCCGCGAGAATCCTGACATCCTCCGCGAGGCGGCCCTCCGCGCCATTGGCGGCGATCCGGACGCTTCCGCTGCGAAGCCCTGATCTATTCCTGAGCGATGTCTTCCTTTACCGACGACGATCTGAATGAAATCCGGGCCCGCGTGGACCTCGCGGACCTGATTGAGGAGCACGGCGTACCCGTCCGCCGTGTCGGCTCCACGGCCAAAGCCTGCTGTCCCTTCCACAAAGAGAAGACGCCCTCCTTTAATATCCGTACCGACCGCGGCTTTTACAAATGCTTCGGTTGCGGCGAACACGGTGACGTCTTCACCTTTGTCCAGAAGATGGAGGGCATCACCTTCCCCGAGGCTGTCCGCAAACTGGCAGAGCGTGCCGGTGTCACCCTCCACCGCCGCTTCGACCCCCAGGCTAAGGCCCGCCAGCGTCTCTACACCATCAATGCCGAGCTCGCCGCCTTCTACCGCCGTTGCCTTCTGCAGACCCGCGGCGCCGAGGCCGCACGGCAGTATCTCGCCTCACGCTCCCTCACCCATGACATTCAGGAGCGCTTCGGCATCGGCTATGCCCCGGCCCAGCGCGACTCCATTCTGGTCTGGGCCGCGCATCACGGCTATACGCCCGAGGAGATGGTCGCCGCCGGCGTCCTCGCCCCGCCTCGGGAGGGCCGTACCGACTACTACGACCGCTTCGCTGGACGCATCACCTTTCCGATCTGCGACCCCCAGGGCCGTGTCATCGCCTTCTCCTGCCGTCTGATTGACAACCGCCCCAAGGCCGCCAAATACGTCAACAGCCCGGAAACGGAAATCTTCAAGAAGGCCCACACGCTTTACGCCTTTCACCTGGCCCGTGCCGCCATCGCCCATCAGAATCCGCGCCGCGCCATTGTCTGCGAAGGCCAGATTGACGTCATCCGTTGCCACGCCTGCGGATTCGACACAGCGCTGGCATCCCAGGGCACGGCCTTCACGGCCGACCACGTGCGCCTGCTGAAGCGTGCCGCCGACACCGCCATCCTCGTCTTCGACGGCGACGCCGCCGGCATCAAAGCCGCCCTCCGTACCGCCGGGCTATTCCTGACCGAGGCCATCCCCGTCCGCATCGCCACCCTCCCGCCCGGCGAGGACCCCGATTCCCTCCTGCGCGACAGAGGACCGGAAGCCTTCAGAGCCTGCCTTGACGCGGCCGAGGATCCCGCTCCCTACACCATCCGCAGACTCCGGGAGACCGAGGCCGACCCCGATTCCCTTGAAGCCGTCACCCGCATCGCCTCAACGACCGTCGGCCTCATCCGCGACTGTCAGGACCCCATTCTCACGGCCAAATTCCTCCAGGAAGCCGCCACGACACTCGGCCTGCCGGTTGCCGCGCTCGAAACCTCCCTGGCCAAGACCCGCGAGGAGGCCGCCGAGTCCCAGCGCCGCCGCGACGCTTACAAGGCCCGTCAGGAAGGCCACGCGTCCTCCTCCGCCTCCAAGCCGCCGGTCTCCGACGAAGGAGACTGCGCCCCTGCCGCCGACGAGGTCCCCGAGTGGGACACCGACGACGATGTCCAGACACCGGAGGACGCCGACGGCATGGATGCTGACGGCGCCGAGCCCGTCGTCACGGCCGCCGGTCTGACCGCCTCGCGCGCCCTCAACGAAGCCTTCGGAGAAATGCTCGTCCACCACTTCTCAGACGCGCCGGTCATGGACTGCCTGATCCGCCACCTGCCGCAGCGCTTCGTCGACGATCCCATTGCCTCGCGCCTCTACACCTTGGCCTGCACCGCCTACCTGGAGCATCAGCCGGCCCTCGTTGTTCCCGACGGCACCCCCATGCTGACCGAGGCCCTGAGCGCCCTCGTCGCCCGTCCCGACCGCATGCTCGCCGACGACGAGGAGACCCTCCTCGCCGGCGCCCGCGATCTCGTCCGCCGTTACTGGGTCCGCGAGTACCGCAACCGCCAGCGTCTCTATGCCCCGGACTCCGCCGAGGCCATTTCCTTCGCGCTCTACGGCAAACGCCTCGAAACGCTCCCTTGGGAACAGGCCGCGCCCTATATGGATGCCGTCCGCGCAATCCCCGAGGAAGGCCTCCGCATCGCGCCCGAGACCTCCGATACGCCAAAACCCGCCCCTGGGCCGACACTTTCGGAGGCCCCACTGCCCCCCACCCCGTCGCCCGAACCGCCCTCACAGCTCGCCGCACCCCTCCCGCTGGAGACTCCCGAGCCTGCCTCGGACACGGATTTCTACGCCCTCTTCTGATTGGAGTCAGCGACCATGGCCTGGGGCATCAGGAGTTTCAGACCCGGTTCCGAGACCGGCAACTGGGGTGAAGAACTCGCCGCGGCCTATCTCCGGGGACAGGGCTGCAAAATCCTCGGACGTAACATCCGCCCCCGTCCGAGACTCGAACTTGACATCATTGCCCGCGACCGTGACGGCGTCTATCTTTTCGTCGAGGTGAAGACCAGAGCCACAGCTGACGACTGGAACCGCCCCGTCAACGCCATCACCCGCGACAAAAAACGCCGTATGCGCCGCGCCGCCATGGCCTGGCTCACTGCCGAACGTCTCTTCGGCCGTGAGCCCCTCTACCGTTTTGACGCCGTCGAGGTCGTCGGCAGGCGCGGCGGACCGCCTCCGGAGATCCGTTGGATACAGGGTTTGGACATGTCTGGAGCCACCCCCCGCGGTTCCTACTGGTAAGCCGATTGTGCTATACTCTCCCACGTTTTTAACGGCTATTCTTCATAAAAGGAGGACATAAAATGGCGATGGTTTTGGAAGACCTCAAGGGTATGGTTGCCGGCACCTGCGTGTCGGGCGGGCTGGATTCCCGCACGATTGCCAAAGTGATGATGGAAAACGGCGTCAAAGTAATCGGGTTCACCGGCGGCATCGGCCAGCCTGACGAGAAGGATATCAACGATGTGGCCAAGCGCATGGCCCCCACCGGCATCGAGACAGTCATCGTCGACCTCCGCAACGAAATGGCTGACGCCTGCCTCGAGGCCATCAAGTGCCAGGCCATGTATGACGGTGGCTACTGGAACTCCACCGGCATCGGCCGTGCCGTCACCATCAAGGGCCTCATCCCCGAGATGCAGAAGCGCGGCGTCCAGGTCCTCGTCCACGGCGCCACCGGCCGCGGCAACGACCAGATGCGCATCGAGCGCTATACCAACGTCTTCGCCCCCGAGATGAAAGTCTACTCTCCTTGGCGCGACGCCGGCCTGCTCAAGCGCTTCCCCGGCCGCACCCAGATGGTCGACTACCTCGCGCAGTTCGGCATCGTCGCCTTCGCCGGTGGCAAGAAGAAATATTCCACCGACGCCAACATGGCCGGTCTCTCCCATGAGGCCGAGGATCTTGAGAGCATGGAGACCTCCATGTCCATCGTCGAGCCTACCATGGGTGTCTGGCCCTGGCAGGCACCCGACAAGGCCGAAACCGTCACCATCCGCTTCAGTAAGGGCCGCCCCGTCCAAATCAACGGCAAGGACGTCACCCCGCTCGAAGCCATGATGCTCGCCAATGAAATCGGCGGCCGCAACGGCATCGGCATGAAGCACGCCCTCGAAAACCGCATCATCGGCACCAAGAGCCGCGGCGTCTACGAGGCCCCTGGCATGGAGCTCCTTGGCTCTGCCATTCGCTACGTCTACCAGGCCACAATGGACCGTCGCGCGACCCTCTTCTTTATGCAGCTCTCCAAGCTCATCTCCGACCAGATTTACGATGGCCGCTACTACGACCCCACCACCGTTGCCGCCCGCAACGCCGTGGATACCCTCGCGCAATACGCCGACGGCACCGTGACGCTCAGCCTCTACAAGGGCAACATCATCTTCGATGCCCTTACCGGCTGCCCGCATTCTATCTACAACGAAGCCGACAGCTCCATGGAAGCCTCCGACGGCGTCAACCCTGTCAGCTCCCAAGGTTTTGCCGAAATTCAGTCTGTCGAAGCACGTATGCTCGCACTCTCCGGCCAGATTGAAGGCCGCTGAGCCGACGGATTACCTCGCTTCCCGGAAGGGACGGTGCGTATCGCACCGTCCCTTTTTGTACCCACTGCCCGTCTTCTTCTGTCCGCAAAGTCCGCTGTTCTCTGTTCCGTCCTTCGTGGGAGCCCTCTTTTTGCTACTCTAGTAGGGACACGACCTTCCCACTAACCCTCATCAAGGAGAACTGCCATGCGCTTTACCCTGATTGCTGCTGCCGTAACGGTTGCCGGTATCACGATCGCCGACACCCTTCCTGAATCCATGCGCGTTTATCCGACGCCCCAGGAAGTCACGATGACCGCCGATGCCTCCTGCAAAACGCCCCAATCCATCGCCGTCCGTCCCGCTGCCGGCTTCGACGCCGACGCCCTCCGCGCCTTGGGTGAGACCTTCAAGATTGCCGACGACGCCTCCTTCGGACTTTCGTGGTCCCTTGACGCGGCTCTCCCCGACGAGGGCTACACCCTCACCCTGACCGCGGAAAACGCCACCGTCACCGCCAAAAACGGCACCGGCCTCTTCTACGCCGTCCAGACGCTTCGTCAGCTTCTCCGCAATCCGACCTACACTCCCTGCACAATCAAGGACTGGCCCGCCATCGCCTTCCGCGGCACCGTCGAGGGCTATTACGGTCACCCCTACACCGCCGAAGCCCGCAAAGACCTCTTCCGCTACTACGGCACCATCAAGCTCAACACCTACATCTACGGCCCCAAGAACGACCCCTTCCACGGTTTCTCCAACCGCTGGCGCGACCCCTACCCCGCCGACCAAGCCAAGGTGATGGAAGAGATGGTCAAGGCCGCTGCCAAGAACAAAGTCAACTTCGTCTGGGCCGTCCATCCAGGCCAGGACATTCACTGGAAGGATGACACCGACATCCGTGCCTGCATCGCCAAGTTCGAGATGATGTACCAGCTCGGCGTCCGCAGCTTCGCCGTCTTCTTCGACGACATCGGTGGTGAAGGTGCCCGCGCCGAGAAACAGGTCGAGCTCCTCAATACCGTCAACCGCGAGTTCGTACGCAAGAAACCCGACGTCACCCCCCTCATCCTCTGCCCCACCCAGTACAACCGTGCCTGGTCCGGCGGCGACTATCTCAAGATCCTCGGCACGCAGCTCGACAGCGACATCTCCATCATGTGGACTGGCAACAGCGTCTGCACCGACATCAACGCCGAAGGCGTCGACTGGATCAACAAGACCATCGGCCGCAAGGCTTACATCTGGTGGAACTGGCCCGTCAACGACTACTGCCGCAGCAGCCTCCTTCTCGGTCCCGCCTACGGCAATGCCAATACCAATGGGGACAAGCTCTCCGGCTTCGTTGCCAACCCCATGGATAAGCCCGTCGCCTCCAAAATCGGCCTCTTCGGCGTCGCTGACTACACCTGGAATCCCGTCGCCTACACCGATCCCGCCCGCACTTGGAAGGACGGCATCGTCCGCCTCTTCCCCAACTGCGCTGAGGCCGTGACCGTCTTCTCCGAGCACAACTCTGACCAAGGCAAGAACTTCCACGGATACCGCCGTGAGGAGTCCCAGTCCGTCGCCCCCGTCCTCGACCGCATCCGAGAAGCGGTCCGTAACGGCAAGAAGCCCGAGGACGCCGATCTTCAGGCCGCCCGTAAAGCCTTCGTCAGCATGAAAAAGGCAGCCGAGGACCTCCGCGGCAAGTGCGGCAACAAGGCCTTCATCGAGGAAATCCACAATTGGCTCATCCCCTTCGAGGCCATGGCCCAAGCCGGCATCAAGGCCTGCGACGCCTATACCTCCGGCAAGCTTGATGACGTCGCCGCCGCCCTCAACGCCCTCCTCAAGGCCGACGCCACCCGCCGTCACTACTCCGAGATTCAGCAGAAGACCAAGTTCCCCTCCGTAGTCAACCCGGCCTCCCGCCACGTCCGTCCGATGCTTGACGAGGTCCGCGACAGCCTCTACACCCAAGCCTGTATCGCCGTCACCGGTCGCAAGCCTGACCTCAAGGCCAAAGGTAACGTCGTCTACCGCTTCGAGACCAACGTCCCCGCCCTCAAGGATCTGACCGTCAGCCGCGACAGCATCTACGTCCGCCTGCCCGAGATCTTCGAACCCAAGACACTCCAGCCCGGCGAATGGGCCGCCATTGTCCTGCCTCCCGGCATTACGGCCAACTGGGTCCACTTCATCCTCCAGAATCCCAACGCCGCCAAACAGGGCCGCATCGAAATCTCCGGTGACCGCGGTCAGACCTGGAAGCCCCTTGAAGGCACCCGCATCAGCCGTGAAGGCGCCGAACTCCAGCGCCCCCTCGATCCCAAGGCCGACAATGTCACCGCCGCCCGCTACATCAACACCTCCGACAAGCCCATCGACATCACCTTCAAGCAATTTAAGCTTGACGTTCCTCGTGACGCTGTGGCCAATGTCCCCGAGACTATGACGGACGGCGACATGAGTTCCGGTTACACCTTCTCAAAAGGTGAATCAAAGACCATCCCCCTTCCCGGCATCAAGGTCGGCAAAGCCACCGTTCTTCCCCTCGGATGCGGCGATTTCGACGTCACCTATGGCACGGACTCCGTCACCATTCGAGCCAAAGACGACAATGTCACCGTTTACGAAATTATCCGCTGAACCAAGAGATACCTTACAGAAAAGGCGGCCGGATTCCCGGCCGCCTTCTTTCTTCAATTCCCCGTCCCACTGCTCCATTCAAGTCTTGAGATATCAAACCCCATCGACTCTACCCTATCCCGCAGTTTCTGCAGACACTCTTGATCAACCGGCAGGCTCCTGGCCAAAATCCACAAAGAATTCCGATCCTCAGAGGTCACCAACGCCAAGTCATACCCCGGCGAAATCCAGAGAATCTTATAATCCGAATAAAAAGGCCAGAAGAAGGTAACCCGGAAAAGACCAACCGTCGGTTCTCCGGCAAAATATCCTTTTGCCTCCGCCGTTTTCCGTATGCCGTCACGGGTACCCTCATTCACGATCCTCAGCATATCCCCCTCAAGCGAATAAGTCGCCGTCACATCCGTCATTCCGCGCTGGAACCACTGCGGCAGGCGCGCCACCTCGTGCCAAACGCCCATATACCGCGACGCGTCAAAATCCGCAACCGCCGACAGGTCCTCATTCGAAGGCACCGACGTGCAGCCCATCATAAGCGCAAAAGATTATCATTCCTGTTCTCATCTCGATACTCCTTCCTCGTGTGTCGGTATCCTATCACCATCCTCCACGGACGTCAAAACCCCTCGATTTGACGGTAGACACCCCCGGCCCGTCTCCCGACATCGCAAAGCCACCGCCGCCACCTGTCCCCACGAAGTCATTGGCGCCGTAGCCACATCCCACGCAACCCGGCACCCAGTTGCCACCGCGGCGCCCGGGGTTGTACGGTCTCTGCGGGGCGCCCTTGGGCGCCCGCCTGTGCCGCGCCCCACTTCGCCAAGCGTATCCCGGGCACCCGGTCTCTGCTGCGGCAGGCGCCGCTCAGCACCGTATCCCGAGAGTCCGGGGCTCCGCAGCGTCTCCTGCATTGCCGGTCGCGGCGCCCGGGGCCGTACGGTCTCTGCGGGGCACCCTTGGGCGCCCGCCTTTGCCGCGTCGAGGCGCGCCAAAGGCACAATCAGGTAGGAGGCGGGTTACCCCGCCGTCCTCCCACACCACCCAGCGTACGGACCCGTACTGGGCGGTTGTCCA
>CALXSH010000017.1 GCA_944391065.1 uncultured Kiritimatiellota bacterium | reverse complement strand
GGACAACCGCCCAGTACGGGTCCGTACGCTGGGTGGTGTGGGAGGACGGCGGGGTAACCCGCCTCCTACCTGATTCCCGCTTTCTATCCTTCCTCCCTCCCGCTTCCCGTGGTTTCCCCTGAGTCCTGCGCAAAGGACGGTACGCGATGCTGAGATTCTGTGCACGGTTGATCTTTCCCTTGGCCCTGAGCATGTCGGGGTTCGGCTTGCTGATCCTGGCCTACGCCGGCAAGGCGCAGGCGGCCGGGGCTTACCATTTCTTCACCCAACAGGCCGTCTTCCTTGTCGTTGCCTGCGTGGCCTCCTTGGTGCTCTGGCGCATCGACTACCGTTTCTACCGTAACCGCACCGTCCTCTGGGCCCTCGTCGGCGTCATGCTGATCTCGCTGGCCATGGTCTTGGTGCCCGGTATCGGCAAATCGGTCAAGGGCTCCCACCGTTGGATTGCGCTTGGCCCTCTGAGTGTCCAGCCGATTGAATTCGTCAAGCTCCTGATGGTCGTCTTCCTGTCGGCCTATCTTGACCGTCAGGCCGGCCTGATCAACCGTTTCTTCCGTGGCGTGGTCATTCCCGTGGCTGTCATCGGTTCCGCGCTGCTGCTGCTCATCCTTCAGCCGGACTTCGGAGGCGCGATGATTCTCTGCTTCCTGAGCGGCATCACGCTGTTGGTCGGCGGCATCGGGTGGAAGCGCTGCGTCTTCTTCGCCTGTGTCGGCATTGTCGCCATCGGAGCCCTCCTGCTGACCAACGAAAACCGCATGAAGCGCCTGATGAACGAACGCGAGGGCACGAACTATCAGGCCCAGCAGGCTGAGATCGCTTTCAACAACGGCCACATCCTCGGCGTCGGCCTGGGTTCCGGCATGCAGAAGGAACGCTACCTGCCAGAATGCCACACCGACTTCATCCTGGCCATTATCGGCGAGGACCTCGGCCTCGTCGCCACCGCGGCGGTTTGGTTGGTCTTTCTGCTCTTCTTCTTCTGCGGCATGGTCATCGCCTTCAGCGCACCGGACAAGCAGGGCATGTTATTGGCCTTCGGCGCCACGATGATGATCTGCGCGCAGGCTGCCGCCAACATGGCCGTCGTCACCCACCTCTTCCCGACCAAGGGCTTGGCTCTGCCCTTCTTCTCCTATGGCGGGTCCTCGCTCCTCTCGACCTTTGCCGCTGTCGGCATCCTTCTCTCCGTCGGCCGCCGCGCCGCCGACGAAGGCGCCGCCGCCGAGGAATCCGCCGCTGCCCGCCGCCTCATTTCCTTCACCTGATACCGCTTCGGAGCCGCCCGTGACCGCGCTTGAACGCCTCTTTCGCGGGGCCCCCTCCCGCACCGTTGTCGTGTGGGATTTTAATGGGACCCTCCTCAACGACCTCGAGTCCTGTCTCGATTCCCTCAATGTCATCCTGCGTCAGCGCGGCATGGCCCCGCTGGCCCTGCCCGAATACCGTCGGCGCTTCCTCTTCCCCGTCTCCGCCTTCTATAAGGGCCTCGGTATCGACCCTGACCGCGAACCTCACTGGGACGCCGTCGCCGAGAGCTTCCATCTCCGCTATCTCTTCTCCCGAAAACTCACCCTGCAGCCCGGCGCCGCTGAGGCCGTCGCACACTTCCGCGCTCTCGGATTCCGCCAAGGCGTCCTCTCTGCTCTTGAACAGGGCATCCTTGAGGTCCAGCTTCGCCAGTTCGGCCTTCTCCGCTACATGGACTTTGTCATGGGCTCGCGCGGCTACTATGGCAGCTCCAAAGCCGACGCCGCCAGGACCCTCGGCCTCGCCGGCCACATCGTCATGATCGGCGACACCCTCCACGACGCCGAAGTCGCCGCCTCCATGGGTTGGCACTGCCTTCTCTGCGCCGCCGGCCACCAGGACGCCTCCCGTCTCGCCTCCGGTTCCGTCCCCGTCATCGGCTCCCTCACCGGACTCGCTCACCTCTGAGCCTGCCGATTTAACGCAATCAAAATCTTTCCCTCACAGTCGGCTAAGACGCGTGCGCTATCTTAACGCGCATGCAAACAGAGAGTCAGATCGACAAAATCGCCGTGACCGATATCGGGTCCAATACCATTCGGACCGTCGTCTACGGCATCCGCGGCAGTGCCATCCGCAAACTCTACAGCGAGCGCGATTATACCGGCCTTCTGGACTATGTCCGTGACGGCCGCCTCAGCGACGAAGGCATCGAACACCTCTGTTCCGTCCTCGGTCACATGGGCCGCTTCTGCGCCCTCTGCGGGTGTGGTACGCCCAACGCCTTCTCCACGGCCGCGCTCCGTTCCGTCGTCAACCGCGCCGACGTCTTCTCTGCCGTCTATGGCCGTACGGGCATCCGTATTCGCCTGCTCTCGGCCGAGGGGGAGATGCAATGTGACTGCGCGGGCCTGCTCCGGGCGGGCGTGACTGAGGGTTATGCCTTCGACCTTGGCGGCGGCAGCTGCCAACTCTTCAGCTTCGGACCGGACGGCCTCCGCGAGGGCGTCTCGTTGCCTTTTGGCTGCCTCTCCATCGGGCGCCACTTCGTCAGGCAGGGGCTCTTCCCGACGCATGAGGAGGCACGCGCCGTGCGGCGCTTTGTCCGCGGCATGCTGGAGGAACATCTGCCCCGCTTCGCGGGCGCCGGGATGGATCGCATCTACGCCATGGGCGGAACCGCCCGCGCCGCGGCCAAGGTCCGCCGCGCCCTTTATCCCGAGACGGCCGATACCGGCGAAACGTTGCTCGAATGTGACCGCCTCCGTGATTTCGTCAAACGCGCCCGCAAGGACGAGGGCGGCACCGTGGCGCTGCTGCGCCGCGTCACGCCCGGACGGATGTCGACCCTGGTGCCGGGTATCTTGGCCATGGAGACCATCCTCCGATACTGCGGATGCGGGACGCTGCGGGTCATGCCCGTCGGCGTCCGGGAAGGATTCTTATGGACACACCTTTTGCCTACGCCTGCACCCTAAACCGCGACCAGAGTTGGCTCGCCTTCAACCGCCGCGTCCTTGAGGAGGCCATGCTGCCCGAACGGCAGCCACTCGACCGCCTCATGTTTTTCGGCATCTATCTCAACAACCTCGACGAATTCTTCCGCGTCCGCGTCGGCACCCTGCTGGACCAATGCCTGGCCGGTGTGAACACGGCCGACGACAAGACCGGCTGGACTCCCGAGCGCCAGATGGCTGCGGCCATCGCCACGGCCACGCGCCTCGACGAAATCGCCGCCCACACCGCGGAAGAGATCAAAACCGTCTTCGCTCGCGCCGGCATCGCCTTTCTCACGCCTGAGGAGGTCGACGGCCCCCGTTCCGTACAGATGACGCGCTTCTTCAAGGGCGAACTCAAACCGCTTCTCTCCCCGATTGTCATCGACCCGCACCATCCCTTCCCCTTCCTGCGAAACTGCGAATCCGCCGTCGTCTCCCGTTTTGACCGCGACGCTCTCGGCGTCATTCCGTTGGGCCGTCTGCCGGCCTTCCGCGTCTTCTCCGACGCCGACGGCCTGTGGACGCTGCAGACCGCCCGCGTCGTCCGCTTCTTCGCCGCCAAGGCCTACGGCCGCCTCCATCCCACCGAGAGCGTCCTCTGCCGCGTCACGCGCAACGCCGACCTCCCCGTCGAGGAGCACGAGGGTGAAGCCGATTTCCGCGGCGCCATGCGCGACTTTGTCCGCCGCCGCAAGAAACTCGCCCCCGTTCGTGTCGAGCTCAGTCCCGAGGCCGGTGCGAAACTGACCGCGGCCCTGATGAAGCGCCTCAACTGCCCCAAGGGCGTCGAGCCCTCCGTCCGACGCCTCCCCTTCGGGCCGGAATTTGCCTTCGGCCTAGCCAAAGCCCTCCCCGAGGGCATCGCCAAACTTCTCAACACCCCCTCCGTCAAACCCGCCCATGTTCCCTGGGCCGAGGGCCGCATCGCCGACCGTATCCGCGAGCGCGACCGTCTCCTCCACTTCCCCTTCGAGTCGATCCAGCCCTTCGTCCGCCTTCTCGAGCAGGCCGCCGACGACCCCGACGTCACGGCCATTCGCATCACCCTCTACCGCCTCGCCTCCAACTCCCGCATCGCCCAGGCCCTCGCCCGCGCCGCGGAGAACGGTAAGGATGTCCTCTGCGTCCTTGAGCTCCGTGCCCGCTTTGACGAGGAGAGTAACATCAACTATGCCGAAATGCTCCAAGATGCCGGCTGTACCGTCATCTACGGCCTGCCGGGCTACAAGGTCCATGCCAAGGTCTGCCTGATCATCTTCCGGGGCCCCGACGGCGAGAACCGTACCATCACCCAGATCGGTACCGGCAATTACAACGAAAAGACCGCCGCCCTCTACACCGACCTCTCCTACATGACGGCCGACGCTCAGATCGGTGCCGACGCGGCCCGCCTCTTCCGTCACCTCTGTATCGGCGAGCCTGTCTGCGAAAGCGAAAAACTCCTCGTCGCCCCGAAGTCTCTCCTCTCCGGCGTCCTGGAGCAGCTCGACGAGGAAATCCGCGTCGCCCAATCCGGCCAACCCGCCTATGCCTTCCTGAAGGTTAACGGACTCAACAATATGCCGCTCATCGACCGTCTCATCGAGGCCTCCAGTGCCGGCGTCCGCATCGACCTTCATGTCCGCGGCATCTGCTGCATCCGTCCCGGCATCCCCGGCAAGACGGAGAATATCCGCGTCACCTCCATCGTCGGCACCTACCTCGAGCATGCCCGCATCTTCTGCTTCGGCTCCAACGGGCGCCAGCGGCTCTTCATCGGCTCCGGGGACTTCCTCAACCGCAATCTCAACCGCCGCGTTGAGGTCTATACCCCGATTTTGGATGAAGCCTGCCGTCAGGACCTGCTGGCCTACATCGAGATTCTCCGTTCCGATACCGCGAAGGGACGCCGCATGCAGCCCGACGGGACGTACATCCTGCCCGAAACCGAGTCGCCCCGCGACGCCCAGCTCATCCTCCGCGACCGCTATGCCGCCGCGGCCACGGCTGAGACCAAGCGCAAGCCGATCGGCGGCTGGCGTGACTTTTTCCTCGGATTCCTCCGTCTGCGGTGAGACGGGGCCGGGAATATCCAGTGTTCAGAGCCTGCCGGGCACAAAGATTCCTGCTCTTAAACAGTCACAACGAAAAGCATAAACCACAACATACTGTCACAACAAAAAAGGGGACCGGAATGTCCGGTCCCCTTTTTCCGTGCTGTGACGGGCCGTGCGGCTCAGACGCCGTAGATTTCATCAAGCGAATCGCCGATGATGTCGAGAGCTTCCTCGAGATCCTTCTCGGAGATGTTCAGCGGCGGCAGGAAGCGGACGACGTGTTCGCCGGCCGTGCAGCAGAGGACGCCGCCCAGACGGCAGGAGTCCACGACCTCCTTGGCGCTGCCCTCGACGACCATGCCGATCAGCAGACCGCGGCCGCGCACCTCGAGGATCTGCGGATAGGTCGCCATGAGGGCCTCGAGACCTTCGCGGAAGAGCGCCCCGCTGGTCTTGGCCTTCTCCAGGAGCCCTTCCTTTTCGATCGTGTCCAGTACGGCCAGACTTGCAGCGCAGGCGCAAGGATTGCCGCCGAAAGTCGTCCCCAGCATACCGGGATGCAGCAGCTCGGCCAGTTCCGGCTTTGCCACCACTGCGCTGAGCGGAAGACCGCCGCCGAGCGCTTTGGCCAAGGAGAACATATCAGGGCGGATACCGTACTGCTCCCAGGCAAACATTGTGCCCGTGCGCCCCATGCCGGTCTGGATCTCATCCATCAGTAGGAGAAGCTCCTTCTCGCGGCAAAGCTCGGCGACACCCTTCATGAACGCCTCGGTGGCCGGCAGCACGCCGCCTTCCCCCTGAATAGGCTCAAGCAAAATGGCGACCGTGCGTTCGTTGATTGCGGCCTTCACCGACTCCAGATCGTTGTAGTCGGCATAGGCGAAGCCCACGGGCAACGGATCGAACCCCTTCTGGATCTTCTCCTGAGCCGTCGCCGCGCACATGGCCAGTGTGCGGCCGTGGAAGCCCTTCGTGAAGGTGATGACTTCATAGCGGCCGCGGGGAGCGCCCCAGACGCGGGCAATCTTGACCATGTTCTCATTCGCCTCGGCGCCGGAGTTGGCGAAGAAGCACTTCGCGCCGCCGGCGAGGCGGGAGAGGCGCTGGGCCAGGAGAATCATGTTGGTGTTGTAATAGAGGTTGGAGCAGTGGGGCATGACGGCCGCCTGCGTCTCGATTGCCTTGGTCACCGCCGGGTGGCAGTGGCCGCAGGCCAGCGTCGCGATGCCGGAGGTCAGGTCGATGTACTGCATGTTGTCCATGTCAATCACCTTGCTCCCGGAACCGGAGACAAGCGCCACGGCGGGCGCATAGGTCGGCATGACGTACTGGTTGAAAAGGTCCGCGATATCGTTCGTCTTGTTACTCATCGGCTTTGATCTCCGTTCCTACGCCTTCTTTGGTGAAAATTTCGAGCAGGAGCGAATGCGGCATCCGTCCGTCGACGAGGTGGACGCGCTGCACGCCTGCTTCGATTGCCTCGGCGCAGCTGTCGATTTTCGGCAGCATACCGCCACGGATGACCCCCTCGTCCTTCAGCTGCTGGACGTGGCCCAGCCGCAGCGTCGAAATAAGGGAATCGGGGTCATTGACATCCCGGAGCAATCCCGGAACGTCGGAAATAAAGACCAGTTTGCGCACGCGCATGGCCTTGGCGATGGCCACCGCCGCGACGTCCGCATTCACGTTGTAGAGCTTGCCGTCGTCCGCGCCCATGCCGAGCGGCGTGATGACCGGGATGACGCCCGCGTCGGTCATCTGCGAGATGGCGATGGTGTTCACGCCCACCGGATCGCCGACGTAGCCCCAGTCCACCGGGTTGCCGTCCTCGTCGGTGCCGGTCGTCTTGCGGACACTGATGATCCAGTCGCCGTGCAGCGGACGCGCCAGCACGTGGTAATTGTCGTTCAGCAGATGCAGGATGTTGGCGTTGACCGTGTGCTTGATGGTCTGCTCGACCACCTCGATCGTCCGCTCGTCCGTCACGCGCAGCCCCATGACGAAGTTCGGCGGAATCCCCGCCTCCGTCATGGCTCGGCTGATGGCCTTGCCGCCGCCGTGCACCAGTATGACCTTGATGCCGACCGTGCGCATGAAGGCAATGTCGCTCATCAGGCGCGACAGATTTTCAGGCGACTCCATGACGCTGCCGCCCAGCTTCACGACGACCGTGCCCCCGCGGAACTCCTGGATGTACGGGACGGCCTCGATCAGCACGCTCGCCTTGGCGATATACTGCTCCATCTTCGTGATCATGTCGTGTACTCCGCGTTGATTTTCACGTACTCGAAGGTCAGGTCGCAGGTGTAAACCGTATCCTCGCCGTCGCCTAACCCGAGTTCCACGTCCACGTCAAACGCATCGGCCGCCATCAGTGCCTGCATCTCCGCGAGGGTCTCGTCGTCGGCCACGCGGCCGCGGTCGTAGGCGCAGACGCCGCCGTATAGAATGCGGACCTTCAGCGGGTCGACCTCCGCGCCGGAATAGCCCGTCGCGCAGATCACGCGGCCCCAGTTCGGGTCGCGCCCGAACCACGACGTCTTCACCAGCGGCGAACGCGCAATCGCGCGGGTCACCAGTTTCGCGTCGGCCGTCGTCCTCGCGCCCGTCACGTGGACCGTCACGAACTTCGAGACGCCCTCGCCGTCCTGCACAATCGCCTTGGCCAGGCGGATGCAGAGCGTTTGCAGGGCCTCGGCAAAGACCTCCGCATCGGGATGCGACGCATTGAGCGGAGAATTGCCCGCCAGCCCGTTGGCCAGGCAGATCAACGTATCGTTGGTCGACTCGTCGCCGTCCACGACCGCGCGGTTAAAGGAAACGTCCGCGGCCGCCTTCAGCTGTTCGCGCAGCCAGGCCGCGTCCACTGCGGCGTCGGTCGTCACGTAGGCCAGCATCGTCGCCATTTTCGGCTCAATCATGCCGGCGCCCTTGCACATGCCGCCCAGCGTCACCACGCGCCCGTCAACGACGCAGGTCACCGCCGCGCGCTTCGGCCGCGTGTCGGTCGTCATGATGGCGCGCGCCACCTCTTCGTCGACCTCGCGGCCGGCGCGCAGATGGGGCTTCGCCGCCTCGAGACCCGCGACGATCCTGTCGACCGGCAGCAGCGTCCCGATGACGCCCGTGCTCGACACCAGCGTCAGTGACGGATCGATGCCGAAAACCGCGGCGCCGCGCTCCGAAATCTTCCGGGCGTCGGCCAGACCCCGGTCGCCCGTACACGCGTTCGCGCAGCCCGTGTTCACGAAAATGGCCTGTGCTTTCGGCGCGGCGGCCAGACGTTCCCGGTCCAGCCGCACCGGCGCAGCCGCCACTAGATTGGTGGTGAAGACACCTGCAGCCACGCAGGGCACCTCTGAATAAATCACTGATACGTCTCGGCGTCCGGCATACTTCACGCCGGCCTCCGCGCTCGCCGCGCGGAAACCCTGAGCGGAGGTAACGCCGCCGTCAAGGACTTCTGTCTGTCCCATTCCGAAACTCCTTCTTTCCATAAGTAAATAAAGTATGCCAAACGGCGCCCCGTCGCGCAAGAAAAAGCCCATACCAAAAAATTTCGCGTACCCCGCTTGCGTTTTTGCCCCGCGCTGTGCTATTGTTTCCCCGTTATGAATCGCAGCGCATATCGGAAAGTCTTCGGACGATGGTTCTGGCGGGGTTGCTCGCCGGACTGCACTGCGTTGTAACGCATCGACCATGCGCACAGGAATGACGGCGGAAGATCCCCTCTGAGGAACTCCGCCGTTTTTGTTTTTACGACAGGCCGCACATCCGGGAGCATCACACCCGACGTGCGGCCTGTTTTTTTGTACCGAGAGGACAGTGGAGACGACGATGAGACAGCTGATGGATTATGAGACGTTTGAGCGCCTGGCGGCGGAGGGAGCCCCCGTCCCGCTTGTGGATGAGACGCTCGCCGACCTGGAAACCCCGGTCAGCGCGCTGGCGCGGTTTGCCGACCGGGAGTCGGTCTTTTTGCTGGAGAGCTGCGAACACGGAGAGGGTTTTGGCCGTTACTCGTTTCTCGGGCATTCGCCGCGGGGTATCTTCACCGTCGAGGATGGAAAGGCCTTTCTTGAGGATGCCGGAGGGCGCCGGGAGGTTCCCTTTGTGCGCAATCCGACCGATGCGCTGAAGCCTTTGCTGGGCCGGCGGCCGGCAATGACCGAGGGCCTGCCGCCCTTCTTCGGCGGAGCCATCGGATTCTTCGGGTACGAGACGGTCAATCTGTTTGAATCCCTGCCCGCCCCCAAGAAACCCGTCGATACGCCGACGGCCTGTTTCCTGCTGGTCGACGACGTGCTGATTTTTGACAACCGCCGCCAGGTCCTCATGGCGGTCGTGACGGTCGATCCGGCGGCCTATCCCCATCCCCGGGCGGCTTATGACGACGGGCTGCGCCGCATGGCCGCGCTCAAAGCCCCCTTCTTCGTTCCCCGCAGGGCGCTCCCCGCGCCTACGCCGGAGGCGGAGCCTCCCCGGCTTGTCAGCAACATGGGCCGCGAAGCCTTTTGCGATGCCGTCCGCTCGGCCCGTGAGGCCATCCGCGCCGGCGAATGCATTCAGGTCGTCCTGTCGCAGTGCTTCTCGGCGCCCTGTGCGGCCGACCCCGTCCAGCTTTACCGCGCGCTCCGCTCGGTGAATCCCTCGCCCTACACCTTCTTCTTCCGTCACCGCGGTCTGACGCTGGTCGGTTCTTCGCCCGAGACGCTTGTGCGCCTGGCGGACGGCCGCACGGCCGTCCGCCCCATCGCCGGCACGCGCCGCCGCGGGGCCACCGAGGCCGACGACCGCCGCGCCGCCGACGAACTGCTCAACGACCCCAAGGAATGCGCCGAGCATCTCATGCTTGTCGACCTCGCGCGCAATGACCTCGGCCGTGCGGCCGCTCCGGGCAGCGTGCACGTGGAGAACTTCATGCACATTGAGCGCTTCTCCCACGTGATGCACCTGGTCAGCGATGTCGGCGCGATGCTGGCCGAGGGCCGCGATGCCTTTGATCTCCTTGCCGCCGCTTTCCCCGCGGGGACCCTCAGCGGGGCTCCCAAAGTCCGCGCCATGGAGCTCATCCACGCCCTGGAGCCTGACCCGCGCGGCCCCTACGGCGGCGCCGTCGGCTATTTTTCCAATACCGGCAACATGGATCTCGCCATTACCATCCGCACGCTGATGCTGAAGCAGGGCATCCTTTCGGTCCGTGCCGGTGCCGGCATCGTCAGCGATTCCGACCCCGACCGTGAATACGCCGAAACGCTCAACAAAGCTGCCGCCCTCTTTGAAGCCGTCCGCCTTGCCGTCCGCGGATTCGATCTGGTCTGAAGGAGCCACTGCCATGATTTTCGTACTGGACAATTACGACTCGTTCACCTACAACCTCGTCCACCTCCTCTATGCCCTCGGAGCCGCCCCCGTCATCCGCCGCAACCGCGACGTCACCCCCGCCGAAGTCCTCGCCCTGAAGCCCGCCGGCATCCTGCTCTCCCCCGGGCCCTCCGTCCCCGAACGGGCCGGCATTCTCTGCGACTTGGTGCGCGCCGGCGCCGATGCGGGCATCCCCATGCTCGGTGTCTGTCTTGGACACCAGGCCGTCGGCCATGTCTTCGGCGCCAGGGTTGTCCGCGCCAAGACTGTCATGCACGGCCGGGTCTCCGAGATCGCCCACGACGGCCGCGGGCTCTTTGAAGGCCTGCCCAACCCCTTCCGCGCCGTCCGCTACCATTCCCTGGCCCTTGACGCCGCGACGCTCCCCGACTGCTTCGAGGTCAGCGCCACCGCACCCGACGGCGAAATCATGGGGATGCGCCACCGAACGCTTCCCATTGAGAGCGTTCAGTACCATCCCGAATCCATCCTTACCGAAGGCGGCCGTCAGCAGCTGGCCAACTTCCTCCGGAGGTGCGGCCATGACGCCTGATCCCCTCGCCAAGGTCCTCTCCGGCGGGACGCTTGACGGCTCCGAACTCGCCGCCGTCCTTGAAGCCGTCGCCGCCGATGCCTTCGACCCCGTCCGCTTCGGCGGTCTGCTGACCGCCGTTCAGATGCGCGGCGTCACGCGGGAGGAACTCACCGGTGCGGCCCGCTTCCTCATCCGGCATGCCGTTCCCATCGACACCGGCACGGCCACCGTCACCGACATCGTCGGCACCGGCGGCGACGGCGGGCGCAGTTTCAATATCTCCACCGCCGCCGCCTTTGTCGCCGCCGGTGCCGGCGTCCGCATTGCCAAGCATGGCAACCGCGCCATGAGCGGCCGTTCGGGGTCTGCCGACGTCATGGCCGCCGCAGGGTTCAATCTCGCCTGTCCGCCCGAGCGCATGGAGCGTGCCATCGCCGACATCGGCATCGGCTTTCTCTTCGCCCAGCGGATGCACCCGGTCCTTGCCAAGGTCGCGCCCGTGCGCCGTGCGCTCGGCGTGCGCACCTTCTTCAACCTCCTCGGCCTTCTCTGCAATCCCGCCCACGCCACCGCCGCCGTCATCGGCGTCTACGATGCCGCTCTCACCGAACTTCTCGCGGCCGTCCTTCGCGACCTCGGCATGAAGCGCGCCCTCATCGTCCACGGCGCCGACGGCCTCGACGAAATCACCGTCACCGACCGCACCCGTGTGACCGAACTCCGCCCGGACGGTTCGCTGATGACCCGTGATCTCTACCCCGAGCTTCTCTTCGGCCGCCGTTATCCCGCTGCCGACCTGCGTGGCGGCACGCCTGACGAGAATGCCGCCGTCATGCGCGGCATTCTGGAGGGGCGCCGCCGCGACGGCGCCCGCGCCGTCGTCGCCCTCAATGCCGGCGCCGCCGTTTATGCCGCCGGCCTTGCCGAATCCCTTGAGGCCGGCTACGCCAAAGCCTGCGCCGCCATCGACGACGGCTCCGCGCTTGCCCGCCTCGACGCCCTGATCGGAGCCAGCCATGACGCCTGACATCCTCACCCGCATCGTCGGACGCAAGCGCCTCCGCCTCGACGCCGCCAAGGCCGCCTGCCCCCTGGCCGAACTCCGCGCCCGCGCGGCCGATCTGCCGCCCGCCCGCGGTTTTCTCGAATCCCTCCGCCGTCCCGGCATCCGCATCATCGCCGAATCGAAAAAAGCCTCCCCCTCCAAAGGCCTCATCGCGCCGGACTACGACCCCGCCGCCTGCGTCCGCCGGTATGAGGCCGACGGCGCCGCCGCCTGCTCGGTCCTTACCGAGGAAGACTTCTTCCTGGGCTCTGCCGACGACCTCGTCCGCGCCCGCCGTGCCGTCGCGCTCCCCCTCCTGCGCAAGGACTTCGTCTTCGACCCCTATCAGATCTGCGAGGCGCGCGTCCTCGGGGCCGACGCGGTGCTGCTCATCGCGGCCATGCTCGAAGACGCCCGGCTGCAAGATCTCGCGGGCGTCGCCGGAGAGCTTGGCCTTGATGTCCTGGCTGAGGCCCATACGGAGGAGGAAACCGCGCGTCTCTGCGCGCTGAGCCTCCCCGCCATCGGCGTCAACGCCCGCGATCTGCGCACCTTCCGGACCGACCTTTCCGCCTCCGCCGCCCTTCTGCGGATGATTCCGCAGGACCGCGTCGCCGTCGCCGAAAGCGCCGTCTTCTCCAAGGCCGACATGGCGCAGACCGGCGCACGCTGCTTTCTTATTGGCGAAGCCCTGATGCGCCGCCCGGCTCTCCTGCGGGAGCTCCTCGCATGAAGGTCAAAATCTGCGGCATCGTCCGCCCTGAAGATCTCGCCGCGGCCGACGCCGCCGGCGCCGATTATCTCGGCATCGTCCTGGTGCCCGGCTCGAAGCGCTATGTCTCCGAAGCGGCCCTTCGGCGTCTTGCCGCCGTACCGGTCCGCGCCCGCCGCGTCGGCGTCTTCGTCGGCGCTGCCCCCCGCGCCATCCGCCGCGCCGTCCGCATCGGCCGGCTTGACGCCGTGCAGCTCTACCGCTGCACCTTCCGCCAGAGCGGCGTCGAGGTCTGGCACGCCACCCCCGGCGGCCCCGGCACCGTCGTCTGGGACGCTGCCCCGGGCGAGGGCCGGGTAGGGGACTGGCCCCGTGCCGCCCGCGCAGCCCGGCGCCGGCGCCTCGTCCTCGCCGGAGGCCTCACGCCCGGCAACGTCGCCGACGCCGTCCGCGCCGTCCGCCCCTGGGCCGTCGACGGCGCCTCCGGCACCGAAGCCGCCCCCGGTGTCAAAGACCCCCAAAAAATGACCGCATTTGTCAGAAAGGCCAAATCATTATGAGCACACACTACGGTATCTACGGCGGGCAGTACGTCCCCGAGACCCTTATGCCCGTCCTCCGCGAAATCGAAACGGCTTACCGCGAAGCCCTCGCCGACCCCGGATTCGTCGCCGAATACGAATCCCTCCTGCGCGATTACGTCGGCCGCGAAAGCCCCCTCTGCCCCGCCCGGCGCCTCAGCGCCGCCCTCGGCGGCGCCGACATCTACCTGAAGCGCGAAGACCTCAACCACACCGGCGCCCACAAGGTCAATAACGTCATCGGGCAGATCCTCCTCGCCAAACGCATGGGCAAGACCCGCGTCATCGCCGAGACCGGCGCCGGCATGCACGGCGTCGCCACCGCCACCGTCGCCGCCCTCATGGGCATGCCCTGCACCGTCTACCAGGGTGCCGTCGACGTCCGCCGCCAGGCCCCCAACGCCGACCGCATGCGCGCCCTCGGCGCCGAAATCGTCGCCGTCGAATCCGGCAGCCAGACCCTCAAAGACGCCATGAACGAAGCCATCCGCGAATGGGTCGCCACCGCCGAAAACACCTTTTACGTCATCGGCACCGTCGCCGGTCCCGCCCCGTACCCCGAGATGGTCAGAACCTTCCAGTCCGTCATCGGCCGCGAGACCCGCCGCCAGATGCTCGACCGCTGCGGCGCCCTTCCCGACACCGTCGTCGCCTGCGTCGGCGGCGGCTCCAACGCCATGGGCATGTTCGCCGCCTTCCTCGACGACCGGGACGTCCGCCTCGTCGGCGTCGAAGCCGGCGGCGAAGGCCTTGAGACCGGCCGCCACGCCGCCAGCATCAATGGCGGCCGCCCCGGCATCCTCCACGGCTGCCGCACGCGCCTCCTGCAGACCCCCGACGGCCAGGTCCTCGAAGCCTACTCCGTCTCCGCCGGGCTCGACTATCCCGGCGTCGGCCCCGAGCACAGCTTCCTCGCCGACGCCGGCCGCGTGACCTACGCCGTCTGCAACGACCGCGATGCTATCCGCGCCTTCGACGCCCTCTGCCGCTACGAAGGCATCATCCCCGCCCTCGAATCCAGCCACGCCCTCGCCGAAGCCATCCGCCTCGCCCCCGCGATGCCCAAAGGCTCCCGCCTCGTCGTCTGCCTCTCCGGACGCGGCGACAAAGACATGGGCAATGTCGCCGACTGGAAGGCCCGCCACCCCGACTACCGCTTTGAACCCCTTGAGAAAGGATCCCGCCATGTCTGACCGTATCCGAAACGCCTTCGCAAAGGCCCGCCGCCGGGGCCGCGCCGCCCGCATCTTCTACATGCCCGGCGGCTTCCCCGACCGTGCCGCCTCCGACACCCTCCTCGATATCCTCGCCGACGAAGGCGCCGACATACTCGAGCTCGGTATGCCCTTCTCCGACCCCATCGCCGACGGCCCCGTCATTCAGGCCGCCGGACAGCGCGCCCTCGCCGCCGGAGCCACCCTCCGCAGCGTCCTTGAGCAGGGCCGCCGCCTTCGCGAACGCCATCCGGAGCTGGGCCTGGTCCTCTTCTCCTACGCCAATCCCATCTATAGTTATGGCCCGGAGGCCCTCTGCCGCGACGCCGCCGCGGCCGGTTTCGACGCCCTCCTCCTCACCGACGTCCCCCACGAGGAAGAGGCGGAGTTCCGCCGCCCCGCCGAAGCCGCCGGCCTCGACTGGATCCCCCTCGTCTCCCCCGCCACCGATCCCGACCGCGCCGCCCTGCTCACCGCCGGCTGCACCGGATTCGTCTACGTCATCACCGTCCGCGGCATCACCGGCGAACGCACCGGCCTCCCCGCCGGACTCGGCGAACGCCTCGCCGCCCTCCGCCGCGTCACCGGCCTCCCCCTCGCCGCCGGCTTCGGCATCGCCGACCGTGCCGCCGCCGACGCCGTCGCCGAACACGCCGACGGTTACATCGTCGGCTCCGCCGCCGTCCGCGCCGCCGATGCCGGCCCCGACGCCCTCCGCGCCTTCCTCCGCGGCTTCCGCTGAGGAGGAAGGCTGTATACACTCACACGTCCATTGGAGGCAATGCTGTGCGGATTGAGTCGCCTTGTGCAGTCAGTTTCTCTTTTCGGGAGGAAGAAAGAGGGTATAGGCTGCTCCGTCTTTGGCTCTGAAGCGAAAGACCTTGGAAGGTGCAGCGAGATAGAAGTCCTCGTCGGGGAACATGACGCGGAAACGTCCCGGAATGAATCGACGCCATCCGGTTGCCTGAATGTCAAGCGTGGCAAAATACCGGTCAAGCGTAGCCTTTTGCGATGCTGACGGTGGCTCGTGTCCACGCATGATTACGGCTCTTGGCGCTCGGGGCGAGACAAAAAGACCGGTCGCTTCCAATTCGCTTGCCTCGCTGAAAAAGAGCGTCGGATCCAGGTAGAGTGATTCGTAGAGCCATGGCGTGAAAAAGGCCGGATTACGTGAGTGGCCGAGCTCGCGTCTGAAAAGCGTCCGGTGCCATTCGTTGTAAATGCCATGGCAGACGGAGTAGTGCATAGGCCCGGTCGGCAGTGCGGAAAATGCCGTAATGCCTTGCGGGTTATCGCGATAAATTCTGAGCATGCGCAGATTGTTCTTGTATAAGAAAAATTGGCATGTTGTAACACACAGTAGCCAAAGCAATGCCGTCGCGATTACCGACAGGCGCAATCCGTTGCGGAGTTGAAACGCCGCGCGCTCTCGAATAACAAGGATAAGGGCCGAAATCATGACCATCATAGCCAAGCGGACCACACCGTTTGATCCCGTCAGGCAGAAAAGCCCGTAGGCCGCGATTAGGCTACACCACCATTCCGGTGAGCGCAGAAGCATCTGCCACAGATCTTTCCGGTTAACCCATATCACCCACCCTAGGGCACCAAAGAGAAGCATCGGGGCACCCAGTAGCACGACTCCGGCATTGGCCCTCGCGCACGCTGTTATGAGCCCGGATAATCCAAGTCCGGCTGTATGACTGGCACGGTCAAGCGCGGCAGGACCGAGACACAGGAAACACGCCCCGAGCAACATAAGGCCTCCGGCAACCGCCTGCCTGACAGTGAGGAGCAACCGTCTCTCCGAAAGGCTTCGCAACAGCGTTCCACCGGCTGTCGCTGCTAGCATGGGCAATACGAAGACTTCTTGGCTCCATCCGTAGAAAAAGGCAATCGGAACCATCCACCAGCGGCTCATATTCCGCCAGAGCATCATCATGGCCACTGTGGCGCTGGCCGTCCAAAGATAATTCACGGCAAAAGCCGCATTCATGCAACACGTTTCCGCGTACCAGAGAAACCACCAGACGATGCAGGCTCCAAAAAGGAAGGCCTTGCCATCGCGTTTCAGGGATACGTGGCCTTCATGCAGAATCAGCCACACGAATAAAAACCACATTGCTGTGTTCAGCGCGTCGAACAGTGTGTAGAGCTTGAACCCGGCGAAATATGCGACGATGCCGTGGACGAAGACCCGTCCGTTGGTCCCATGCAGATAATCTTTGTATTGCTGACGGACGATATCGCTAAGAGAAGAAACTCGGTCGACGTCACCTGTCGCAGGCGTGTTTTGACCGGCGAAAGCGTAACTTAACTCATCGTGTGCCGGGATACACCATACGTTCATAGCAAAGAGGCATGACGCCATGAAGATAAGTAGGAGCCATGGCCAGAAGCGGATCCATTTCGTTTTCATTTCTCCTCCTTGACAAAATACAGAGGGCGGTGTTTGGTTTCCAGATAGGTTTTGGCCAGATAGTTCCCAAGAATGCCGGCTACGAAAAGCTGAAGTCCTCCGAAAAAGACGATGATACAGACCAGAGACGGCCAGCCGCCGACAGGATCACCGAAAAGCAAGGCTCTGACAACGATGAAAACAAGGGTTAAAAAGGCCAGCAGACAGGAAAACATTCCCAGCCATGACGCCAATTGCAACGGCGCTGTTGAAAAGGCCATGATTCCTTCCAGACTGTATTTGAAGAGTTTCCGAAAAGACCACTTGGTCTGGCCCGCAGTACGTTCGATGTTGGGATAGGATATCCATTTCGTGCGGAATCCGACCCACTGATAGATACCTTTGGTGAATCGGTTGACCTCGGTGACTGATAATATGGCGTCAACCATGGGTCGGGTCATCATACGAAAGTCCCTGGCCCCGTCTACCAGCCGGACTTCCGAGAAGCGGTGCATCAGCCAATAAAATCGCTTGGCAAACCAAGAGCGGACAGGCGGTTCTCCTTTGCGTGAGGAGCGCCGTGTGGCGACGCTGTCATACCCTTCCTCAATAATGGTCCGAATCATTTCCGGCAACAATGAGGGCGGATCTTGGAGGTCGACATCCATCGTGGCAACCAAATCGCCGGACGCCTTCTTAAGTCCGGCATATAAAGCAGCTTCTTTCCCAAAATTGCGGGAGAAAGAGACATAGCGGATGCGGTTGTCCTGAGCTGTCAGCTGTCTGACAATGGATAGTGTCGCATCCGAGGAACCGTCATCAACGAAGATGATTTCCACGTTTTCCAGTGCCGTGGCATCTATCGCATGGATGAAAGTTTCCACGCAAGGTGCCTCATTGTAGCATGGCACAACCACCGACAATTTTGGCATCCCGTTCGTGCCGCGTGTCGTAACACAGGACTGAGATTTCATGATTGTGTTTTCCCGTTTTGCCAACTTCATTGAGTCGGCTGAAGACGCAAAAAGGCGTGTCTTCAGCCCAAATGTCTCTTAGAGAGGCCTAGCACAGCCTACGGGGAAACATATGAGAGAAAACACGCCCGGGAATAGTTCCCAGACGCGTCTCTGCAATACATTTCGTTCCCGTAAAGAAGGTGCTAGTTTCTCTAAAACGAAAGTACGCTTTAACGCATTCATTCGGCGTCCGAGGGGACGGGAGGTTCGGAAGAACACCGTCACATCTCAAACTATGTAACCCCATGATAGCAAAGTTTTGGGCTTACGGATGAATTTTGGATTGGCATATTTGTGGAATGGTCTGTGCGCTCATCCAAACGATTTGACCTCTGTGAATGTTAGGTGTGAGTTATGTTATTCAAATGAATAGAGTTGATTTAGGATGAAGATTCGGTGCTGGCATAACGGCTCTCGCAGTTGTTTTTGGGCTTACGTCGGCAGAGTAGCCTGTCGGTTCGGAAAAGAATCGGCGGATTCGTTCCGCCCTCACCACGTAAGGCGGGAAACCTTCTCCGTCGATGTTCATTTTGCCCTTGAGGTATGCTAAACTTGCGGAAGTAAGAGGCAGAGAAGAACGACGAGATTGTTATGGCACTTGACCGGATCACTGTTGAGAACTTTCGTGGGTTGCGCGTGTTTTCATGCGACCGTTTGGCGGACATCACCATTCTTGGCGGCCGAAACAATTGTGGGAAAACAAGCGTTCTGGAGGCTATCTGCATCCTTCTCTTGGGCAATACCTCGGCGATCGCGCCGCGTGTCAATGATTTTCGGGCCTTGCCCATTGGGGAAGGGGAAAATCTGCCGGCGCTTTTTTTTGATCCCGAGCGTGACATTCGCATTGAGGGCGTGTTCACGGACACTGTTCGTCGCGAGGTGCGTATCTCCTTGGCATACGCCGAACAGGAAGACTATGACGAGGCAAAAACGGATCAAACGCTCTCTCGGACGCCCATGCTCCGCCAAACGCTCCACGTAGACAACAACTCCGCACATGTTTCCGACGTCTCGATGACGTTTCGGCGAAAAGCCCAATCCCCTGAGGGGGCCGCGGCTTGGGAATATGCTTCCACATCAGAGCCTTTCCGGAAATACGCTCGTTATTTGGCCACGCAGATGCCGATTGACCTCACAAACGTAGAGCATCTGTTTCTTGCGAAAGCCGATACGCTTTTGCTGGAGCCTTTGCAAGCCTTCGACTCGCGCATCCAGGGGATTCAGGTCGTCGGGAAACGGGTGATGGTCAATCTTCACGGGTGCCCTCGGCTTCTGCCGATACAGGTGCTGGGCGATGGTGCGCTCAAACTCGTTGTCGTGCTCGCGAATCTGTGGGCCTGCCGGAACGGAGGGACCCTCTGTGCCGACGAATTGGACAACGGCCTGCACTACTCCGTGTTGCCGCTTTTCTGGAGATCCGTGCTTGCGTTCGCCAAGGCGCAACAGGTCCAGCTCATCGCCACGACCCACCGCATCGAAATGTTGCAGAGCCTCGCCACTGTGCTCGGCGAGATGGGGGATGCGCCCACCTTCTCCTATATCAACCTCATGCAAACCCAGGAAAAGGGTGACGAGGCGCAGGACTCGCCGAACGTCATCGCCAATGGTTACAGCAAAGACGAATTCATCTCCACCGTCAACCTCGGGCTGGAGGTTCGCTGATGACGTGCCGTGTCTTTGTTGAGGGTGTCGACGATATCCGCTTCCTCCAGCATTTGTTGAAGGTTCTTGTGCCGACGTTCCCGGACTGGGAGAAACTGACGACGCCCGGACCAAACGAAATCAAAGAGACTTTTGTGGATGTGGGCGGGCATACCCTTGTCCTGACCGCCACGCAGGGATGGCCAAAGATCGGCAGCCTTGGGCCGTACGCGCGAACCTTCGCCCATCCGCGTCAGCAAATGATCGTTGATCGCATCCTCATTCTCTTTGATGCCGATGCGCCTCTGACGAACAACCGGCAACCCTGCGCGGACGGCGGGTTTCAGGCCCGCCTCGCGGCGTTAAAGGAAAAGACGGCGCGATTCGCCCCGAAACCTCTTTTTTTCCTCTATCCCGACAACGCCTCCGATGGCACGCTTGAAACGCTCTTGGAAGGGATGGTGGCCGCCGACAAACGCCCAATCCTGACGGAGTGTTGGGAACACTTCTGCGCGTGCACGCAACGGCACGGCGCCACCTATCTTCCAACGCCCAAGGCCAAGCTGCACCAGTACGCGGCTCTCTTCGACAAAGATGCCATGAGCAAGGATTATTTCTGTTCGTCTCTTGGTAACCCGGAACTCTGGGACTGGACGTCCCCGGTGTTGGCGCCGCTCGTGGACTTCCTCCGGCGCGAACTCCCCATATTTTGACGATCCCCTTTCGGTCAAACGCACGCCGCGCCCGAGACCTCGCGGGTGTGTGATGTTGTCTTCTTCTCCGGCCCGGTCAATGCGCTGCAAGGGGCGCTTTGCCGTGCCGCGGGCGACAGAAACGAAAAGGGCCCCGTCGGGGGCCCTTTTGGGAAAGCTGCGGGGGTGTGCTCAGCGGAGCTGGGCGAGGACGGCGCGCTCGGCGGCGAAGGCGGCTTCGGTGAGCTCTTCGGGGGTGAGGGCGGCGCGGACGTCGCGGAGGAAATCGGTCTCGCGGATCATCATGCAGAGGCGGGCGAGGACGTGGAGGTGGCGGAGATTTTCGCCGCAGCAGACCAGGCAGAAGATGTCGGTGGGGGTGTCGTCCTCGGCGCCGAACCAGATGGGGCGGAGGTTGCGGACGATGAGCATGAAGGGCTCGGCGATGAGGTAGGGGTCGGGATGGTGGGGGTGGGGGAGGGCGATGCCGCCGGGGAGCGCGGTGGAGGAGAAGTTTTCGCGGTCGGTGAGCTGGCGGAGGAGGTCGGCCGGGTCGTAGAGGAGACCTTGGGCTTCGGCGAGGTCAACGAGGTCGCGGATGACGCTCTTTTTGGTCTTGGAGCGGGAGTCGAGGGTAACGTAGGCGGGTTTGAGGAGGTGGGGGAGGAGGAGGTCGTCGCGGAGGTTTTTGGGGGCGTCGAGGCGGGTGGAGGCGGTGTGCTCGGGGAGGAGGTCTTTTTTGCGGAGGGCCATGATGCGGCGGGAGGCCCAGACGTCGAGCTCGGCGGCGTCGAAGACAACGTCCTCACCCTGTCTGCGGCAGGGGACTTCGCCGAATTTGACGGCATCCCGGAGGCGTTCTTCGGGGATGCGGAGTCTGGCGCAGGCCTGCTGGAAGGAGAGCTGCTCGTACATGGTCAGGGCTCCTTCGGGACGGGGACGGGGGCGCCGTTGGCCAGGACGGCGGTGACGCCGGCCTGGCCGGGGGGAAGGTCTCGCGGAATCTGAAGGAAGGCCACGTTGACATTGCCTTTGCCGGTGGGGACGTCCTTCTGGGGTTTGGTCTGGGCGAGCCATTTGCGGCGGTTTTCGTTGCCGCCGATGGAGAGGGTCCAGTTGGTGTGCCAGATGATGGGGTTGGCGACGCCGTCGATGACTTCCATGCCCAGGAGGCGGACCAGATTGTAATGGTCCGGATCGTAGACGAAGAGAAGGGCCTTGGTCTTGAAATCGATGGAGGGGCGCAGCGCGGTGTTGTCGCGCGAGAAGCGGTTCCACATCTGCGTCAGCTGGAGGTCATTGTTGATGATGCCGACGCCGCCGTTGCGGAATTCCGAGGGGAGGTCGTCGTCGAAGAATTCCTTGGGGATGTCGAGGACGAAGCTCTCGGGAAGGCCGGCGGGGGCGCCGTCGCGGTTGAGCGTCTCGTCCAAGACCCTGACCGTCAGCGCGCCTTGGCGCTGATAGTCCGCGGCCGTCGGGGCCGCACATCCGGCCAGCATGAAAAACGGCAGGAGGAGGAGCAGACGGCGCGTCAGAGCGGTCATGGCAGCGGCGTCCTCAGTGGCGGAAGCTGCGCTGGCCGGTGAAGACCATGGCGACGCCGTTTTCGTTGCAGCAGTCGATGACGTCCCAGTCGCGGATGGCGCCGCCGGGCTGGATGATGGCCGAGACGCCTTCGCGGATGCCGACTTCGGCGCCGTCACGGAAGGGGAAGAAGGCGTCGGAGACCATGACGGCGCCTTTGAGGCCGCCGTTGGAAGCCTTGGAGAAGGCGTCGGCCTCGGCGATGCGCGCCGGGTCGGTCAGTTCGTTGTAGGGCGTGCCGAAGGTCTCGCGGGCGTAGCGGTCGGCGAGCTTGCGGTAGGCCTTGTCGCGGGCGATTTCGGCGACGCCGACGCGGTCCTGCTCGCCGGTGCCGATGCCGACGGTGACGCCGTCTTTGACGTAGAGGACGGAATTGGAGGTGACGCCGGATTCGACGAGCCAGCCGAAGAGGAGGTCGTCGAGTTCGCGCTCGGTCGGGACGCGGGCGATCCTGTGGAGGGTGCCGGATTTGTCGGCGATTTCGGGCTGCAGGATGAGCCCTTCGGGGGTGCGGGCCTCGGGAATGTAGCTCCACTGGGCAATGATGCCGCCGTCGAGGAGGCTCTTGAAGTCGAGGAAGCGTTCGGTCGCGTAGGTCTGGAGGCGCTCCATGGCGCCGATGCGCATGACGCGGAGATTCTTCTTCGCGGCAAAGAGGTCGAGGGCGGCCTGTTCGTAATCGGGGGCAACGACGACTTCGGCGTAGTTGCGCGCGATGAGCTCGGCGGTCTCGCGGTCACAGGTGCGGTTGAGGGCGATGCACCCGCCGAAGGCCGCAAGCATGTCGGCCTTGTTGGCGCGGTCATAGGCCTCGGCAATGGTGGAGCCTTTGGCGACGCCGCAGGGATTGTTGTGCTTGATGATGATGGCGCAGGGAGTGGCCGAGAGATAACGCAGGATGTTCAGGGCGTTGTCGGCGTCGGTGAGGTTGATCTTGCCGGGGTGCTTGCCGAACTGCAGGAGTTCGGCGTCGGTGACCAAGCCGCGGCCGGGCTGCACAGTCGTCACGTCGCCGAGGACGAGATTGCCGTTCACCAGCCTGTACATGGCCGCTTCCTGGCCCGGATTCTCGCCGTAACGGAGACCCTCGCGCTTGCCGCCGATGTCCCACGTCACCTTCTCGTAGACCAGCGTCTGGCGGCGGTCACCGTCGACAAAGGAGATTTCCATCCTGGGCGTAAAGTGCTCGTTGACGACCGTACGGTAAGCGGCTTTGAGATCGACTGCCATCGCTGTGTCCCCCTCCAAAAAAAGAAGTGGTGCGAAAGGCGGGGGTCGAACCCGCAACCTTTGGCTTCGGAGGCCAACGCTCTATCCAATTGAGCTACAATCGCACGTGATGCGGGCAAATCATAGCAAAAGCGGGGGCCGGGGCGCAATATGCGCCGGCAGGCCGCTTCTTCTGTGAAAAATGCACAATTAAATGGCGCACCCTTGAAGAGGAGGGAAAGTCCCCCTCCCTCGCCCCCCGGGGGGCGACGCGCCGATCAGAATCAGAGCATGAAAAAGGCTGCCCAATGTGCGACAGTATGCGTGAACAACAACCAAGCGCACAAGGGGGCTGACGGGATGAAATGGCGCAAATCCGGATCACACTTGACAGAGAAAGACCGTTTCATGATTCAGAAAATCCGGAACACTCCAGACCCTCCTCCTCACGTGAGTGTTCGCGAGGCAGCAAAGAACCTAAGTCTCAGTGAGGCAACACGCCGACGTGAACTCAAACGAGGTTGCGCTCCCCGATAAACCGGCCGAAGATGCCAAAAACCATAACCCTGCGCTTCTGACAGACGACCCTCCTGAAGACGTTAAACCCGGTGAAACAGAAGTTCGCACAAATGGACGCCGTGCACTCGGGCTCAAAGGGAAGCGGCGGAGTCCTTACGACGGTACTGCCCACAGACAAGCACCAGGCATTCATCCGTAAGCTGACAGACTTCCGGCAGGAGACCATTCATAAAGCCCTGCGCAGTATTCGGAGCGTGTGTAAAGACAAGGCACAGCGATTGACCACATCCTGACCGACAACGGCAGCGCGTTCCGCGATGAGAAAACCATCGGCGGTATCTTCGGGGCCTAGGCCTGCTGCACTCATGCTTATGCCGGTTGGGAGAAAGGGCTGTCGGGAATTTCAACAAACTCGTCCGCCGGTTCTACCCCAAGGGCACCGATTTCTCCAAGGTCACAAGAAAACAAATCAAAGCTCCCCAAGAGAAGCTCGCCGCCTATCCTCGCCCATCCCAGGCCAAGAAAGGAGCCTAAAATGCGTATCTTCTCAGACTGGCTCCGTGGCCTGCGTCATTTTACCTGCATTCTTCAAAAATGACTTGCAACGCTCAAAATTTCCGCTTTTCGGTTTTTTCGCTTGCATTTTGCTCCGGCCCTCTGCTATCATACGTCACGTTTTACGGCGCGATAGCCAAGCGGCTAGGCAGAGGACTGCAAATCCTTTTAGACCGGTTCGACTCCGATTCGCGCCTCCATTCTCGGCCCTGCGGATTCTCCGCGGGGCTTTTTTGTGCCTACGCGGCGCCGGCGGCGCCTCCGTACGGGGTAACTCGTTTGATTCTGCGGATTAGTGTTGCATCGGGGGAGGTGTTTTGCTATTTTATGAGGACTTTCTGCGCGGAACCCGGAGTTTGTAGCTAGACTCCGACGCGAGAGGACGAGAGCCCCGTCCCACCGTTCCGGCACGAAAACAGGCCGTCCGCAGGTGCGGACAAGTTATTTGAAGCGCATAGAAGGATAAGTATATGCCGACCATCAATCAGCTGGTGCGCAAGGGCCGCACCCCGCAGCGCAAGAAGAGCAAATCCCCTGCGCTGGTCGCCTGCCCCCAGCGTCGCGGTGTCTGCACCGTCGTCAAGACCCAGACCCCTAAGAAGCCTAACTCCGCTCTGCGTAAGGTCGCCCGTGTGCGTCTTACCTCCGGTTACGAAGTCACCGCCTACATCCCGGGCGAGGGCCACAACCTTCAGGAACACTCCGTCGTCATGGTCCGTGGCGGCCGTGTGAAAGACCTTCCCGGTGTCCGTTACCACATCGTCCGCGGTTGTCTCGACAGCCTCGGCGTCAATGGCCGCGGTCGCTCCCGTTCCAAGTACGGCGTCAAGAAGAACGCCGCTGCCACCGCCAAGAAGAAATAAGGGAGACTGAATCATGGCAAGACGTCGCAGAGCCACCAAGCGTACCCACATGACCGACCCCCGCTTCAACAGCGAGCTGGTCGCTAAGGTCATCCGCACGCTCATGAAGTCCGGCAAGAAGACGACCGCTGAGCGTATCGTTTACGGTGCCATCGAAGAGATCGCCAAGGAAACCGGCAAGGATCCCCTCGAGGTTATGAACGATGCCATCAACAACATGAAGCCTCAGGTCGAGGTCAAGTCCCGCCGCGTCGGCGGTGCCACCTATCCGGTGCCCGTCGAAATCCGCCCGGGCCGCCAGCTCGCCCTGGCCCTCCGCTGGATGGCTCAGTATGCCTCCGCCCGCCGCGGCGTCGGCATGCCCCGTGCCGTTGCCCTTGAGATCATCGATGCCTACAACAATACCGGCAACGTCCTCAAGAAGCGCGACGACACCCACAAGATGGCCCAGGCCAACAAGGCCTTCGCCCACTACGCCTTCTGAGGCCCGCGCCTCAGGCGCACAAGAGAGACCGTACGGTTCCGACCGGCGGTCTTTTTTTGTGCCCTGTGACCGACATGGTATACTGATGGGGCGATACCACCCCCATACAGGAGACAATCATGAAGCAGTCCCTCTTCGCCCTGCTCGCCCTCTGCGCCGTCCTTCCGTTGGCCGCCGAGACCCTCACCCTCCCCGCGCCTCGCAAGACCGGCGGGATGCCGCTCGCCGAGGCCCTTAGCGCCCGCCGGACCGAGCGTAAGTTCCCCGACGCCGTCAAACCCACCCTGCAGCAGCTTGCCGACCTGCTCTGGGCCGCCAACGGCGTCACCCGTCCCGACGGCAAACGCACCGCTCCCTCCGCGCGCAACTGCCAGGAGATTGAGCTGGCCGTCGCTACGGCCGACGGCGTCTTCACCTACGACGCCAAGGCCAATACCCTCACCCGCGTCGAGACTGACGACACGCTCGATACCCTCCGCGGCGATGCCTCCGTCTACCTGATCCTCCACTACGACCGTGACGCCCAGAAGCGCGAAAGCGCCGTCGTCGATGCCGGGTTCGTCGGGCAGAACGTCTACCTGTGGTGCGCCTCCGAAGGGTGGGGGACCGTCTTCCTCGGTACCGTCGACCGCAGGCGCGTCGCCGCCGTCCTCGGCTGCGGCGAGGATGAGGTCCTGTACGCCCAGAAAATCGGCATCCGCTGATCCGCGTCATGCTTGAAACCCGGTTTGAGAACGAAGTCTCCTCCGCGCCGGCCGACTTCCGGCTGAGCGCGCCCTTCTCGCCCATGGGCGACCAGCCCGAAGCCATTGACGCGCTGGTCCGGGGATTTGAAAAGGGCGCACGCCGCGCCATTCTGCGCGGCGTGACGGGTTCCGGCAAGACGTTCACGATGGCCAACATCATTGCCCGCTGCCGCAAGCCCACCCTCGTCATCTCCCACAACAAAACCCTGGCTGCCCAGCTCTATGCCGAGCTCAAGGCCTTCTTCCCCGACAACGCCGTCGAATACTTCATCTCCTACTACGACTACTACCAGCCCGAGGCCTACCTCCCCCAGACCGATACTTATATCGAGAAGGATGCCAGCATCAATGAGGACCTCGAGCGCTTCCGCCTGGCCGCCTCCCACAGCCTTCTCGGCCGCAAAGACGTCATCATCGTCGCCTCCGTCTCCTGCATTTACGGCCTTGTCTCCCCCGAGGATTACCGCGGCCTCATGATCTCCCTCCGCGAGGGCATGGAAATCTCCCGCGAGGCACTCGCCGCCCAGCTCGTCGAAATCCAGTACCAGCGCAACGATTACGAACCCCGCCCCGGCGTCTTCCGCATGCGCGGCGAGGCCCTCGACATCTTTCCGGCCTACTCCACCGAAGGCATCCGCGTCACCTTCTTCGGCGACGAAATCGAGGAACTCCGGTCCATTAACGCCACGACGGGCAAAACCGTCGCCCGTCTCCCCTCCTGCCTCATCTCCCCCGCCAAGCAGTTCGTCATGCCCCGCAGCCAGCTCCTCACCGGTGTCGGCCGTATCCGCGCCGAACTCACCGAACGCCTGGAGGAGCTCGACCGTGACGGCAAACTCCTCGAGGAGCAGCGCCTTCGCCAGCGCACCGAGTACGACCTGGCCATGCTCGCCGAGATGGGCTACTGCACCGGCATCGAAAATTATTCGGCCCCCCTCGCCGGGCGCGGCCCCGGCGTGCCCCCGCCGACGCTCATCGATTACTTCGGCCCCGACTTCCTCTGCATCATTGACGAAAGCCACGTCACCCTGCCTCAGATCCGCGCCATGTACAATGGTGACCAGGCCCGCAAACAGGTGCTCGTCGACAACGGCTTCCGCCTCCCCTCCGCCAAGGACAATCGGCCCCTCACCTTCGACGAATTCGAGGCCCGCGTCCCCCGCGTCCTCTACACCACCGCCACCCCCGGCCCCTACGAACGCTCCGTGGCCGAAGTCGAGGCCGAGCAGGTCATCCGCCCGACCGGCCTCCTCGACCCCGTCATCGACATCCGTCCGCTGGCCGGGCAGGTCGACGACCTCATCGAGGAAATCCGGGCCAACACCGAGCGCGGCGGGCGCACCCTCGTCGCCGCCCTCACCAAGCGCTCCTGCGAGGATCTCTCCCAATATCTCGCCGACATCGGCATCCGCAGCGAATACCTTCACTCCGACATCGACGCCATCGGCCGCGTCGACATTCTGGCCCGCCTGCGCAGAGGCGACATCGATGCCGTCATCGGCGTCAACCTCCTCCGCGAAGGGCTCGACCTGCCCGAAGTCACCCGCGTCGCCATCCTCGACGCCGACAAAGAGGGCTTCCTCCGCAGCGAAACCTCGCTCATTCAGACTGCCGGCCGCTGCGCCCGCAACGTCGACGGCCGCGTCATTCTCTACGCCGACACGATGACGCCCGCCATTCTGGCCGTCAAAGCCGTCACCGAGGACCACCGCGCCCGTCAGCAGGCATACAACGCGGCACACGGTCTCGTCCCCCAGAGCGTCCGCCGCGCCATCAATGAAGACCTTCAGGCGGAAAATACCCCCGGCGGAGGCGCCTCCCGCGGCAGCCGGAAGAAAAAGGGCTCCGAGGGCCCGGACGAGGTGCGCATCGACTGGGGCACCGTGGCCGAACGCGGTTCGCGCGACGAACTCATCGCTGCTGCCCGCCAGGTCGAGCAGGAGATGCGCCAAGCCGCCGAAGCCCTGGAATTCGAACGCGCCGCGCTCCTGCGCGACGAACTGCGCATGCTCCGGCGGCAGATCGAAGCCGAACCCTGACACACAAAGAGCGGGCGGCCTTCGGGCCGCCCGCTCTTTTCGGAACCGCTGCCGCTTCGGACCTCACCGCAGCCGGAACCGGTAGCCCGGCTTGGCCGGAGTCCCGTCTTTCAGCGTGACGGTCACCTTTGCCTCCGTCAGCGCGCTGTCGGCCGGCGCCGTCACCGTCAGTGCGGTGCCGTCGGCATTGGGCTCGGCCGTCAGCCCTTCCGTCACGGAGAAGGCGGCGATCGCGCCCTCGGTGTAGACCGTCGTGGACGAGCCCGCAACCAGTTTTTCAGGCCCTGTGCAGCCTTCATACGTCATGGCAATCTCACGGAGCGAGCGGGGCGTAAAGACGGCTTCCAGCGTCTTCCCGTCGTCCTCGGCCGCGGCCGTCGTCTCCGCCGTCACCGATGTGCCGTCCGACCACTGCCACCCCTGGAATTCATAACCGGCCAGGACGGGGGCCTCATTCTCTCGGACGATGGTTTTCCCCGGAAGCAGCTGGACCGTCGTCTCGTTTTCGCCGATCCTGACGGTGACGGCGATCGGTTTCGTTACCGGTATCAGCGGGCGGAATGAAATGGCCCACGCGCGGGGCGCTGGGTCTGAAAACTTGGTATTACATTCATTGAAGATGTTTGAGGCGTAACCGCCGGTGACGCCGGCCCGCTTTTTGCCGCCTGTGGCAGTGCCGTCGCCGAGAGATTCGAGATAGTTACCCCACATATTGTAAAAGCCGTAGGGGTCGACGACCTTTCCATCAACGTTGACGGCGACTCCGGAGGCCGTATAAAACGACGTGCCGGGCGAATTCACCATGCTTTTCTGAATCCTTTTTTTGCCTTCTTCGTCAAGGTCCAGTGTGGCACCCTTCCCGGCTGCGGCAATAATTTCTTCTTTTGTCGGCAGGCGGGAGATCGTGTTGAGAGCTGTCAAGAAGCGCTCGTCCAGCTTTTGCAGCACGGCTGGTGTATCACCCGCAAAGGGGCCACGAACCCAATCGCGGTCATTGCCTTCCATGACGTAGGCGTATGCATTTCCGGTATGTCCATCATATTCCGTTTTCTTGGCGGTGTCGTAATCTGCATCATCGGGGTTTTTCCCGCCAAAGAGGTAGGCGACGTGCGCATTGGAGGTCTCGTAGACGCCGAGATAGAAGGGCGCTCCCTCGGCGGGTTTGACACGTTTCAGCGGCAATACGGAGGTTGTGGCAGGGGAGGGCTTATCGTCGTCGCCGCCTGTCGGCAGGGTGTCGCTGAAGGCGAGCGAGCCCTCTCCGGTCAGCGTGAAGAGCGCGTAATCTCCGGTCTCTTCCGTATAGACGGGGTAATGCAGAATGTTGGTCGTGCCTTTGCTCTCTGATTCTGCCTTGTAACCGAAGTTGTCGTAGGCTGCGCCGTTTTCGTCGAGGCCGAAGTGCAGCGTCGCCTCCCCGCCGACGGCGGTGTCGGAAATCTCGAAGACGGCGGTGAAGGTCTTGGTCCGGTTGACGTCTGAGCTGAGAACGGTGTAGGCATTGTCGGTCCGGGGGGGGGCGGAGTCGTCCGTCCGCCAGCCCTTGAAGGTGCATCCCGCCGGCGTGGCCGCGGAAAAGGTCAGTTTGGCGTTGACGCGGTAATAGCCGTTGCCGAGGTCGTCTTCGGCGGAGCCGACCGTAACGGTGCCGCCGTAGACCAGAATGCGCGGCGCCGTTTCAAACGTTGCCGTTACGGTGTAGGAGGCGCCGGGCGTGACCGTGCCGGAGTCGGCCGGGACGGTCAGGGTGTTGTCCTTCAGCGTGAGGCCGGAGGGGACGACGCTCCATGCTTTGAGCACCTGGTGGGGCCCCGGCGTCGGCGTCAGCGTGACGCTGGAGCCCATAAAAGGCTCCGTTTCGGAGGCCGTGCCGCCTGTTACCGTCAGCGTGACGTAGGGCTTCGCCGCGTACTCCGCCAGGACATTGGCCTCCGGCATCGTGAAGGAGCCGTCCTCCGCCGTCGCGACGGATGCGGGCGGCTCCGTCTTGGTAGAAACGGCAGGCGGCTGGCAGAGCCGATAGCCGGATTTGAGTTCCGGGAGTGCAATGGTGTCGCCGGCTTTGTGTTTGGCGGCGGATTCGACGGGGGCTTCGCTGCCGTACGTCAGGACGGTCGTGACGGTGTAGTAGGGCTTCACGACGCAGGTCAGCGTGACATCCTCGGCCGGCATGGCAAAGACACCCTCCGGGGAAATCTCAAGTGTCGGCGGCTCGACGGTCACCGAGTCGATGTAGTGGTCTTCGTCCGGGGCGGTCAGATACTCGGAAACGTCGACTTCGGTTCCGGCAACATAGCTTCCGACAGGCTTGTCGTCATCTCCGATGCGGACCGTGACCGTGTAGGTCTTGCCGACCTGCCCGGCGTATACCAAACGGAAGCCGCAGGTGTTGTTATTGATGGGCGTTGTCTCGAAGTTGTTTTTGTTGGAGTTGTATGCTGTGGTATGGCATCCGCCGATGAATTTCCCTGTGTCTGAAGCATATTCGGCCACATTGCCCAGGAGATCATAGTATCCCCGTCCATCAGGGTCAGGTGTACCCCAGGCGGCCGGCGGCGTGGAACTCGAGCCGTACTGCAGGTTGTACCGTTCTTTCAACCTCTCCCTATCTGTATTTTCGAAAAGCGGGGTATCGGACCACGCGTTTTTGAGCTCGCTGGCGGTTGGGAAGCGGAGGATATTCTGGGGAAGGTTCGGAATGGCCGGTCCGGAAGCGCGGGCGTAGGCCGTTTTGCCTTCGCCAGTAAACGTGTTGATCCACTCCATGGTCTTGGCCTGCTGTTCGGTCACTTCAAGGGCGCCGAGCCAGATGTTGTCTGGCGATTTGATGAAGAGCATGGTGGCGCCGCGGTAATCGTCGATGGATTTGCCGTCGGCATAAGGATCGGTGACGAGTTCGGCGGAGGTGTCGCCGAGGGTGTAGACGAGATAGTCGGCAGCCAAGGCCGGCAGGGCCAGGGCGGAGAGGGTGAGGGCAGTCAGAATACGGGGCAAATGCATGGCGTCCTCCTAGATTGAACCACCAGTATGGCAAAAATGTTTTCCCATGTCACCCCGGGAGCGGCAGAGGGGGAAGGGGTGGGGCGGTTTTGGTACAATCGCGGGGATGTTGAGAAAACTGCGAGCTGTGGCCACGGTGGTGGCCTTGGAGACGTTGGAGCATCCGGTGACGGTGCTGCTCTTTCTGGCGTCGTCGGCGACGACGCTGCTGTTGCCGCTTTTTCAGTTTCAGCGCTTCACCGAGGACGGCCGCCTGGCGCGCGACTGCGGGTTGGCGACGGCTTTCCTCTTCGGCCTGCTGCTGGCGGCCGGCGGGGCGGGGCGGCTGTGGCGGACGCTGACCGACGGCACGGCCGCGGCGGCGTTGGTCAAGCCTGTCGGCCGCGGCCTCTGGCTCCTCGGTCACGCGGTTGGGCTGCTGGCGGTGCTGATGCTCTACGGGCTCACGCAGGGCGCGGCGACGCTCCTGGCGGAGGCCGCCTCGCCGCGCTATCACAGCGGCGGCACCTATGGGCAGAGCGTCCCCGTGGCGTTGGGGCTTGCCTCGGTGCCCGTCGCGGCCCTCGTCCTGGCGGCCCTTTACAACCGTTTCTTCCGCGGCCGCTTCGCCCTCTCGGCCAATCTCCTCATGGCTCTGCTCCTCTGGGTCGTCGTGCTCTTCTTCAGGCGTCCCCTGCATTGGGGCAGTCTGACGGCCCTCGTCGCGATCGGTCTGGCGGTGGTGCAGGTGATGCAGTTTGCCTTGGCCGCGGCGGTGCGCTGTCCGCCGGGGCTGACGGTGGGGCTTTCGCTGGTGCTGGCGGCGTGCGGGATGCTCTTCTTCGGCGGGGCGGCCTATCTGCCGCTGGACGCGCTGGCCGGCGGCGGGGCGGTGCCGGGGCGGACGCTGGCCCTGCTGGTGCCGCAGACCGCGGCGGCGCTGCTCTTTTTCGGATGGTGCGGGTATCGGCTGCTCTGCGGCCGCGAACTGGGATAAGGAGGCCCTCGGTGGTACTTGAAGTCGAAGGACTGCGGAAGACCTTCCGCGATTTTTGGAAACGTCCCACGGTCGAGGCCGTGCGCGGCATCACCTTTGATGTGGCCGCCGGCGAGGTCTTCGGTCTCCTCGGACCCAATGGGTGCGGCAAGAGCACCACCATCAAGATGCTCCTGGGGCTCCTGCGGCCCGACAGCGGCACCGTCCGTGTGCTCGGCGCCGCGCCCGGCAGCCGCACGGCCCATGCCGGCACGGGCTATCTCCCCGAGATCACCTATCTCCATCCCTTCCTCACGCCCCGTGAGACCCTCACCTACTACGGCCGTCTCTTCGGGCTCTCGGGGGCTGTGCTGAAGACCCGCATCGCCGACCTGCTCAGACTCACCGGCATCGAACATGCCGCCGACCGCAAGGTCGGCACCTTCTCCAAGGGCATGACCCGCCGCGTCGGCCTCGCCCAGGCCCTGATCAATAATCCCCGTCTCCTCATCCTCGACGAACCCACCTCCGGCCTCGACCCCATCGGCACCCGCGAAACCAAAGATCTGATTCTCGGGCTGAAGGAGCGCGGCATCGCCGTCCTGATGAGTTCGCATCTCCTGGCCGACGTCCAGGACTGCTGCGACCGCATCCTCATCATGAGCCGCGGCGAGGCCAGGGCCCAGGGCGACGTCGCCGGCCTCGGCACCTCGCTCGAAACCTTCTTCCTGCAGACCCTCGACCGTGACGGCGGCGTCCCGCCCCTTACCGCGGCCGGCGGCGTGGCCTGGCTGGATTCCGACGCGCCATGAAGCTTCTGATTGCCGAGATTGTCCTGGGGTGGAAGCGCGTCAGCCGCGGGCCGACGCTCGCCGCCGCCGTCGTGACGGCCGCCGTCTGCCTCCTCGTCATTCCGGGGTTCGGTCCCGAGGCGACCGTCCGGGCGGGTTACGGCCTCTCCCTCCTCTGGGCTATCCAGACCGTCATGGCCCTCTGGGCCGGCGGCACGGCCTACGCTCTGGACCGCGAACGCCACCGGCTCACCCTGACCTTCACCAAACCCCACTGCCCCTGGGTCCTCTGGTGGGGCCGCTGGGCCGGCACGCTGCCGCTCCTGCTGACGATGGCTGCCGTCAATGCCCTCCTGCTCATGCCCCGAGACTTCCCGGCCGGCCGCCGCCTTGTCGCCCCCGACCTGCCCTCGACGGAGGCCCTCGCCCGCGGGGAGCTCGAATTGCTCCGCGCCCAGGGCCGCGTCCCCGAAGGCGTCTCCGAGGCCCGTCTCCTCCGCGCCGTCGACGAGGCCATCCGCGCCCGGTTTACCACCCTCGCGCCCGACGAACCGCGCACCTACACCTTCACCCCTCGGGTCGACGAACCCTCCGGCGGTCTCTTCCGTCTCGACGGCGCCCCCTTCTTCGGCGCCCGCGGCGCCCTTCGCCTGGGCGTCACGCTCCGATGCGGCGGCCGCGAGGAGACCACCCTCCTCGCCGACGTCCGCGAGAGCGGCATCGCCCTGCCCATCCCCGAGGGTTTCGTCCGCCCCGGCGAACCCGTCACGGTCGAACTCTGCCGTCTCGATCATGAACCCGGCGCGAGTGTCATCTTCCGGGAATACGAGAACGTCCGTCTCCTCCTGCCCGGCATCTCCGCGGCCTCCAATACGGTCCGCTTCTGCCTCTTTGCCTTACTGGTCCTCGCCATGGCCTCCGCCCTCGGCGCCGCTCTGGGGAGCTGCCTCTCCCTGCCCGTCACCCTCTTCACCGGCACGCTGGCCGCGCTTGCCGTGGCCGCCGCCTCGCTCGCGCCCGCCACGACCGTCGCCGAGGAGACCGCCAATCTCTGGTCGCAGGTCAGCGCCGCCGTCTCCTCCTTCCTGGCCATGCCCTTCCGCGCACTGCGGGCGCTCAATCCGCTCTACGCGCTCACCGCCGGCGAAGCCCTGCCGATCGGCGCGCTGGCGGGCTTCCTCGTCCGCTCCGCCGTGCCCTGGGTCCTCCTCTGTTCCCTCGTCGGCGCGCTCTCCCCTGTGCGCGACGAAAATCCCTGAGGCCCGCTCCCGGCCCCCGATACGAAGAAAGCCTCCGGCAAACCGCCGGAGGCTTTCTT
>CALXSH010000016.1 GCA_944391065.1 uncultured Kiritimatiellota bacterium | reverse complement strand
CCTAAAACGGAGAACGCCGCATGAAAATACTCTCGGTCATCCCTTGGCACCTGCGCGAACAGCTTGACATTTCACCTAAAACACCTCCTGACCCACCTCAGAGCCACCTTCGGTCTCAAGTTGACCCACGCTTTGGAAGGAGTAAATGCACTTTACGCTCATTTACTCTTACAACGGCGCACTTCGGATGGCGAGTGACCTCGGAAAATGCACAATTAAATGACGCACCCTTGACGAGGAGGGGAAATCCCCTTCCCTCGCCCCCGGGGGCGACGCGCCGATCAAAATCAGGGCATGAAAAAGGCAGCCCAATGTGCGACAGTATGCGTGAACCAAAACACGCAACCCGACTGCCGTCCCGTGTCTCGTTCTACGGACACCAGGCTCCCCTTGATCGCTGGCTTCGCCCCCTTCGGGGTGATGGGCGGCACACCCGGTCAGGCCTTGGTCGTAGCGCTGCCGCGCTTCGCCTCTCAGGACGGTTCCCGGGGCGGGTATCCACGGGAAAGCCAGCCGGGCAAGGCCTGAAACGCGCCCGGGATGGAGCCGCGAACCGACAGGGCATTGCCCAGGACACAATGCGTCATACCGGTATGAAGCAGACTTTCATACCGGTATGAAACGTGCTTCCGTACCAGTATGAACAAGGCCTTCATACTGGTATGAAGGATTTGATTTTCTTTCAAAGCGCGTCGGGTATCTGTTAGAATAGCGCCGTCCCGCAAGGCGCACCCGGCATCTGTCGGGCAGGGCCCCGGGAGTCTTTCATCATCACCGCCACACCTGCGCAACGAAGGGGAATGTGAGTATGCCCAAAAAACGCCGGCAGAAGTACGCGAAACTGCACAATACACTCAAGAACACGACCGGCACCTACGAGGCCTTGGTCTACGATCTGACACCGGGAACGGACCGCACGAAGGAGGCCGCGTCGGCGACGGGGGACAACCGCACCGCGCGGGCGACCGTCCGATATCGGGGAACCGTCCGCATGGACGAACTGACCCAGCTCATCAAGAACCGGCTGAACGGCATCGAGGAGGCGACCATCAAGAGCGTGCTGGAGCGGGCCATGAAGACCATCGCCGACCAACTGCGCATTGGGAACAGCGTCGTCGTGGACAAGTGGTGCAGTTTCGGCGTCACCTTCGAAGGTCGCTTCGACCCGGGACTGCCGCGGGAGGTGGCCGAGGCCGACATGAAGCCGACCTGCCGTTTCTCGCCGGAATTCTGGACACGCCTCAACAAGGGGGCCAAGCTGGTTTATCAGAGCCGTTACGAACCGACCACGGTGAAGACGGAGAAGGTCCTGGCCCAGCCCGGTGCCATCTTTGTCGACGGCAATTTCCACGGCGACCACCGGATTCGGGCGGAGGTCAGACTGAAGGACGGCACAATCGTTCCCTGCGGCGTGAAGCCGATCCGCCCGGAAGGTTCCAGGCGCCATGTCGCGACAGCCCTGGAGATCCGTCCCCGGACACCCCTGCCCCTCGGCAGAGCCACCCTCATCCTGATGTGGCCGGACGGCAGCGGCGTCCCGCAGTCCGAGAAGCACGCCGTCGCGGTACGCCTCTGATTTCGCCCAACGGCAAGGCCGCCGCGCCCACCGATCACGGGGGCGTCGCCTCCCCCGCCATCCCACCGCACCCGCCTCACCGCCCAAGACCGTCGCAAAGCCCCCTCGGCTCCTCCCGCGCCCCCTGCCAAAGAAAACCCCGACCGGCAGGTCGGGGCCCCCTGATGCCGGCGCCCAATGGCGATGAAGATGGGCTTCCGCAGACGGGCAACATTGTGACGACGGTGCTTCGCCAAGAAGACGTCCTCCACGAACCCTTTCTTGCCCGCGAGCTTATCCGGCTCAGCCACGGCCCGCGCGACGTCATCGCCATTCAGGCCTTCAAGGGTGCGTCATTGAATTGTGCATTTTTCGCACAAAACGCGCCCGGCGTTTGACTTTGTGACGGAGGCTTTGCTAAATTATGCGGACTTTTGAGGAAGAAAGGCTTTTGACCATGAAGAAAGACATCCACCCGAACTACGACGAGGCGACCATCACCTGCGCGTGCGGCAACGTCATCAAGACCCGCTCCACGGAGAAGTCCATGTCCTGCAACGTCTGCTCCGCCTGCCACCCCTACTACACCGGCAAGAAGACGGTCATGGACACCGAAGGCCGCATCGACAAGTTCATGCAGCGCTACGGCAAGAAGTAAGCCGTCCGCGTGCGTGCTTAAACCGGCAGGCGCTCCGCGCTATGCCGGTTTTTTTGTTTGCCGACCGGGCCTCCGCAAACGGAGGCACTCCTGATGGGATATTCCCGTGATTGATACCGACCAAGTCGAATCCTGTCTGCGCCGTCTGGACGCCGTGGAGGCGTCGCTGGCCGATCCCGCCGTCACAGGGGACCGGAAACGTTACCGTGAGGCGCTCTCGGAGCACGCCCGCCTGAAACGCGTGGCGCACGCCGCGGCGGAGTGGAAGCGGCTGCGCGCGGCGATTGACGACGCCGAAGCGATGGCCGACGACCCGGAATTGGCGGCGCTCGCCCGCAGCGAGGCCGAGGCGGCGGCCGCGGCGCTGCCGACGGCCGAACAGCGCCTGCTCCAGACGATGCTGCCGGCCGACCCGCTCGACGAGCGCGACGCGCTGCTGGAAATCCGCGCCGGCACGGGCGGCGACGAGGCGGCGCTCTTCGCGGCGGACCTCTTCCGCATGTACAGCCGCTGGTGCGAGGCCCACGGCTATACCCTCACGGTCATGGACGCCTCGCAGAACGGCCTCGGCGGCTACAAGGAGATCGTCTGCACGGTCTCGGGCGGGGAACGGCCCTACGGGCGGCTGCGGTTTGAGAGCGGCGGGCACCGCGTGCAGCGCGTACCGGTCACGGAGGCGCAGGGGCGCATCCACACCTCGGCCGCCACGGTCATCGTGCTGCCGCAGGCCGACGAGGATGACGACCTCGACATTCCCGAGAGCGACCTGCGCATCGACATCTTCTGCGCGGGGGGCCACGGCGGCCAGGGCGTCAACACCACCTACTCCGCCATCCGCATCACCCACCTGCCCACCGGCATCGTCGCCCAGTGCCAGGACGAACGCAGCCAGCACCGCAACAAAGAGAAGGCCCTGGCCGTGCTGAAGTCGCGCATCCTCGACGCGCGGCGCGCGGCCGAGGATGCCCAGGCCGGGGCGACCCGCCTGACGCTGCGCGGCAGCGGCGACCGCAGCCAGCGCATCCGCACCTACAATTTCCCGCAGAACCGTCTGACCGATCACCGCATCGACCTGACGCTCTACTCCCTCGACCGGATTATGGAGGGTGATCTGGACGGACTTTTCGAACACCTCGAGGCCTCTGACCTACGTCAGCGTCTCGCCGCCCTGAACGGAGCATGATCCCATGGGTTGCCTGTCCAATCTCTTCGGCTTCATCTTTCTGGTTTGGCTTGGCCAATTCGTTTACCGTTTTCTCATTCTGCCCTTCCTCGGGCAGGCCGACGCGTCGCGGCAGACGGCCGGAGGGGAGGCCGGCGGCAGTCCGGGGGAGGCCCGGCGCCGTTATCTCGCAGTGCTGATGCCGATGCTCGCCAAGCTGGCCAAGAGCGACGGCCGTGTCTCCGAACCGGAGATTGACCGCATCGAATGGATTTTCGCCCAGCTCAGGCTGTCGCCCGAAGATCTGCGGTTCGCGCAGGAGACCTTCAATCTGGCGAAGGACGCTGCGGTGACCTTCGAACAGTGCGCCGAGGCCTTTGCCTCGGTCATCGGCGGATTTGAGGCCCGCCAGATCACGCTGAACTTCCTGATCCACGTGGCGATGGCCGACGGGACGCTGTCTCAGACGGAGCTCGACCTGATTCTGGCCGCCGCGCGCCGGTTCGGCTTTCCCCCCATTCTGACGGTACAGATTCTGCGCCGCCACGGCATCGACATCCGACAGCGGCAGGGTTTCGGCAATTTCGGCAATCCCTTCGGCAATTTCGGCGGCTTCGGCAGCGGCTCCGGCGGCGGCTTCGGCGGTCAGCGCCGGAGCGGCGGCCGGGCGGCGTTTCGCAACGAACCGTCGCGCGAGGAGGACCTGGCGCTGCTTGGGCTCGGTCCGAACGCGACGCAGGACGAGATCAAGAAGGCTTACCGCGCCAAGGCCAAGGAACTGCATCCGGACCGTCTGCAGTCGCAGGGGCTGCCGGAGGCCATGCTGAAGCAGGCCTCCGAACGTCTCGCGGCCATCAATGCCGCCTACGGCCGTCTCAAGAAGTAAGCCCCGGCGCCTCGGCCGCCCCACAAAAAAGGGCACCCCAAGCGGGGTGCCCTTTTTCTGTGTCCCGGCCGCGCACTCAGCTCTCCAGGAGGAAGGTGCAGGGGCCGTCATTGAGGAGCTCGACCTTCATGTCGGCGCCGAAACGGCCGGTGCCGAAGCGGGTCTCGCCCAAACGGACCCGGAGGCGTTCGCAGCAGAAATCGTAGAGCGGCTCGGCGATCTCCGGACGCGCCGCGGTGGAGAAGCCGGGCCGGTTGCCCGAGCGGGTGTCGGCGCAGAGGGTGAACTGGGAGACAAAGATGACGCTGCCGCCGACATCCTCGACAGAGCGGTTCATCGCCCCCTTCTCATCCTCAAAGATACGAAGCTTCAGGAGTTTGCCGATCATCTTGTCGGCAATGGCCTGCGTATCCTCCGGGGCGATGCCGCAGAGGACGAGGTAACCGGGGCCTTCGAAGGCGGAGACGGTTTCTCCGCCGACGGCGACGGAGGCGCGCAGGACGCGCTGGACAAGGAGTCGCATACGGGTGAGGTGCCTTTCGGTCAGCGCTTAAGGCGGATGCCGCGGCGGTGGTAGGTCGGTTCGTCGAGATTCTGGCCATTGATGACGGTCGGCTCGACGTCGGCGAAGCGGTTCGGGACGGAACCCAAGCGTGCGGCGGAGCCTTGGGCCCCCTTGGCGCGGCGGCCGCCGCCGCGGATCGGGCGCAGGCCGCCCTCGGGGGCCCGAGGGCCCGGCGTAACGTCGGTGGGCGGCTTGCCGAAGGCCATAACGACGAGCGCCAGGGAACCCGTGCGCTGCTCCTCCAGGGAGGTGCCAAGGAAGTATTCGGCTGACGGCGCGATTTCGCGCAGACCCTGACGGATCGTGCCGAGTTCGCTCAGGCGCAGGTCCGGACCGGCGAGCACGCCGACCAGAATCTTGGCGGCATTGGCCAAGCGGTCGATGCCGGCAACCTGGAAGCGGGGTGAACCGATGACCTGCCGCAGGGCCTCGCGGTCGCGGTCCGTGCCCGTGCAACAGGCGTCGGCGAAGAAGACGGGGAGGCCGCTCTGCGGGTGATCGACGAGAAACTGGTGGAAGCGCTCGGCGTCGAAACCGATGAAGGCCGGACGGGTGATGAGGGCCCAGAGAAGGCCAATACCGGCGGCGAGGCGTTCGGAGACTTCGCGGAAGGCCTCGGCAGCCGTCAGGCCGTCGCCGCCCTCACCGAGGAGCCCGGTGAGCGGGATACGGGCCAAGGCATCGGTACATCCTTCAAGCATCGGGAGGAGATTGGAGGCATTGCGGCGGCGGTCGTCGCCCTCGAAGGAGAAGGGTTCCGTGGCGAAGGTCAGCGTGGCGGTGCCTTTGGCGCGGAGGATTTCGAGCAGGTAAGGCATGGCGCCGGAGGTGCCGCCGCCGCAACAGGTCAGCACAACGGCCAGACGGGGCGTGCCGATCTGGGTCTGGAGCGCGGCGGCTTCGTCGCGCAGGGCACCGGCGCCGACATTGCGGTCCCCTCCGGTACCGCGGCCGTTGAGGCGCTCCGTCCCGAAGATATAGGAGGAGACGCCGGCCTGAGGCGGCGCGGCCTGCGCCGTGGCGTCGTCGGTATCGAGTATGAGCACCCGCATGGGTGTCGCCGCGTGGGCCGCGACATCCCGGGCGATGCCGGCCGCGGCGCCGCCGACGGAAATCAGAAGCAGATCATCGGCATTCATCCTTACCCCTTGAAAAACGTTTTGACGCGGGACCAGACGGAGGGTTTGCGGACGCCCTCCTCATTGAGCTGGCGCTGGCGGACCTTGAGAAGGCCGACGGCCGTGGCGAAGCGGAAGGGCTCATCCATCATGTCCTCGGGCATATGCGCCACGCCGGTCGGCACGCCCAGGACACAGGGCAGGGCAAAGACGGCCTTGGCGCGTTCGGCGATCATCGGGAGGGCCGCCGTGCCGCCGGTCAGATAAATGTTGCCATGGACGCAGGAGAGGATGTCGCGGTCGGACAGGATGTCACGGATCAGACGGAAGGTCTCGTCGACGCGCTCGGTCGTGACGGTCTGAATGGCGTGCACCGAGACGGAACGGTCACCGGTACTGAACGAACTGTGCAGGACATAGCGGTCGGAGGCGAGTTCGGGCTGAATCAGGGCGGCGCCCTTGTCGATCTTCATCTTTTCGGCCTGCTGCTGCGAGACGTGAAAGGCGTAGGCCAGGTCGTTGGTCAGGTGGGCGCCGCCGATGCCGAGCGTGCCGGCCGCAGCGACAACGCCGTTGCAGATGGCCAGATAGTCGACCGTCCCGGCGCCGAAGTCGATGACAATGGAACCCTCGTCACTGCGCTGGCGGTCCAAGACCGCCTCGGCGGCCGCCATGCCGGAGAAGACGATACCCGCCGGCACGGCGCGGAGGCCGGCTTTGTGCAGGACGGAACGGATCGCGTCGAGCACGGAACGGGGCGCGGTGAGCTCGAGAATGTTGGCCGTGAGTTCGGTGCCGGTCATGCCGTTGGGGATGATGACAGGCTGGCCGTTGACGCCGTAGTTCTGCTTGAACCGATGGACGACCTCTGTCTGCGTCTCGGGGGAGGGGTCGGTCCAGGCGTTCTGCTCGGCCTCCTCGATATCGTACTCGTCGATTTCATGGCCCGTCAGGAGGGACTTCCGGCCCGTGTGAACCTGCGTGGCGATTTCCGCGCAGGAGACGTTGACGACGACGTCATAGACCTCGATGTCGTAGCGGCTGTGCATCTGCTCGCGGAGCGAACGGACACAGGAGGCCACGTTGTCGATGTGACGGATCGTCCCCTTTTTCACGCCGGCGGTCGGCATGCTGACGCGTTGCAGTTCGGTCAGCTGGCCGTCGGCCATTTCGGCGGCAACCAACGACACGGTCTGCGTGCCGATATCCAAGGCTACCAAGACATTCGATGCCATAACGCCCCTTCCTTATTCCGACGCACCGATGCGCCCGGGGACCGTCGCGTTGAAATACCGCTTCCCCTCCGCGTACGCGCCCTGCAGCACGGTCCGAAGCTCCTGCAGGCGCCGAATCAGCTCAGGCGACCAGCCGGCCTCCGCCGTCCGCCGTTCCCAGTCGCGGACACGGTCGGCAACCATGCGGTCGTCCGCGTCGGACTGCGTGTGCCTGGCCGACCCACGGGCCTGCTGCAGAACAGTCAGTTCGCGGCTGAGTCCCGGCAACGCCTCCAAAGCCTCCGGCGTGACGGCGCGCGAACGCTCCATATCCGGCCAGGCAATCAGGATGCGGCAGCCGTCGGCCAGCAGCACGGTCAGACCGTCCTCGGGATCGTTGCCCACCAGCATAACCCTGACGATACGGCTCGGGAGGCGGTTGGCCTCGGCCTGCTCGGCCGAGAGAAGACTCAGCATGCACCGGAGATTGGCCGGCAGCACCGCGCCGGGCTCCGTCAGGTCGGAGGTCAGGTCGAAACCTCCGATTTCAGGGTAGCCGCCCGAGCGCGGCACGAAGAAGACAGCGCCCTCCTCGTCGACGACCATCGGCGGACGGGAGCCGGCCAGGCGGGCGAGCGGGACACGTTCCTCCACCCAGAGTTCGACGCCGCGTTTCGGCTCGAAGGTCATGTGGGCGCGTTTGAGCAACGGCATATCCTCGCTCAGGCGGCGGATGATATCATCTGAACCGGTCAGGCCGAAGCCATTGACCGGTTTGGTCAGGCCGAAGGCCTGCAGCACCACGTCACGGCTGAGCATCGTATTACCGTAAATCGAGATGTCGGCGGGGTCGACAAGGAATTCGGGATTGGTGTCATAGTAGAAGTGGCGGAAGGTGCCGAAGAGCGCCCAGGGGATGCCGATGACGAGGGCTAACACGACGGCGGCCCCGAGCCAGGGTCGCAGGAACGTCAGCAGACGGCGGAGCGGAGCGGGGCACTCCCCATCGCCGCCCCTCGCGGCGGGACGCTTCTTTTTCCGTTTTTCGGACGATACTGTTCGGATGACGGCCATCGGGTCCTCAGTCGCACCGCGCCAGACGGATCAGGCGGTCGCAGAGTTGGGGGAAAGGCATGCCGGCCTTGGCGGCGGCCTCAGGCAGGAGGCTGGTCGCCGTACAGCCGGGGGCCGTGTTGAGTTCGAGAATGTAGGGTTCGCCCTCGGGCGTGACGCGGAAGTCGACGCGAATGGCACCGCGGCAACCCGTCGCGCGATAGGCCGCCTCGGATAGACGCTGAACGCGTTCGGTCACCGCGTCCTCAGGCGGAAAGAGATGGGTGGAAACGCCGGCGGCGTATTTGGCACGATAGTCGTACCAGCCGCCGGGCGCACGGATTTCGAGAACGGGCAGCGCGGTGCCGTCCACGACGCCGACAGCCCATTCTCGGCCTGGGATATAGGCTTCGACCAGGGCCTCTCCGGCCTTGTCCTGGGCGCAGGCCAGGCGGACCGCGTCAGCCCACTGTTCGGGCGCGGTGACCTTGGAGAGGCCGACACTGGACCCATCGCGCGGAGGTTTGACCACGACCGGGAGCGCCAGGCGGCAGGCGCCTTCGGCATCGGCCTCGGTGACGGTGTAGCCCTCGGCGACCGGCAGGCCGGCGGCGGCGAGGACGCGGCGCGTGGCGGTTTTGTCCATGCAGAGACGGCTGGCCGCGGCGCCGGGACCCGTGTAAGGCAGCTTCAGAGCGTCGAGTGCCGCCTGAAAATCACCGCCCTCGCCGTAACCGCCATGGAGCGCGATGTAGACGGCATCGACTCCCGCGGGAATCTCCCGGGCAGAATCCTCGGTCAGAACCGCCTCACGGACATTATAACCGACCTCCCGCAGCGCCTTGGCCACGGCCGCTCCGGATCGCAGCGAGACCTCAGCCTCATGCGAGGTCCCGCCCATTGCTACAGCGACGCATCTGCGTACCATTTGAGTCTCCTTGGGCATAACCTCGCAATGATACCAAATCGCCCCAAAATCCCAAACGAAAAAGGCCCGTGACCAAGGCGGTCACGGGCCGGGAAGCAGGGTCCGGGAGGAGGGTGCGGCTCAGTAACTCCAACTGTAGGTCCAGGGGAGCGTAGGTTTGCCGTCCTCCCAGACAATGGGGAGCCAGATGTAGCGGCCATCAATAGCGTTGGCCGGAGTCCAACGGTCGCCGCACCAGTACCAGCGGCCGCCATGACGGAGGATGCCGCCGCCGTGGGCGTTGATGTGATTGCCATTGGCGTCCTCCCAGAGTTCGCCAGGGCGGATGGCAGTCTGAACGGGGCCGGGCGCGGCGGCAAGCGGCGCGGCCAGGGTCAGGCAGAGGGCCGAGAGCAGGGCGACGGCGGATACGCGGACGGTCATGAGGGGTTTCTCCTGGCATAGGGTGCAGAATGCGTTCCACTATAGCACAAAAAAGAGGGACCCCGGACATGGGATCCCTCCTTTTCGGCCCTGTCGACGCGGTCAGGCGTTGGCAGGCTTGGGCTGGCCGCCGTGGGGGCGGACCGAGATGTGAAGCTCGCGGAGCTGCTTCTCGGTGACCTCGGACGGGGCGTGCATCATGAGGTCCTCAGCGCGCTGATTCATCGGGAAGGCAATAACCTCACGGATATTCTCTTCGCCGGCGAGCAGCATGACCATGCGGTCAACGCCCGGGGCAACACCGGCGTGCGGCGGCGCACCGAAGCGGAAAGCATTGAGGAGGCAGCTGAACTTCTCCTCGACGACCTCAGGGCCGTAACCGGCGATCTCGAAAGCCTTGTACATGATTTCGGGACGGTGATTGCGGACGGCGCCGGAAGAGAGCTCGATGCCATTGCAGACGACGTCGTACTGGTAGGCCAGGATATCGAGCGGGTTCTTGTTGAGAAGCGCGTCCATGCCACCCTGTGGCATAGAGAAGGGATTGTGCGAGAAGCAGACGGCGCCGGTCTCGGGATCGGTCTCGAAGAAGGGGAAGTCGGTGATCCAGCAGAAGCGGTAAGCGTTCTTCTCGATCAGGCCGAGGTCCTCACCCATCTTGCGACGGAGGGCGCCCATCATCGTGGGGGCCTTATCGGGCTTGTCGCAGCAGAAGAAGATGGCATCGCCATCCTTGAGGTCGCCGGCCTGGGCGAGGGCGTTGAGTTCCTCAGCGGTGAGAAACTTCTGGATCGGGCCCTTGATACGGTCGGCATCCCAGACGAGGTAAGCCAGACCCTTGGCGCCGAGGGCTTCCTTGGCCCAAGGTTCGAGGCGGTCGAAGAAGCTGCGGGGCTTATTCTTGATGCCGGGCACGGGCAGCGCGCGGACAATGCAGCCGGAGGCGATGGCCTTGGCGAAGGCACCAAAACCGGAGTTGCGGAAGATTTCGGTGACGTCGATGATCTTCAGCGGGTTGCGCAGGTCGGGTTTGTCCGAACCGTAGGTCAGCATGGCCTCACGATAGGGAATGCGGCGCCAAGGGGCCTGATCGATGACCCAGCCCTTGGGGGCGAATTCGGCGAAGGCTTTGCTGAGGACATCCTCGATGACGGCAAAAACGTCATCCTGCGTAGCGAAGCTCATCTCGATATCAAGCTGATAGAATTCGCCCGGGCTGCGGTCGGCGCGGGAATCCTCGTCGCGGAAGCAGGGCGCGATCTGGAAGTAACGGTCGAAGCCAGCGACCATGAGCAGCTGTTTGAAAAGCTGCGGGGCCTGCGGCAACGCGTAAAACTTGCCGTGATGGACGCGGGAGGGAACGAGATAATCGCGGGCACCCTCGGGGCTGGAGCAGGTCAGAATCGGGGTCTGGTATTCGGTGAACCCGTGCGCTTCCATGGCCTTGCGGAGGAAGCTGATGAGCTTGCTGCGCAGGACGATATTTTTGTGGACGCGCTCGCGGCGGAGGTCAAGATAGCGATAGGTGAGGCGCTGCTCCTCTGCCGGGTCGGTTTCATCGGGGATGTAGAGCGGGGTGGTCTCGGCGGCGGACTCTATAAAGCATTCGTCGGCCACGACCTCAATCTCGCCGGTGGGGAGATTCGGATTGATTGTGGAGGGTTCGCGGAGCGTCACGACACCGGTGAAAATCAGCACGCTCTCAAGCTTGATGCGACTGACTTCATCAAAGAAGGGGCGGCTCGGATGAACGACGACCTGCGTCAGGCCGTAATGATCGCGCAGGTCAATGAAGAGGATGCCGCCATGGTCGCGCTTACGGAAGACCCAACCCGCGACGCGGACGGTTTCGCCGGCATTGGCGGCACGCAGTTCGTTGCACGTATGTGTACGGTAAGGATGCATAAGGGCTCACTTTCTGTGGAAAAATCGCGTAATACTGTACCACATTACGCCGTAAAAACAAAAATACCCGCCCGGCCACGCCCCCGGCGCCAATCAGGTGCGAAGCGTTCTGGGGAAGCGCCGGCCCCTACTCCGCGGCAGTCGGTTCAGCAAGACCGCTGAGCGTGGGAAAGAGCGCTTCTTCGCGCAACAGGACGGTGTCTTTGGGCCAAATCAGGTCGGCAAAGGCTTCGTCAACCGTGACGCGTTCGGAGCGTATCCCCCTGACAAGGCCAAGCTCGTCATCGGGATTGAGACGGGTCTGCAGAGTATAGTGGGAGGCGGGAAGGCGGGAGAGGCGCGGAAGCGACGCCTCGCCGAGGCGGGTGTAGGCGTTGACCCGGTTCATCGGGTGGAGGGCGACGGCCGTGTCGCGACCCTGGCCGGCCACACCGTCGGCACGGGCACGGAGGGCATTGAGACCGGCTTCGGCACGGGCATCCTGCCGCATACGGACCCTGTGGACACAGAGCCGCGCGAGCTGGGCCGCGGCGACCGTCAGCACCACCAGGACCACCAGTGCCACGGTCAACTCCGTCAGCGCCTGTCCGCAGCGGCGTGAACGTGGGCGGACCGACATCAGACACCCTTATAGAGACGGGTCGCGAGACGTTCTGGCAGGCCAGCGGTCTCGATGCGCTGAACAGCCGTCTCGAGATCGTAATCGACGCGTCGGAAGGCGATGGAAAGATCGGTCATGCCATCCATGGTGAAGATGGCATAACAGGCCTCGGAATTGCCGTCGCGAGGCTGGCCGACGGAGCCGACGTTGATGAAGTAGTTGCCACTCTCGAGTTTGCCGTCGGCCGGACCGAAAAGGCGGATATCATTGCGGTCGCCGCCCGCGGGACGATAGAAGATGCAGGGGACATGCGTGTGACCGTGGAAGCAGACGCGGGAACGCTGGCAGTTGAAACTATCCGCGGCATCCTCGGGTTCGAACGCGTAGCGGAAAGACGCGGGGCAATCGAGGGTAGAATGGACCATGGTGAATCCCATGTACGTGAGCTGCATGGGCAGATTGTGGAGCCAGGCCATGTCGTCGTCCCCCAGCATCCGGCGCGTCCAGGCGATGACGCTGGCGGCATTGGGCTGGAAGTCGTCGAGATTGACCTCCGGGGAGGAGCAGTAGTGGTCGTGATTGCCCTTGACGGTACGGCAGCCGAGGCTACGGATCCGACGGATGCACTCAACCGGGGCGGCATTGTAGCCAACGACATCGCCCAGACAGACGATGTCATCGATACGCTGGGTATCGATGTCACGCAGAACGGCCTCCAAGGCCTCAATGTTGGCATGGATATCGGAGAGAATGGCATAACGCCGAACGCGTCCCATAACGTATGGCTCCTGTCAGATAGCCTTGTCTGCGACTCAGCTCAGCCGCAGAATGGCGGCCGCGACCATCAGGTCAATCGGGGTAGTGATTTTGGGGTTTGGCGCGTCCCACTTGACCAGACGCGTCTGCATGCCGTCGGCCTCGACGATGGCGGCATCGTCGGTAAAGGTTTTGGTCTTGTCGTCGCCGTAGCACTCGTAGGCCGCGATGAGTTTGTCGGCTTGGAAGGCCTGCGGAGTCTGGACGGCCCAGAGGGTGGAGCGGTCGGGGGTCGATTCGACCATCATGCCCTTGCCGGCGACCTTGATCGTGTCAACGCAGGGCTGAGCGACGATACCGCTGCCGTAGCGCTTGGCGAACTTCAGGGTTTCGCGGATGAGCTCAGGCGTCACGCAGGGGCGCGCGGCATCGTGGACGACAATGTAGCGGGTGTCGGGGTCAACTTCGCGCAACGCGGCAAAGACGGAGTCCTGGCGACGGGCGCCGCCGACGACAATTTCCCGGAGTTTGCCGATGCCGAACATCACCTTGAGCCCTTTGGCGGCGGCCAACTGGTCTTTGCGGACGGTCAGGATAATGGAGTCGACCTCACTGCATTTCTCAAAAGCCAGAAGTGACCAGGCCACAACCGGTTTCGCTCCAAGCGAAAGAAAGCATTTATCGACACCGGGCCCCATGCGGGTTCCCTTACCGGAAGCCAGAACAATGGCCGTTACCATCTCGAATCCTCCATCTCACGTGCTTTCACAGCCTGCCCGCCGATCCGGCGGGCAGGACGGTAAACCGGACCGCGTCCGGCCTGTCTCAGGCCTCTTTCGGGGCGATGATGGGAGCCGAACCGCCGGTGGGCGGCGTGCGCCGGAGCACCACAGCCGTGCGTGCCGGCACATAGAGCCGAATGGCGAAGCAGAGCTCTTTGGCCCGCTCAATCGTCGTCAGCGGGAAGGTCTGCCCCGCCTCGATGCGCCCGAAGCCGCCGAAGGCCTTGCTGTCGGTGTCGAGCACGTGACGGTACTCGCCCGGCGGCACAATCAGCGGATAATCGGCCTGGGAACGTTCGCCATGGAAGTTGAAGACAAAGAGCAGGTCCCCGCGCATGAAGGCCAGGATCTTGTCCTCGTCATTGGAAAAGACACGCCGCGGATAGGTCCCTTCGAGGATTTTCTCCCCGACGATCAGCTTCATCATGGCCTCGTCGAAGTCACCCAAGCCCTTGAAGCGTAGCTCAGGGTTGTCACGCAGCGACCACTGACGGCGGGCATAGTGGTAGCTGTTGTTGTTGCCCTCACGCGGGAAATCGATCCATTCGGGATGGCCAAACTCGTTGCCCATGAAGTTCAGATAGGCACAGCAGGTACCCAGCGTGGCCAAGCGGGCCATCTTGTGAATGGCAATGCCGCGGTCGACCAAGAGGTTCTGCGACCCCACGTGCATGGAGTCGTACATCTCCTTGTCAATCATCTGGAAGATGAAGCTCTTGCCGCCGACGAGAGCCTGGTCATGGCTCTCGACGTAGCTGACTGTCCGTTCGTCGGCGCGGCGGTTGGTCAATTCGTGCCAGAGAAAGCCGACCGACCAGTCTTCGTCGCGGACGTCGCGGACCAAGCGGAACCAACATTCCGGCACGCCCATGGCCATACGGTAGTCGAAACCGGCCCCCTTGTCCTCAGGTGGCGCGGCGATACCGGGCATGCCGCTCACATCCTCGGCGACCGTGAGGGCGTCGGGACGAACGGTGTGAATAACCGTATTGGCCAGCGAGAGATAGGTGTAAGCATCCTCGTCGACGGAGGCGTCAAAGTACATCCCATAATTGCCGAAGTCCACGCCGAGTCCGTGATGGAGATAGAGCATCGAGGTCACGCCGTCGAAACGGTAACCGTCAAAATGATACTCATCAAGCCAAAAGCGGCAGTTGGAGAGCAGGAAGTGAAGCACGTCGGTCTTGCCGTAGTCGAAGCACCGCGAATCCCAAGCGTCATGCCAGCCGCGGGAGCCGTCATGAAAGTATTGGTAGGTCGTGCCGTCAAAACAGGAGAGGCCGTCGCGTTCGTTGCGCACCGCGTGAGAGTGGACGATATCCATGATGACCGCAAGACCCATGCCGTGGGCCGTGTCAATCAGAGACTTCAGGTCCTCCGGGTCACCGAAGCGGGAACTGGCCGCAAAGAAACTGGAGACGTGGTATCCGAAGCTGCCGTAGTACGGATGCTCCATGATACCCATCAGCTGGACCGTGTTGTACCCCGCCTTTTTAATGCGCGGCAGGATAGTGTCGGCGAACTCACGGTATGTGCCGACGCCCTCGGTCTCCTGGGCCATGCCGACATGCGCCTCGTAGATCACCGGCGAAACGTCATCACGGACGAAGGAGTGCTTCCAGATATAGGGCTCGGGCGGATCCCAGACCTGAGCCGCGAAGAGCCCGGTCTCGGGGTCCTGCACGACGCGGCGGACATAGGCCGGAATGCGTTCACCCCGGCCGCCGTCCCAGCAGACTTCGAGACGGTAGAACTGGCCGTGCTTCATGGCATCGGCCGGGCCGCGCCATTCAAAGACATCGCGGCCCGGGATGCGGACGGCTAGGAAATCGGTCGAGCGTTCCCAGTTCGAAAAGTCGCCGACCAGCCAGATCTGCGTGGCATTGGGCGCCCATTCGCGGTAGACCCAACCGCGCTGGTCGCGGTGCAGTCCGTAATACTCATGGGCACTGGCGAAATTCACCAAGTCCGCGGCCTTGCGCGACCCCGAGGTCAGCCGGGCGGCGGTGTCTTCGGCACGCCGCGCGCGGCGTTCGACGAGGTCGGCATAGGGCGCCAACCAAGGATCGTCCAGCAGATGGGTACGCGGAATCGGCATTAGGCGTTCTCCATGAAAGGATTCTGGCTCGCGTCAGCGCCCTCGAAAAGCTCGGTGAGCGGACGGCGGAGCATTTCCTCGTAGATGCGGATGTACTCGGCGGCGCACTTCTCGTGATTGAAGCGGGCGCTGGACTCGGTCATGATGCGCCCGACCTGGGCCTCGCGGACATCCGTCGGCAAACGGTAGAAGTCCATGGCACGGTCGATGGCCCAACCGAGGCCCTGACTGTCGTAGGTCGAGAAGACAAAACCGTTGCCCTTGTTGTGCTCGACGTCGAGCATCTCGACCGTGTCGTGCAGACCGCCGGTATCGTGAGCGATGGTGAGCGAACCGTAAATCGGCGCGACCATCTGCGGCAGGCCGCAGGGCTCGAAGAGCGAGGGCATAAAGGTAAAGTCGCTGGAGGCGTAGCCCAGACGCGAAATGTGTTCATCGAAGTCCACGACAGCCAGGCGGCCGTAGAGGTTGTGGAAGCCGAGAATGTCGCGGAAGGCCTGCTGATAGGGGCCATTGGCCACAATGGCAATCTGAATATTGTCGTCGCGGTACTTCTCGAGGGTCTTGTAGAGGATGTCGGTCAGCAGCTGCGGGCCCTTCTGGACGGGGTCGAGGCGGGACGGCCAGAAAAAGAGCGGGGCGTCGGGGTTCTTGAAGAGACCGACCTTCTCCTGGAACTGCATCTTGTTGCTGATCTTCGCGGCATGATGCGTCTTGGCGTCGTAATTGACCTTCAGGTTGCCGTCGGTCATCGGATTGTAGCTATCGTCGGGGGCATTCAGGATGCCGCAGGCGCAGCCCGCGTTGTACTTGGCGATGACTTCGCCGCGGAACTGGCCGGGGATGAAGTCGAACCAACCGCGGACGATTTCCTCGAGGAAGGTCGGAGAGACCGAGTTGATGTAATGCGCAGCGAAAACACCCGAGGTCAGGAAGTCAACCGGATTGGTGTCACGCGACTCGAAATAATCGGCCGGCGGACGGGAATAATAAAGGTTGCGCCAGAATTCGGCCGCGTCGATACCGGCGTATTCGATTTCGCCGAGGCACCGATGCACGGTGTGGATGTTGTGAATCGTGAAGAGGCAGGGAATGCCCAGACGACGGGCCGCCGCGGGAATCAGACCGGTCATCCAGTCGTTACAGTGAATCAGGTCGGGCTGGACGGTAGGGATGATGTTGTTGATCACCTCTCGCTGAAACGCGAGCGCCAAGTGAATATTTTCGTCACCCTGGGAGTAAACAGTGTTGCGGTAGTAAAAGCAACGGTCCTCGGCCAGGTGAATGCGCGAATCGGGCAGGTGCGCCTGATACGTGCGGAGTTCGTCACTGATTAGGCGACCCACGTCTACATGGAACATACGACGGTAGTGCGGCAACGCCACGTGGACGTCCGCCCCCAGCTTAAAGAGACGGGCCACAAGGCTGGCCGAAACATCGGCGAGACCGCCAGCCTTGGCGCTCAGCTTGTCGGCCATGTTGCCCATGCCGGCCGGAAGATAGGTGATCTCCGGCGTCACGATCAGAATACGGGGTTTACGCTTACCTGTGCTTTTGGTCTGTGTCATGGCTCATTCCTTCCTGAAGTCGTCCGGCGGCACAGCCGCGGCGGCCTCCGGGTTATCATCCTGAGATTCATCATCGGCGCCGTCCTCGGCAGGCCACAGTTCGTCGTATAGCGCGGCGATCCGGTCGGCGTTGGCCTTGCGGACCTCCTGCTGGGCTTTCACCGGCTCGGTATCGTAGCCGGCCTTGACGATGGCCTCCTCCACCGTCCGAACGTCCTTCATCAACGCGTCACGACGGGCACGCAGTTCGGTCAGTTCCGGAGATTCGAGCGTGGGACCTTTGACAAGTTGTTCGATTCGCCGCTGCATGGCTTCGTCGTAACGCTGACGGAGCAGATACTCCAACTGTAGCTTGCGGCGGGGATTCTTCTCCCCGCTGACGCGTGCGGCGATATCTGCCTCGTGACGGGCAGAAAAGGCTTCCAAATCCCCTCCGGCCCACAGCGTAACGCACAGCAGGAGCATCGGCAGAATGCATATCCAAGACTTCATCCATCTCTCCCTAGTTCGGAGCTTCACACTGGGAAGTATGCGCCAATGCAAGCAAAAAAGCAAGCGAATCCGTCAGCCCCCGCAAAAAAAGGGCTTTCCGACGGTTTCGGAGTCGCCACCATCCATCCGGTCCGCGCACGTCGCGCGCGTCCCGAACGCACCTGAAACGCCCCGAAAGCACGAAAGGCACCCCTTCCGGGATGCCTTTCGTATCGTCTTGGTCCGCGTCGCGGACTTACTCCGCCGGAGTCCCGTTCAGCAGCGTCTCAAAGTCCGGCCGCATGGCTTCGAGCTGACGGGTCAGGGTCTTGTAGACGCCGTTCTTACGGACCTCGCTGTCATCGAAGGGATGGGCCTTCTCCCAATCCCCGGCGGTCTCCTTCAGACGATCGATCTCGGCCCGCAGTCCCGTGGCGCGATAGCGGAGTTCCTTCCGGTCATCGCGGAGCTTCAGGCGCTGGGCGTTGGTACGCGCCCTCTTTTCGGCCTGTTCCAGCGCCCTGTCCTTGGCGGGGATCTTCGCCAGCTCGCGCTTCGCCTCCGCGAGGCGGCCGGCAGGCGAACCGCTCAGGTGCGCCTCGCGGGCCTTTTCGACAAGGGCCTCGCGCTGGGCGATCATCGAGTAATACTTCTCGGCGAACTTCTGCCGGCGCATCCGGACCGTCAGGGCGGAGAGATCCCCGCCATCGGCCACCGCCTGCGCAAAGGCCTCGGTCGTCATCAGCCCCCCCTCCATGAAGGCCCGGCAGTCCTCGGCCAACACGATCCGCTGCGCGTCGGGACGCGCGGGATTCATGATGAGATACGCCGGTTGCTTGTTGACCAAGACCTCCTTTACCAGCGTAAAGAGCGTCCCGCCGGCGACCGGAGAGGTCTCCGCTCCGGTCTTGTCGTAAGACTTGGCCGAAACCGCCGTCACAACGCCCCACCCGACCGGGTCGGCCGCGAAAGACAGAATCGGAAGCAATCCCAGAAGAAGCAGACAGACAAAACGGTTCATCGGACCCTCCGGTCAGTTGCGGTAAAAGATTTCAGTGCCCGGCGGCACACGGCGCATATCCATGTCACGGAAGGGCGTCAGCGATTTGCCAGGCGGCAGATAGAAGGTATCGCCGGAATCCCACTGCGACGGACAGATTTGAGAGGGCAGCCGATTACTGCGCACCGGCCCGCCGCGGGAATAGCCCACCAGCACCTTCGTCTCCGGTGGCATCGCCGCCAGCGCCTTGTCGGAGAGGGCCGAGCCCTGTATGACACCGCCCGTCGGACGGAAGTACCACGTGTCGGCTGCCTGCGCGGCGTCGCCTACCAAAGCCGTCGGGTGCATTCCCTTCGGGAGTATCTGCACAGGCGACCCCTCGGCATCCCCGTCACCGATCAGCACCTGCGTACCGGGCAGAATGGTAGCCCAGTTCCGAACTTTGTCCCCGGCCTGACGGCTGCCGTCAGGGAAGATGTAGACGGTGGAGGGGGCATTGTAAGCGTCACGGGCAATGTCCCAAGCCGACTGCCCCTTCTTCACCACCGCCACGCGGGTCGACGGAGGCACCGCGTCGCGACGCGGACCGACAGCCGGCTTCTCCTCCGCCGTCATCGACGGCAAACGGTACGGGAGCAGCCGCTCGCCCTTCGGGGAATAGAGAATCAGGGCCAACTCTGCGTCGCCGTTCACGAGGCGGCGGGCCTTGACATCCGGGTCAGAGAGCCAACGCTCCGAGAGTCCCAACAGCTTTCGAACGCCCGGCGTGGCATAGCCCATACCGCACCGCTTACGGCCGCGATGGCGGCTACGGTGCCATCGGTTCGGGTTGCCGTACGCCACCTGGGCGTGCGGCATCACATTGGCGTCCTTTACGTCGTAAGTTTTCTGCAGCGTATGGACGAGCTCCTTCAGGGCCCGATACTGGGCCACCGTCAGCGCCCGGTCGTGATACCCCACGACCTCAATACCAATCGAAACCTCATCAAGATTGCGCCGTCCCATCCACATGCTCGTGCCGCAGTGATACGCCACGCGCGAACGGTCGACGATGCGGTAAACCTTCCCGTTTCGGTCGACGCAGTAGTGAGCCTCACCGTTGCGCGACAGCTTGTTTAGCGAAGAATTCGCCTCCGCCTCGGTCGTATGGAGAATAATGTACTGCGTGGACGTCCGACGGGCGCGTTCGCGGTTGCGCGGCGACGCGTACGCGTTGGAGAAGGTAAGGGCCGCCAGAAGCTGCCCCCCCATCCCAAGAATCAGCAACAGCGTCGCCGCGAACCGAATCATTGCAGTTCGGCTTGGAGACGCGCGTCGGCCGCGAGAACCTTCTCAGCCATCTCGCGCTTGGCAGCGTGGAGGCGTTCGCGCAGCGCCGGATCGCCGAGGGCAATGATCTGTGCCGCGAGGACGGCGCTATTCTTCGCGCCCGCGTTGCCAAGCGCCACCGTGGCCACTGGCACGCCGCCGGGCATCTGCACGGTCGCCAGCAGTGCGTCCAAGCCATCCATCGCGCCGCCCTTCATCGGCACGCCGATGACCGGGAGCGTCGTGTGGCCGGCAATAACGCCCGCCAAATGGGCCGCCATGCCCGCTGCGCAAATCAGCACCTTCAGCCCGCGCCCCTCGGCGCCGTCAGCGTAAGCCGCGGCCTGCTCGGGCGTACGATGGGCGCTCATGATATGCGCCTCAAAGGGAATGCCGAAAGCGCGCAGCGTCTCGGCGCAATGCTTCATCGTGCCCCAATCCGAATCACTACCCATGATAATGCCGACAAGAGGTTCCATAATCCTTCAGATCCTTTCAATATCAACCCAACGCGTGTCCTGCGCCGGAAAAACAGTCACGGAATGAACCGGACCCGTTCAGAACGGACGGTCCGACCCGTCGTCTCAGAGCCTGTGGAAGGCCTTCTCCGCAATGTCGTGACGGTAGTGGGCGCCCTCGAAGGAGATGCGACGCACGCCGTCATAGGCCGTGGTCACGGCCTCGCGCAGATCCTTGCCGAACGCCGTCACCGTCAGCACGCGGCCACCGGAAGTCACCAACCGGCCGTCCTTCATCGCCGTGCCTGCGTGGAAGACATGGCACCCGGCCTCGGCCGCCTCGGCCAGACCGGTGATCGGCAACCCCTTCGGATAGTGCCCTGGATAACCCGGCGCGGCCATCACGACCGTTGCCGCCGCCTCGCCGCGGATGGAGACGAGATCCTCGGTCAGCGTCCCGTCCACACACGCGTTGAGAATGGGCACCAAATCGGACGCGATGCTCGGCACCACCACCTCCGTCTCGGGATCGCCGAAGCGGCAGTTGAATTCGAGTACATTCACGCCCTTCGGCCCGATCATCAGCCCCACGAAGAGCACGCCCTTGTAGCTAATGCCGCGACGACGAAGTTCCTTCAGCATCGGCTCGACGACATTGCGGCGGGTAAAGCGCATCACCTCGTGCGTCGCGATCGGCGCCGGCGTATAGGCGCCCATGCCGCCCGTATTCGGGCCCTCGTCGTGATCGAAGACGCGCTTGTGGTCCTGCGCCGCTGGCAGCAACACCACGTGCTCACCGTCGCAGAGCGCGAAAACCGAGGCCTCCTCGCCCTCAAGAAATTCCTCCATGACGATCTCCGTGCCCGCGTCGCCGAAAGCACGCTCCGTCATCATCCGCTGCAGGGCCTCCTTCGCCTCGGCGCGCGTGGCAGCGATAATCACACCCTTGCCAGCGGCCAAACCGTCGGCCTTCAGCACCACGGGATAATCGAATTCGCTCAGACCCCCGATGGCGTCCTTCACGTCATCATAGACGCGAAACCGCGCCGTCGGCACACCCGCCGCTTCCATAACCTCCTTGGAAAAGACCTTGCTGCCCTCCAGACGCGCCGCCTCGCGGCACGGCCCAAAGACACGCAGTCCCTCGGCCTCGAAAGCATCGGCCACGCCCAGACAGAGCGGCACTTCCGGACCGACCACGGTCAGATCCGGACGGTTCGCCTTCGCCCAAGCCAAAAGGCCGGGAATGTCCTCGGCTGAGACCGCGACATTCGTCGCCAGTTCCGCCGTGCCCGCGTTGCCGGGCGCACAAAAGATTTCCGGGCGGCCGGCGTCCTGCGCCAGCTTCCACACGATGGCGTGCTCTCGCCCGCCGCTGCCGATAACTAGAATTTTCATGGGTCGTGATTATAGCAAAAAGAAAGCACAGACCCAAGGCGACGCCTTCGGTCTGTGCTGTCGTGCTCCCTGTCGTCGGGCGCTCAGAAGGAGCGCAAACGGGCGGCCTTGCCGGTACGGCTGCGGAGGTAGTAGAGCTTCGCGCGGCGGACCTTGGCGTGGCCGGTCACTTCGATTTTGTCGATGGCGGGAGAGGCGAAGGGGAAGACCTTCTCGACACCCACGCCATAAGAGATGCGGCGGACGGTGAAGGTTTCGGTGATGCCCTTGCCATCGCGGGCGATAACGTCGCCAGCGAAGACTTGGACACGCTCCTTGTCGCCTTCCTTGATGCGGATGGAGACACGGACAATATCGCCGACGGCGAGTTCCGGGCACTTCTTCGGATTCTTCTCGGCCGTCATGGCGTTCACTTTTTCAAGAGCTTTCGCGATCATGGTTCTTTTCCTTGCTTCTGTATCAAATCGGGTCGTATTCTGGCCGTGCGGTCCAGCATCCTGCTGCGGCGCCACGTCTCGGCTCGGGCGTGGTCGCCGCAGGTCAGCGCATCCGGCACGCACTGTCCGCGCCAAACCGGCGGACGCGTGTACTGCTCCTGCTCCAGAAGCCCTTCGGAGAAGGACTCCCTAGCCGTGGCTTCGGCGCCGCCGCCCAGCACGCCGGGCAGGAGTCTGGTCACCGCATCGACAACGACCGCCGCGGGGAGGGCCCCGTTGGTCAGCACGTAATCGCCGATGCTGATCTGTTCATCGGCCAGCGACGCGACGGCGCGCTCGTCGATGCCTTCATAGTGCCCGCATACAAAAAGCAGATGCTCTTCCTGTGCGAGCCGTTGGGCCGTTGCCTGTCTGAAGGGACTGCCCTGAGGGGTCATGAAGATGACCCGGGTTTTCGGCGTGCGCAGACTTTCCACCGCCTCAAAGAGTGGCTCCGGCTTCATCAGCATCCCCGCGCCGCCGCCGTACGGACGGTCATCGAGGGTCCCGCGCACGTCATGCGCGAAGTCCCGCAGATCGATGGCCCGGATTTCCACCGCTCCCATCTTCGCGGCCCGCCGGAGAATGCTTTCCCCGACAAAGCCCTGAAGCATTCCAGGAAAGACGGTCAGAATGTCAATCCGGAGGGCCACCGCGGACCTCGCGCTGCCGAGGCCCGATTAGGCCTGAGCCTTCTGAGCCTGTTTGACGAGAGAGGCGACGGTCTCGGAGACCTGAGCACCCTGGCTCTTCCAATAGGCGATACGCTCCAGATTGAGCCCGCACTTATCGGACGTGCGGCGGGGGTCGTACCAACCGAGAATCTCGATAAACTTGCCGTCGCGAGGGCTGCGGGAATCGCACGCCACCACGCGGTAAGTCGCCACGCGGTTGCAACCGGTCTTACGCAATCTGATCTTAACCATTCTGTTCTCCAGAGCATCGTCCCGGCCGGTAGTACGCCCGACGATGCGTTGTCTCTGTCTAAAGTTCACTCACAATGAGATGAATGGTTGCGTATTATGCCAAATCACCCCACGCCGTGCAAGCACGAAATCTCGGCGACGCCGTCGGAAGGCGCCACGAGACCGCCTCATCCGCGCTCCAGCGCAGCCCGGACGGTTTCCTCCGCAAGCCGCGTCCTGCTCAGCGCCTCGGGGCGGAAGATCTCCGGCATCCGTTCCGGCGGCATCAGGGGAGGCAGCGAAGCGATTGCGATCGGTACCTGCCGCGGTCCCATGTCGGTGATGGGCTGTCCCTTGCCGAGAATGCGATACCCGAATCGCATCGCCAGCGGCCGGATCGAGGACCCTGTCCGTAACGCCAGCTGCGCCGCCCCGCGGTGCCACGGATGCATCTCCCGGGTACCGGGCGAACGAGTTCCCTCCGGAAAGATCAGAATGTTGTATCCCTCCGTCAGAAGCGGTCGTGCCACGTCGAGTAGCGTCTCGTCGTCCGGCAGAAAGACGCGTCGCACGATGGGCCCCAGAAGCGGATGCCGCCGCAGACTCCGTTTGGCCACCGAGAAGGTCCCCGGAATCAGCACCGTCAGAAGAACCACATCGATCAGCGACGGATGGTTCGCTACCAGAATGCTCCCGCGGATGTCGGATTCCAGCCCGCTGTCATCGACGCGGATCAGTCCGGATCCTTCGAACGCGCCCACCAACATCCGCCAAATGCCCCGCACAATCCGCAGCGCCGCCTCACGGCGGCGGACAAAGGGCAGAATGGTATAGGAGATCAGCGTTGCCCCGAATCCGAAAACAACAAAGAGGAGAACCGATACCAGACCGCGCAGAATTCTCACAGCCGCTCCAGTGCGAAATACCGGGAGACCAGCGCCATCCGTCCGCCCGTCAGAAAATCAGCGACCTCCCGCAGCGTCAGCGGCTCCGCATCGGGGCTCCCGGCCGACATCCGCGCGCGGAAGGACGCACCCTCCGGCAAATCACCCTCGTCAGCCATCAGGCAGGCCGCACCGCGCCCGCCCCGGGTTTCCTCGACCTGCGCCCACAGCCGGCGGCCGGGCGTCAGCAGAGCCTCCAGCAACCCGCAGTCCACGGTCTCCGGCCCCGCGGCCACGGCCGTGTAGGGCGCATGGTTCTTAGTCAGGATCGAATAGAGGCCTGGCGCCGCATTGTAGACCGACGTGCTGAAGCGCATCGGCGAAACCTCACCGGTCTCCCGGTACTCGGCTGTCAGCCGCCGCGTCAGCGAATCCTCCCCGTCCTCCGAGGCGAAGACCGTGGCGTAATCCCGCGGCAGCCCCTCCGTCACGGCGTGGGCCAGCACGAAAAAACGCTGCTGCAGGGGACTGAGCCGCCGCCTATGCAGCGGCGGCACAAAGGTCGGCACCGCCGCCTCGCCTTCGGCCAGGATACGGGCCCGGCAGATATTCAGGAGCTTCCCGTCCATACCGCTCACCGTCTGAAAATCAGCGACGTATTGACGCCGCCGAATGCAAAATTATTGGACACCACGGTATCCGTCGAGAGCGTCCGCCCCTCGCCCATAATATAGTCGAGGGTCCCGCATTTCGGATCGGGAGCGGTCAGATTCAGATTGGGTGCGAACCACTCCCCACGCATCATCTCAATCGAGAGGATGGCCTCCAGCGCCCCGCAGGCACCGAGCGTATGGCCGATGTAATTCTTCAGCGTGCTGACCGGCACATGACGGCCGAAGACGGCCTCCGTCGCCGTGCTCTCGGCCACGTCGCCGAGCAGCGTAGCCGTGCCATGGGCATTGACGTAGCCGACCGCCTCCGGCCCGATGCCCGCGTCGGCCAAAGCCAACCGCAGCGCCGTCGCCATCGTCTCATGGTTCGGCTGCGTCACATGGCGCCCGTCCGTATTCGTGCCGAACCCGATAACCTCGGCCAGAACCGTCGCGCCTCGGGCCAACGCGTGTTCACGCTCTTCGAGAATGAGCGTCCCCGCGCCCTCGCCGATGACCAAGCCGTCGCGGTCGCGGTCAAAGGCCCGCGGCGTATGTTTCGGATCGTCGTTCAGACGGCTCGTGGCGAAGAGCGTGTCGAAGACCGCGACCTGCGTCGCGCTGAATTCCTCCGCCCCACCGGCGATCATCACGTCCTGTAACCCGTAGCGGATAGCCTCGTACGCGTTGCCGATGGCCAGACTGCCCGACGTGCAGGCCGTTCCCGTCGGAATCAGACGCCCCGTCGTACCAAAGTGCACCGAAAGATTCACCGCGGTCGTCTGCGGCATCATCTTGATATAGGTCGAGCTCGTCACGTTCTTGACCTCATGGGCATGCAGCACGGTATAAAAGTCGGCGATTGCATCGACACTGCCCGAGGAAGACCCGTACGCGACGCCTGTCCGGCCGCCCTTCAGAATCGGATCGTCGGTTAGGCCCGCCTGCGCCAGCGCCTGCTCCGTCGCCGCCAGGGCCAAAATCGAGACCCGGCCCATCGTACGGATGACCTTGCGCGTGAAATGGGCCGGCTTCACGAACCCGTCCGCCAGTGCGCAGAGATGGGACTGCAGCCCCACATAAGTCTTCAGCTCCTCCGAGATCTTCACCGTGTTCTCAAGCACCCTCAGGCGGCTAACCGCCGACGGCACATCGTTACCGAGAGCGCTGACCAGTCCATACCCCGTAATGACCACACGACGCATCAGAACATTCCTCCGTTGATGGAAATCACCTGCCGGGTGATGTACCCGGCCTCTTCCGAAAGCAGGAAGCAGGCCAACGCTGCCACCTCCTCCGCGCGCCCGAAACGGCGCATCGGAATCGCACGTTTGACCTCCTCGACCGGCAGCTCCGCCGTCATCTCGGTTTCAATGATGCCGGGCGCGATGCAGTTAACCGTGATCTGCCGCTTGGCCAGCTCCGCGGCCAAGGCCTTCGCCGCTCCGATGACGCCCGCCTTCGCCGCGGAGTAGTTCACCTGTCCGCGGTTACCGACCACCCCGGAGATGGACGACATCGCGATGATACGCCCGCGAATGCGTTCCGAAATCATCGGCATCACAATCGGCTTGAGCACGTTGTAGAAGCCGTCCAGGTCGGTCCGCAGCACGCGGTCCCACTGACTGTCCTCCAGGATGGGAAAAGGATTGTCATCGGCCACGCCAGCGTTGCAGACCACGCCGTAATAGCAGCCATGCGCCGCGATATCGGCCTCAATCGCCGTACGCGCCGCCTCGCGGTCCGATACGTCAAAGCACAGAATCGTCCCCGTACCGCCCAGCGCGCGGACCGCCTCGGCGGCCGATTCGGCCGCGGCCCGGTTGCCGCAGTAATGGATCACGGAGTCGAACCCTCTGGAGGCCGCAGCCACCGCGATGGCGCGGCCGATACCGCGGCCCGAGCCGGTAATCAGAACACGTTTCATTGCGGACCTTTCCTTTCACGGTTTGACCGGAGACGCCGCCTCGGCGTCGTCCGGACGGAAAACATTCAGCGTGGCCTCCGCCACGGCCGCCCCCGCACCGTCGCGAATGACGGCGGAGAACGAAGCAAACTGTCCATCGGAGAATTCGGGGGCGACCGCAACCGTATAGCGTTCACCCACGACAAAACGGGGTAGCCGTAGCGTCAGTGTCCTGCTCCCCAGCACGAAGCCAACCGAGGGGTCCGTGCCGTCGCGGCGGCAGACCAGCCCGACATAACAGGCCACGGCCTGGGCGATGTACTCCAGCGCCGTGCACGGCGCGGTACCGCCCAGCGCAGCGTCGTAGAAGACGTCACTCTCCCGCACCGTAAAGAAGGCTGTCACGCCCGCTTCCGAGAAGGTGTCTGGGTCATACCCGTCAATCAGGATCATCGGCCGCCGATGCGGCAGCAACTCCTCCATCGCATACCGACGCGCCTCGGGCCGTCCCAGAATGACGGCCGCGTTGCTCCCGCCGAAAGCAAAGGAGGCCGAAAGCACCGTCCGCGGACGCGGCGTATCGCCAAACGGCACCGTCCTGAGCGGCGGCAACGCCGGGTCGGGTTCTTCCCGCGGCACATGCGGCAGCATCGGCGCCCCGGCCTTAAGCATCAGCCAGCAGAGCGCGGCCTCAATCGCGCCAGCGGCACCAAGCGTATGACCGACCAACGCCTTCGTCGACGAGACCGACACGGCTGTGCCGAAGAGGCCGACCACTGCATTGGCCTCCATCTTGTCATTGTAGGTCGTGCCCGTGCCGTGCAGATTGATGTAGTCGATGGCCGACGGCTCAAGCCCGGCGTCGTCCAGCGCCGCGCGCATAGCCTTGGCGGCGCCGCGTCCCTCGGGTTCCGGTGCCGTCAGATGATAGGCGTCGGAGGACTCCCCGACCCCCAGCAACCGCACAGGCCCCTCGCCGCGCTCCAGGATAAAAATCGCCGCGCCCTCGCCGAGATTGATGCCGGTACGGTCCGCGCAGAGCGGCCTGGCCGGCGCCGTGCTCAGCGCCTCCAGTGCGTAAAATCCGTTCAGCACAACCCCCGTGAACGCGTCGACGCCCCCCGTCAGCACCACGTCGCAGCACCCTGAGGCAATCAGCCGACGGGCCGAAGCGAAGGCCTTCGCCGAGGAGGAACAGGCCGTCGACACGACATAGGCCGGCCCCCCTACCCCAGCCAGGTCGCGCAGGAAGCGCGCCGGCAGCGCCATGTCGATGCGGTCGGGGTTGCGTGTGAATTCCTCCATCGCCGAATTGCTCGTACCCAGTACCACGCCGATTCGCGCGGCCCCGACGCGGCACTTCAGCGCCTCCGTCGCCTCCGCGATCTGCGCATAGGCCGCAGCCGTCAGCCGTTCGCAGCGCGATAGTCCCGCCGTCGCCGGATTCTCTGGTAGCATCACGGTGCCGAAGGGCGACGACTCGCCGCTGGGCAGTACGCCCTCCGCCGCGCGCATGCCCGACGTATCGCCCGCCAACGCGCGGCGCAGCACGGTCTCCCCGTCGTTGCCCAGCGCGCAGACAATGCCTAGGGCCGTCAGCGCATAATGTTCATTTGTCATGCAAGCAACTCCCAGTTATACCACTGATCCGGCCAGGCCCGGACATAGGGTTCCAGCGCGGAGGCAAACCGCTGCGGCAGCGTCGCGTCCGCCGCCATCGGATGGGCCTCCACCCGGTACCGCCTCTTGGCTACACGGTAGCAAACCACGAACCAGACCGGATGCTCCGTCAGTGCCGCGAAACGGAAAACACCCTTCGGGAACCCGACCTTCCGTCCGAGAAACGTCACCTCCTCCGTCCTGCCGAAGGCACGGTCTCCAGCCATCAACACGCAGTCACCGGCATCCAGACAGTCGTCGGCCTCGAAGAGTTCGCCCATCCCGAAGTCTGATACCGGCCGTATGCGCACATTCTTTCGGCGAATGCGGCTCAGATAAAAGGCATTGAAGACCGCGGTCTGCTGAATCCGCATGAAGGCATGCAGCGTGATGTCGTCGCGATCGTTCAGCGCCGGCAGCGCCTCAATGGCGCCGAAGTGCGACGCCAGTATGAAGACGCCCCGCCGCGCCGTCACATCCTTCAGGAAGGCCCGCGTATCCGCGTCTTCGGCCGCCTCAACCGCCGGCTGTCCGCGTCCCCGGCTCATCACCGCGAAACGGTCCGTCATCGTCAGCGCGAAGGAAACCATCCGTCGGCGCGAACCGACCGCACGCCGCACCTTTGCAGAGGTAAACCAGACCACGTGGGCCACGGTCCAGGCAAGCGCGTCGAGAGCCCACCGCCCCAAGACCCGGTAAAGCAGCTCCGCTGCCCGAAGCCCCAGCGCCGAAGCCCCGACCTCCGTCCCCACCGAGGCAGGCGCGGACGCCGCCCGACTGCTACGGAAGAGGAGCCAACCCGAGACGTACGCTACCGTCAGCCCTACGGCGAAGACCTGCCCGACCGAGCGCACCACCAGGAAGGAAACCGCCGTCAGCGCCCCGAATCCCGCCAGGCTCGTCACGAAGGAGCAGGTCACCGGCTTCAGCGAATGGCGCGCATCCGCCGCGAAAAAGACCGTATAGTCCAGCGTCATGCCGATCAGCATGAAGCAGGCCAGCAGATGAAAGAGATTGACCGTCCCGCCCAGCATCCCGACGGCGACGAAAACCGACAACACCGCCAGCAGCGACGGCAACGCGATCTTCCATGCCCTCAGCCCATAACGGACAATCAGCACCGTCAGCAATACCGCCCCGACCGCCAGCAGCAATTTCCGCACCGTCGCCGCGAGGCCGTCCAGCATCGCGTCCAGCGCCGCCTGCGGCACGTACCAAGCCACGCCCTCCGGCATACCATCGGGCTCCGGCGCGTCGGGAATGACCGTCAGGAGGCCCCCCGCCTCCGCCTCCGTCAGAAAACCGTCGCGCAGCACGGGCGGCAGGTCTGCCACGGTCAGCCGCCGTGCCGCGGGCGCCACAGGGAGACGTTCCAACCCGATGGCCTCGGCCAAAGTCGCCCCTTCGCGTTCCGCCAGTGTCGCCTCCAGCGCCGCGACGCGGACACGTTCGGCATAAGGCGGCACAAAGCGCGTCAGCGTCGGCGTTCCCTCGGGCAACGGCAGGGCCGCGACCCGTTCAAGCAGCGTCTCAAGGTCATCCGCCGTCACCGTCAACAATCCGCCTGTCGTCTCTCCGCGGTCGGGGAAGGTCAGCCGACGGAAAGTCTCCTCGGCATCAAGAAGTTCGGAAGAAGGCGTATGAAAGTCGCGCACGCGCGTGCCGAATTCCAAGGTAAAGGCGAAGGGCAGCAGCGCCAGGAAGAGCGCCGTCGGCACGAAGCGCAGCCACGCCGCACGTACGGGCCTGGCCTCCGACGCCGCAGCATCGGCCGGCGCTTGACCGCCCGTCTCGGCCAGAGCGGCCAGGAAGGAACCCGTCAGGCCCGCCGCCATGAAGACCGCCGCCTGCGCCAGCACCGGCAACCCGGAGAAGAGCAGCGGCAGGAGGGCCAATTCCGTCGTCAGCCAGGAGAAAAAAAGATTGCGCCGTACCGGGCGGACCGACCCCGGCGTCGCCAGCATCCCGTGAAACGCGTAATCAACCGTCATTCCCAGCAATGTCGTCGCGAAGACTCCCGCCAGCAGATGAACCGTCGGACAGAAGATGAGCAGCGCCAAGAGTCCCGCCAACCCGCCGACGGCCGTCACATAAAGAAGCCGCGGAAAGCGCCGCGCGGAGCGCAGCGCCAGCCATGCCGTCACAACGATGACCAGCAGCGAAAAAGCCGAGAGCCACGCGATTTCCCGTTTGCACCGCCCCGCCACCTCGGCCGTATGGAGCGGCACGCCGCTGAGAAAAATCTCCGTTCCGCCGCTCAGGCAGGATTCGCGCAGGGCTTTGAGGCGTTCCGTCGTGGACACGAGCGCGTCGATATCGGAGACGATTTCGGGCTTCAGCGAGAGTGTCATCAGCAGCCAGGTCGCGCCGTCCCGCTCCTGAGCCAGTACCCCACCCGCGTCCTGCCACCCCGACACGGCCAAGGGTCGGGAGGTGATGAACCCCTGCAGCAGCGCAAAGGGATCCCGTTCCGGCCCATAGAGCGGCAGTGTCATGCCGAACCAGTGCCGCAGCGCGCGGTCACGGAGCGCCGTCGTGTTACCCGCTTCCAAAAGCGCACGGTCAGGGCCGGATACAAACCCGCCCCCGGCGGTGGCGTAAAAGTCAAGGACGCTCCCGAAGACTTCGCCGTCGGTACGGAACCGGACCGCGCCGAAATCCTCCCGGGGCAGACCGTCATGAAAGCGCCGCGCGGCCGCCTCCGCGGTATCGCGGTCTGCCGCCCGGAAGAGCGCCTGAATCTCGCCGCTGCCGCGGTTGAGCACGGCCTCGGGCATACGCAGCCCACCGTCGCCGACCAACGCGAAGAGCGAGGTCTCGACGGTCGGCGGACGTAGCCGGAAGAGGGCGGCGCACGCGAGCGCGAGCAACAGCAGGACGGCGAGTCGCTTCACTCCGCGGGCGCCTCCTTCCCGCCCTCACGCGGCTTCTCACGGAAGTCAATCCGCAGCGTCCCCTCGCTCGGCGTCTTCATCACGGCGCGCTCCAGTGTCTCGCCGCCGCTCAGTTCGACGGTCTCAAAGAGTTTTGCCAACCGCGAGTCACGCGTCTCCAACGTCATCGTCCAGCGCCCGTCGACGGTCTCGTCCCAGCTCCAGGCGAAAAGCCGTTCAAAGGCCTTGGCCTCCCCGGCCACGAAGGCGTCGGTCGCGTCGCAGATTTCGGTGTAATACGGCAGTTCGTCACAGGGTTTGACCTCGGTGCCGGTCTCCGTGATAAAGGTCATCGCGTCGCGCGTGACGCGGATCTCATGGGTGAAGGGTCTCTCCGTCCGCCAGACAAAGCCCTTCCCGATACGGGCCGTCACCGAACCGGCCGAACGAAGCGGCCGCTTCAGCGCCGGCAGCGCCTTCTCCATCGTCCAGGCCGCGTCGGCGTCAAAGGCCCGCCGCACCGCCCGGGCAAAGGTCTCCGGCACCGCCTCGGCAAAGGCGCACAGCGGCAACAGCAACACCGCCGAAACGATAAGCAGCGGGCGCCTCATGCCTTTTCGGCCTCCTTGAGCCGGGCCAGGAAGGGCGGGGGCAGTTCGAAGAGCAGTTCGCGGCGCTCCGCGTCGACGGCCGCGTGCCGGGTGGTCCCCCTGCAGCACCGCTCACCCGTCTTTGCGTCGCGGATGTCGTAGCGCAGCACCAGCAGATTGTCGTTCTCCTCGCGCCGCACCGTGATCTCCAGTTCCTGACCGAAGACACACGGCCGGACATAGCGGATCTCGAGCGAAACCACGGGCAGCAGGAACCCGACCTCCTCCATGTCACCGTAGCTCAGGCCGCATGCCTCAAAATAGGCGCAGCGCGCCTCCTCAAAGTACTTGGCGTAGTTGCCGTGATAGACCACGCGCATCGAATCGACGTCGTAGAACGGTACCCGCATCCGATAGACGACCGCTTTCATCGCTTGCCTCCGATCAGCCGCAGCAGCCGCCCGCAGCAGAGGCGGGTGTGCAGCAGGAAAAATCCGACATTGTCCCGGACCATCCGGAAATTCGACACTCCGTCACAGGGATAGGTGACCCGCACAGGCCGCTGCGTCAGCGGCCAACCTGCCCAAGCCCAGCGGACGATGACCTCAACGTCAAACCCCATCCGTCGCGTCCGAATCTTCGGCAGCAGAGACACCAGCCGTTCGGCCGGATAGGCCCGGCAGCCGCAGAGACCGTCCTCGCCCTTCAGCCCTGTCTCCAGACGAAGGAAGAAGCGCGTCACCCCGCGACCCTTGGAACGCGCCTTCGGCGCCGACGCGTCATAGACGGGAAAGCCCGTGACCAACGCGTCAGGCCGTGTCTCGGCCACCCTGGCGAGCGCCAGCGCATCGGCGACGCAATGCTGGCCGTCGCCGTCAATCTGCAGCACGGTCGTATAGCCGTGCCCAACGGCCCAACGCGCCCCGGCCGCAACGGCCGCCCCTTTGCCGCCGTTGCGGTCCAACCGCAGCAGTTCAGCCCCCTCGATCGAGGCCATCGGCGGTTCGTTGCCGTCGTCGACCACCAGGATCGGAAGGCCGGTCGCGAGCAGTTCCGGTACGAACCGCCGCACGCTCGCCTCATGGCGGTAGACCGGAACGACCCAAAGCGGACGGAAGGCCACGGATCAGCCCTCCCCCGTCACCGTGAAGGTGCCCGATGCCGCCGTACCGGCCGCCGTCGCCAGGGTAAAGGCGACTCGGTCCGGCGCCACGCGTTCGGCCGTCAGCCGCACCGTCTCACAGGGACGGACGACCTTCTGAAACTTCAGGCTGCGGATTGTCCCGTCGGGCAGTACGCCGAAGGCCTCGCGGATTATCGCGCGCACCAGCGTCAGCTGCGCTACGCCGGGCAGAATCGGAAGTCCGGGGAAATGCCCCTGAAAGTAAACCGCGTCCGCGGGACAGAAGAAGGTCGCCTCCAGTCGGTTCTCCGTGCGCGCCCACGACGCCACGGCCGGCGCCTGCAGCGGCGACTCGAAGCGCGGCAGAATCTCCGCGGCCGGAAGTTTTCCCTGCGCCGTGTAGGGCAACGCGCGAACAAAGCGCATCCGGCGCGGTACCGCGTAGGCCGGCAGGTGCTCCGCCGCGAAGGCCCGCAACCGGCGCGTCAATCCGAGATAACCCTCCCGGCGCAACACCTCGCGGCCCTCGGCCGACGGCACGCCCAGAAGAAAGAGCCGCGGCACCTCCCCACGCGACACCGGCACATGGACATCCTCCAGAAGCGGACTCGTCCGGAAGAAATCCTCAATCTCGGGCAGCACGACCGGATGCTCCAAAATCTTCACGATCCGATCCAACCGCCCATGAAGGCGAAACCGCCGCGCCCCTTCGAAGGTCACGCCGTCCTGCAGCGTCGCCTGACCGTCCATGCAGAAGGGTGAAGTCACCGCCATCGCTCCCTCCGCGGTCCGGCAGGCCTCCACCCCGTCAAAGAGCGTCCAGACGCCGTCGGCCTCCTGACGCCGCCACGCCACGCTTCCCGTCTCGGTGCTGCCGTAGATTTCCGTCGGCATCACGCCGAAAAGCTCACGCGTCCCGACTGCCGTCTCCGGCCGCAACAGGCTGCCCGCCGTGACGGCCATCGCCACGGATCCCGGCATCGCGGCCCGGTCACGCTGTGTGAGGATCTCGGAGAGAAAGGTCGGCGTCGTCACCAACACGACCGAGGAATAGCGTGCCAACGCCGCCGCCAGAGCCTCCCACCCGTCCACGCGGCCGGGATGGCAGGCGCAGCCGGCCGTCTTTGGCAGAAGGTCCGCCCAGAGACAACCGTACATGTGGCGCGGCGAGACCGTCGCCACGAAGACCGGACGGGAGGCCAGTTCGGCATGGAAAGCCCGCGCCAGCATAGATGCGTCGGCCTTCAGCGATGCCAGCGTCCGCCGGACCGTCTTCGGCGAACCGGTGCTGCCCGAGGTATGGAAATCGACGGTTTCAGGATTGCCGTCCACGCCGCACCCACTTTCTGTAGCCATACTCCGCGGCAACCATCAGGCCGAAGAGGAGATACGCCAGGAACCCATTGTACAGGGCCCACACCAGGCGATCCAAAAAGAGCGTCACCGCCGTGACAGCCATATGCAGCGACAGAAAAATCACCCACGCCACCGTCACCCGACGGCAATAGCGGATATCGTCGGCCCCCAGCTTCTCCCCCAGCCGCCGCGCAATGGTCTCCACCAGCGGCGTTCCAAACAGCGACGCCGCGAAGGCCGTCAACGCCATCGCGCTGATGGCCAGCGGATAGAGACGCGTCCAAAGACTGTCCTTCAGCAGGTACAGCCCCCACACCACACCGATGCCGAGCAGCACCCGAAGAGATATGCGCAGCGCGCCGCCGGACATCGGCCCTCCCCGTTCCGGCTGCTTACGCCTGCGGCGCCTGTTCGGCAATCAGCCGCTGAATCACCTTGACCACGTCATCCAGCGTACGGATCTGACGGAAGTCCTCGGCCTTGACCTTCAGCCCTGTCAGGTTCTGCAGGCGCACAATCAGATCCACCGCGTCGATACTGTCCAGATCCAGATCGGTGAAGAGCGCCGCTTGCGGCGTCACCGCGTCGGCCTCGCACTCGAATTCGGCCACCAGAATGTTTCGGATCGCCTCAAAAATCTCGTCGTAGCTCTTCATCTTCAGTCCTCCAACGTCACCGACAGCTGCGCGGCGATAAAATCCGCCAGCGACGACACCGACCGGAAATGGGGCCGGTTCTCATCCGAATTCGTCTTGAACTTCACCTGATACCGCTTCCTGAGCGCGGCCCCGATCTCGAGCGCGTCGATGCTGTCGAGCCCGACGCCGCCCTCACCGAAGAGCGGCGCGTCGGCGGGAATATCCTCGGCCGTCAGCCCCTCGGCATCGACGGACGACAGAATGATGTCACGGATTTCGTTTTCCAAATCGCTGCGCTTCATAATCCTCGCTTTCGCTCCTTCTCCCCGCGTTACCCCACGGGGATGCGATGTTGAACTGCACAGTATACCATAATGCGTTCTCCTCCCCACCGGCACGGAAAGCGTGTCATGTATATTTCAAAACCGCGCTATTCTTCATAATGCAGTGCACCGAAACCGGAAGAGGAAATTTCAGAAAAAAGGGGATTTCCTCATTTACTGGCCCCCCTACACTGTAGTGCATGGATAACATTATGTCACGACAATCGAAAACAGAGTACATCGCCCAGAAGCGCACAACGTACGGCAGTGCAAAGTCACGCAACGTGAAGGGCCGTCTCATCGACGAAGTGGTCCAGACGCTTGACGTTTCTCGCAAGTATGCCATCCGTCTACTCACCGGAAACCGTGTTTGTCGGCCATAATGAATGAGATGATCAGGCGCCTCCCGTTCCATATGCGCTCGCTCCACTGCGACACCGGCTCAGAGTTCATGAATGACCAC
>CALXSH010000015.1 GCA_944391065.1 uncultured Kiritimatiellota bacterium | reverse complement strand
CTCCGTCCGCTGGGTGCCCCGCGCCAGAGGATTCAGCGCGGTCGGCTGCGGTAGCGCGGAGAGCCCGCGGCGGGGCCCCGGCCAATGTCAGAGGGAGCTGTGTCGATGGGGAAAGGCGGTCGCGGTCCGGGGGATCCGAGGATAGGGCAACAGGCGATATCAGAGGGTATATCCCCTCAACCTCAGAGGGTATATCCTTTGGACCCAAAAGGGTATACCCTTTGGACCTCGGAGGATATACCCTTTTGGGTCCGACCCATATACCCTTTTAGGTCTGACCCATATATCCTTTTGGGTTGGATTGGGGTTAAGGGCCGGAGGGAAGGGGCAGCGGGAGCGGTTCTTGCGGCGCGGGATTGACGGGCAAGGTCTGCTCCGGCGGGATTGCGTAAGTGTTGGGTTATTGTAAAAAAAGTGTCTTGCGGCTTTGCCCGGGTGCGGAATTTGATACCATGCTTGCGTCCGCGGACCGCTATAATGGATGGGCAGGGGCGGTAGCGGGAGAGGGCCGGACTTTCCCGGAAAGGAGTGATGAGCGGTACGACAGCATTATCCGTCAGGCGGTTGGCAGAGGCCATCGGCTATCCGGAGTCATTGACTTCGGAGGAGGGCGGGTGCGTGCTGCGCGTGGACGGCCATGCGATCCGGGCGGTGGCGGTGCCGGGGCGGGTTATGCTCCGGTATGCGTTGGCGTGTCCGGAGGAGAGGCTGAGGGAATTTGCCGAATACGCGGCGGGTCGTGTGCTTCGGGAGGACGCGGTGCTGGCGTGGGACAGCAGGGCGTCGGAACTGTTTCTTTGGATTGATATCCCCGAGGACGCGGACGCGGAGACGGTGCGGCGCGCGTTTGAGGGATTCGCCGATGCGTGCGACTGGTGGTCGGCGCGTGCGGCGGAGACGGAGGTGCCGACGACGGCGTTTCCGGACATTCTGATCAGGCCGTAAGCCAAAGAAAGGGATTGGCCCGATGACAAAGCATGCGATGTGGATAATCCCGGTGCTGGCGGCGACGCGGCTGGCCGCGGCGGAGGCCGTTTCGGATTCCGGGGCCGGCGTTGGGCTGACGGGTGCGACGGCGGATCTGCCGCCGGAAGTGATTGCGGTGATGGAGGAGGCGGTGGCCAATATGCCGGCCGAACTGCCTCCCGTGCCGATGGCGCCCGCGGCTGCCCCGACTCGGGCCGAAGCGGACGAGCCGGCCGGGCTCCCTGTCGCGGCCGATGCCAGGCCTGCGCCTGCCGCTGCCCCTGAGCCTGCCCCTGAGCCCGCGCCAGCGGCGGAGCCTGTGGCCGAGCCCGAGCCGGCGCGGCCGACGATTGCGTGGAAGACGCCGAAATTCACGCTGACGGCGCGGGCGATGTCGTTGCGGGAGGGGTTTGAGGCCTTCGCGGCGGCGCAGGGGATGTCGGTGGTGATGACGGAAGCGGTCCGGGGGACCTTCTCGGGCGAATTCCGCGGGATGGCGGCGGACGAATTTCTGGACCGCGTGACGACGCTGCACAATCTGATCTGGTACTACGATGGGGCGGCGCTCTATCTGTGCGGGTCGGGCGAGGTGCAGACGATGCTGCTGAGCCTGCGTTACATGAAGGCCGACGAAGTGCGCGCGATGCTGCGGCAGCTGGGCATCGAGGACGCGCGCTTCCCGATCCGGACGGCGTCGGACGACGAACTGATTCTGGTCTCGGGTCCGCCGCGCTACGTGGCGCTGATCGCCGAGACGATCGCGCGGGCCGACGCGCTGCGCGAGCAGCGGACCTTCGCTGAGGTGGAGACGCGGATTTTCCCTCTGGAGCATACGTGGGCGGACGATGTGACGCTGAACGTCCAGGGCCCCGAGAGCACGCCGCGGATCCGCGGCGTGGCGACGATGCTGCAGGAGATCATGGACCTGAGCGGCGGCGCGCGTACGCGTGAGAAGGGCGAAGGCGGGCAGGCTGAGGAGGCCGATCCGCTCTCGGGCGCGCTGGCGGAGGCGTTCCGCCCGATCATTCGGGCTGACAACCGTCTGAATGCGGTCATCGTACGCGACGCGGCGACGCGGATGCCGACCTATGAGCGGCTGATCCGGCAGCTGGACCGGCCGCAGCGGCTGATTGAAATCGGGGTGACGGTGGTGGAGCTGTCGCGCGAGGATGCGATGGATTGGCAGCTGTCGCTGGCCATCGAGGGGAGCAAGAGCGATTTCTCCGGCGGGGCGGGTTCGAACGTCGCCAACCTGGCCTCGGAGCTGGGCGGGCGCGGTCTGGCGGGCGTGGCCTCGTACATCGGGGACAATTTCACGGTGGCGGCCTCGCTGCAGGCGCTGCAGGAGGACGGCAAGGCCCGCAACGTCTCGCGGACCTCGCTGCTGACGGTCAATAATCTGGCGGCCCGTCTGACCGATACGCAGAGCTACCACGCGCGCGTGGTGGGCACCGAGGTGGCCACGCTGGAGGAGGTTTCGGCGGGAACGGAGCTGGAAATCAAGCCCCGCATCGTCTCGCCGTCGGCGCCGGACCGGCCGGAACGGATTTGGATGACGATGATGCTGCGCGACGGCGGGTTTGAGGCCGTGACGGTCGATGCGATGCCGATGACGCGCGACAGCACGCTGGAGACGCAGGCCTCGGTGCCGGTGGGGCAGTCGCTCCTGCTGGCGGGGTATCTGCGCGACATCCGCGAGGAAGCGGGCTGGGGCATCCCCTGGCTGCGCGACATTCCCTTCATCGGGTGGATTTTCGGCGGTTCGAGTTACCGCGACGAGACGGTGCAGCGCCTCTTCATCCTGACGCCCTACATCGTTGACGCCGACCAGGCCGACCTTGTGCGGACGCAGGCGACGCGCCAGCGCGACATCTCCGAACCGATGGCCCTGGAGTGGGACAGCGACGCGGACCACGCCGAACGCATGGAGCGCGAAGCCAAGCTCCGGGAACGGCAGGAGATTCATGCCGAGGAGGCCCTCGAGACCTATAACCGCAACGAGGACGAACGCGAGCTCCGCCGTCTGCAGCGCGCCGACCGCATGGAGGTCGACCGCTTCCGCTGGCAGAAGGATTACGACCGCCGCCGCGAGGAATACAGCGAGGCGCGCGAGGAAATCCTGAAGGAGACCAAGGAGTGACCGGTGCCCCGCTGATCGAGAACGGTTTCGCCACGGTGGGCGAGGGATCCTGGCTGGTCGGCCGGGGTCAGCCCGCCGTCGCGCTCGGGACCTGCGCCATCGGCGGGGTGAAAGGCTTCCTGGCGCCCGACCGCCGGGTGCTCCACACGGTGCGGACGGAGCGGAAGCTCTGGCTTTCCTCCGCGATGCGCCCCTTCCTGACGCACCTGACGTGCGTGGACCGGCTCAAGGCGGTGTCGGCGAAGATTCTCGTTGCGCCGGCGGCCGCGCGGGAGAAGGGCCGTCTCGTGCGGGTGATTCCGATGAGTTTCCGCCGTGCGGTGGCGGTGACGGAGCTGAAGAGCGATTGGGCCGTGATGGCGACGCGTTCGCGCGTGACGCGGATTGCGCTTGACGCCGGCGAGACGGCGCAGGTGCGCGCCGAGGCCGTAGTCGGGTGGACCGGGAAGGACCCGACGGGATTCTGCCGGCGCCTGCGGCTGCGGGACCTGATTCTGCCGCGCTGCGCGGGCAGCGTGGCGCTGGCTCTGACCTTTTACGGGCCGCAGGTGGTCTGGGCGGAGGGCAGCGATGAGCTTTGACGCCGCCCGGTATCTGCGCAATACGGTCCGCCTCGACCGGGCGGATCTGATGATGCCGCATATCACCGAACAGGCCGCGCCTGCCGAAGCTGCGCAGGTGGGGAGTCTGGGCGGAATGCGGATCGAGATGATGCACGATCCGGCGTCGGAGCTGCAGGATTCGATGGAAGAGCTCTCGATGCAGTTTGAGGAGAAAGCCACGAAGAAGCTGGCCGACCGCAAGCTCGGTCAGGCCCGTTCGCGGTCCACCGCCTACACCCAGGCGCTCGACGCCTGGATGCGGACCCTCCCCGACATGCCCGACCGCCAGAAGCTCGAGCAGCTCATGCGTCATCTGCGCCAGGCGGCGCAGTCGGGCAATCTGCCCGACGCCGGCGGTCTGCGTGACCTTCTGGCGGGGCTCTCGAAGGACCCCTCGCATCAATTCGCCATGCTCGACATCCTCGAGCAGGCGCTGGGGCCGGAGGAGGAGGGGTTGCGGACGCTGCTCACGCGGACACGCGAATCCCTCCTGCAGGAGCGGGGCAGCGAAATCCGCGCCGGCATCAACCTCGCCTCCGAGGTCAACGCCCGCGCGACCACGCCCGAGGAGATGAACGCCCTGCGCGGCCTCTACCGCAGCGAGATTCTGGGCTTCACCTCGCCGCAGGACTGCTTCCGCTCCATCCTCGCCTCGCGCGGTGCGGGCGCGCTGAAGGCGGCAATCGAATTTCTCCGCGCCGGCTGCGGCGCGGATCTGGCGAGTGAGGCGCCGTCGCGCGACCCGGTGGCGCTGCGGCGCGTGCTGGGCGACCTGCAGTGCGTGCAGGTGCTGCAGACGGTGCTTGAGACCCTGGAGGCGCTTTCGGTCCGGATGGGCCGGGAGTTTGGCCTGAAGCTTCTGATGGACGGCGAGGCGATGACCGGGCAGGTGCTCGGATTCACCGAGAAGAGCGGCGTCTATCCGGACGAACTGGCGGCCTTCGAGAAGGCCTGCGGCATCGATCCGCTGTTGGCGCGGATGGACTTCGCGCGCGAGCTGCTGGGGATATTCCGGAAGCTCTCGCCGCGGCTTTTTGAATTGGAAGACGACCGCCTGCGGCTGATCGAGGCGGCCGAGGAGCATCTCGACGGCATCATCTCCGAGGAGAACGCCGAAGAGGACGAAGAAGAGGAGACCACGGCATGAGCGCCGCGCCGCGTTGGCTGGATGAGGTGATGGCCGAGTTCGGCCGTTCGGCCGGGCTCGACGGGCTCGCACTCGGCGAGCGCGGCACCGCGGCCCTGCGGGGCGACAACGGGACCACCCTGGCCTTTGAATACGTCTATCCGCGCCTGACGGTCATGATGACGGCCCCCGTCCGCAAGGACGCCGAGACGGCGCGCCGGGTCCTGGCGATGGCCGAGCCTTCGCGACGGGGACGTTACCGCGTGCGTGCCGGACTGATGCCGCGCGACGACCGGGCCTTCTTCGCCGTGGTCCTCGATCAGGAGGCAGTGACGCTGCCGGCGCTCAACGCGGTCTTCGGCGAACTCCGCCGTCTGGCCGACCGTCTGGCCGCCGCGGGAGGTGAGGCATGAGGACATCGCGCGCCACGGAAACCATCCGCTTCGATCAGGGCATCTCCCTGGCCGAATACAACGAAGCGCCCTTCGGCCAGAGCAAGGCCAAGGACGAGCCGCCGCTGCTGCCGGGCTCCACGACGGTCAGCGAGGCGCTGATGTCCGTCTTCCCCGAGGGCGACAGCGTCAACGGCGAAATCATGCGCGCCCTGGTCGCGGGCAATTCGGCCTATCTGCGCACCCCGCGCGGCTTCGCCGAGACGGCGCGCCGGACCCTCCGCCTGCTCCGCGAGAAGGAAGGACCCGCCGCGGCCGCGGCGGTTCGCGAACTGACGGGGCTTCTGGCCGATACCGAACTCTTCGAGCAGTATCGGGCAACCCTTCTGGAAAGTTAAGACGACAGCATGAGCAAGTTACCCTCTCTGACCCAGTCCTTCAGCCGCTTCGGCGACCTCGTGCTCGCCGTGCTGGTGGTCGCCATCATCGGTCTGCTGATCGTGCCGCTGCCGACGTCGCTGGTCGACCTGCTGATCGCGGTGAACATGATGATCTCCGTCGTCATGCTCATGTTCTCGCTCTATCTGCCGCGGGCGCTGGCCTTCTCGACCTTCCCGTCGATGCTGCTCTTCACGACCCTCTTCCGCCTGGCGCTCAACGTCACGACGACCCGCCTGATTCTGCTCTATGCCGACGCCGGTGAGATCATCTACACTTTCGGTAACTTCGTCGTCGGCGGCAACTTCGTCGTCGGCGCGGTCATCTTCCTGGTCATCACGGTGGTGCAGTTCGTCGTGATTGCCAAGGGCGCCGAGCGCGTCTCTGAGGTGGCGGCGCGCTTCACCCTCGATGCCATGCCCGGCAAGCAGATGTCCATTGACGCGGATATGCGCGCCGGCGCCATCGATCAGGAGACGGCCCGCGAACGCCGCAACGAGCTGGCCAAGGAGTCCCAGCTTTACGGTGCGATGGACGGTGCGATGAAGTTCGTCAAGGGCGACGCCATTGCCGGCCTGATCATGACGGCCATCAACATTATCGGCGGCATCTGCATCGGCGTTTTCATGAATGGCTGGGAGGCCGGCAAGGCCGTATCGGTCTACTCGATTCTGACCATCGGAGACGGCCTGGTCTCGCAGATCCCCGCGCTGCTGGTCTCGATTACCGCCGGCGTCATCGTCACGCGCGTGGGCGACGAGAACAATAAGCCGCTGGGCCAGGACATCGTCGACCAGTTTTTCCGCCAGCCCAAGGCCTTTCTGCTGGGCGCCGCGGCGATGGCCGGCATCGGGCTCATCCCCGGATTTCCGAAGATTCAGTTCTTCGCGCTCGCGCTGGGCGCCCTGGCCATCGGTCTGAGCCTGCGCAAGAAGGCGAAGCTCGAGGCGGCCCGCGCCGCGCGCGCCGAGGATCCTCTGGCCGCGGCGGCCCCCTCCGAGGGCACGACGCCCAAACCCAAGAAGAAGTCCGGGGACGACTTCGCCATGGTCACGCCGCTGACCGTCGACATCGACGCCGAAATCCGCACGGCGCTCACCTACGACGAGCTCAACGACCGCATCATGGCCATCCGCCGCGCCCTCTATCACGACCTGGGCGTGCCCTTCCCCGGCATCAATCTCAGCCTCAATACGGCGATGAAGGACGGGCGCTACCGCCTGCTCGTCAACGAAGTCCCCGTCTCCGAGGGCGTCCTGCGCAAGGGCATGCGCTTTGCGCTCGAGACCTCGGAGAACCTGACGGCGACGGGCATTCCCTTCGAGAAGGGCAAAGCCTTCCTCTCGGGGTACGAGACCTGCTGGGTCGAGGAGCAGTACAAGTCCAGACTGGACGACAGCGGCATCCGTTCCTTCGACCTCAACGAGGTCCTCACCTACCACCTCTCCAACGTCCTGCGGCGCTACGCCCACGAATTCATCTCCCTGCAGGAGACGCGTCTGCTCTTCGACCACATGGAGCGCGAGGCGCCGGAGCTGGTGCGCGAGGTCCAGCGCGTCCTGCCGCTGCAGAAGATCACCGACGTCTTCCAGCGTCTGGTGCAGGAGGGCATCTGCATCCGCGATCTCAAGCGCATCACGCAGACGCTCATTGAGTGGGGGCAGAAGGAGAAGGACGCGGTGCTCCTGGTGGAGTACGTGCGCTCGGCGCTCTCGCGTTACATCAGTTACAAATTCTCCGGCGGGCAGAACATCATCGCGGCGTACCTGCTTGATCCCGCGCTGGAGGAGACCATCCGCAAGGCGATCCGTCAGACCTCCGGCGGCAGTTATCTGGCCATGGATCCGCAGACGGTGCGCGCCATTCTGGCGGCCGTCCGCAAGAATATCGGCGACCTGAGCCGCATCCCGCAGAAGCCGGTGATCATCGTCTCGGTCGACATCCGCCGGTACTTCCGCAAGATGATCGAGAAGGATTACTACGAGCTGCCCGTCCTCTCCTTCCAGGAGCTCTCGCAGGAGATCAACATCCAGCCGCTCGGGAGAATTAAGCTATGACCTTCCTCCTTAAAATCGTGCAGGGCCCGAATGCCGGCGCGGAAGTCGCGCTGCCGGAGGGCGCCACCGTCACGCTGGGGCGGGGCGACGGCTGCGACATCGTGCTCAGCGACGCGACACTCGGGGAACGGGCCTGTGAGCTCGAAGTCACCGGCGAACGGGTGATGATGATTTTCCCCGACGGCCGTCAGACCCGTTTGGAACCCTTTCGCGTGAATCTGCTGGGCACGACGGCCCTGGCCGTCGGCCCCGACGAGGGCGCCTGGCGCCCGCTTGTCTGGCCCGAGGCCCATCCCGTGCCGACGACCGCCGCCGATGCCGCCGAGAAGCCCGCCGGGTCCGCCGCGGCGCCGTCCGCGGAGCGTCCGGAAGCCCCCGCCGGGACGACGCGCAAACGCCGCCGGACCCTCGTCGCCGCGGTGGTCATGATGATGATTCTGCTGGCGGGCATGGCCCTGACGGTCCGGTTCCTCCCGACCGGCGGGGGCGAAGCCGGGGAGCGCTGCGGCTTCTGGACCGCCGTCGGCATCTGCGACCCGGTCGCGCCCGCCCCCGCGGCGCCGGCCGAGACGCTCGAAGACGTGGCCCAGGCCTACGGCCTGACGCTCACGGCGGCAGACGCGGAGAATCCCGCCCGCCTCTCCGGCGACTTTGCCACGCGCGCCGAACGTCTGGAGGCCACGGCCCGCGTTTACCGCGTCAGCCCGGGGGCCGAACTTGATTTCGCCGACGCCGAGTCGCTCGCCTCCGCCGTCGAGGACGTGCTCTCCCTGGTCACCGAGGGCCGGCTGAGGCTGAAGTCCCTGGCCGGCCGCGAGGTCTCGCTGACCGGAGCGGTGGCCTCCGAGGCCGATCTGCGCGCCGCGCTGGAGGCCCTCTCGGCCGATGTGCCCAAGGTCGTCCGCGCCGACTGCGCCGGGGTGACCGTCGGTCTGCCCGATCCGGATGCCGAATCCGACGTACCTGCGGCCGCGGCCGTCATTGCCGAGTCCCGGCAGGCCGGCGAGGCCGCGCCTTCGATGCCCGTGGTGGGCATTTTGACGGTGCCCTATCCCTGCCTGGTGCTGCGCGACGGCTCGCGCGTCATGGAGGGCGCCCGCTTCGGCGGCTATACCGTCAAAACCATTGCCGCTGACCATGTGGTGCTCGGCGGTGCGGAAGGCACCTTTACCTGGAGACCCTGACCATGCCCATTCAGCTGCTTGAGCTTGAGAAAGAACTGAGCGGTCCCGGCCGCGAGGCCGCCATGCGCCGCCGCGACGCGGTTCTGGCCGGCCTTGACGCCCGTCTCGGCGAAGCCCTGGACCGCGGCATGGCTCCCGACGAATTTGCGCGTGCGCAGGCCCTCCGAGAGGCCGTGGCCGTCGCACGCAAACTGCTCCGACTGACCGTCCGCGGGGTTGAGTGACCCCTCGGACCGGAGAAACCCAAACAACAACCCAGCAAAGGAACACAACCATGGCATTCGATCCTGCCTCCCCCGTCACGGTAATCGACCCGACGCACGATTTCGGCAATACCCGCGTGCCGCCCGGCGGCTCCGGCAACAAGTACGTCCACACCGACGCGGTCTACGCGGCCCTGATCAACGCCGCCAACGTGATGGAAAACCGTCTCCAGACCTCTCTGAAGAACTATCAGGAGCATCCGGACGTCCAGGCCAACCTGCAGCAGCTGCAGTACGATCTGCAGAGCTGGAACCTGGCCCTGACCACGATGACGAACATCCAGAAGAACATGGCCGACGCCCTCAAGTCCATTTCTTCCAACTTCCGCTGATGTTCGATCTGGAACCCGAGGAAGCGCGCCTGCTGCTCGACATCGCCCTGCTGGCGACCGGGCAGAACCGCTTCGGGAGCGCCGAAAAGATTCTTTCGGCGCTTCGGGGCTACCGCCCCCAATCCGAGTCCCTGTCGGTCGCCGAGGCCGTGCTGATGCTCAGCCGCGGCGAGACCGGGGAGGCTCTGGACTTCATCGACCGCGAGCTGCAGCCGGACCGTTTCCCGGATTCGGCCATGCTGGCGGCATTCAAAGGTCTTGCGCTGATCAGGGCCGAACGGCTTCCGGAGGCCCGCGCGGCATTGGCCGCCGCGGCTGCCGCGGAGGACCGCGACCCTGCGGCCGCACAGCTGGCAAAGGAACTGCTGAAATGACCGAAAGCATGATTGTCGAGGCCATCCGTTCGGCGCGCGTCGGCGGGGCGGATCCCCTGCAGGGGCCCGCGGCCGCCGGAGGCGCGCCGGACCCCGAGGCCGTGGCCCGCTTCCAGGCCGCCATGGCCGCCCAGGGCCCGACGGCCGCACCGGAGGTTCCCTTCGCCGGGGCCGTATCCCGGACCTGGACGCAGGCCCACGAGAACAATCAGGGTATCATCCACCGCATCCGCGCCCTCACCGAGCTGAGCGGCGAGCGTGCCCTCTCTGCGCCGGAGCTCTATGAGCTGCAGTACGAGGTGGCCAATCTCGCTTTCCAGCAGGAGGTCGTCGCCAAGGTCGCCGACAAGGCTTCCCAGGCCGTGCAGACCCTGATCAAGAACCAGTAATCGGGAGCCTGACATGAAATCAATCCTCCCGCTGTTGGCCGCGGCCCTGCTGCTGGCGGGCTGCGACCGGGAGACGACCCTCCACTCGGCTCTCCCCGAGCGCCAGGCCAATCTCGTGATGGCCGCCCTGCTCGATGCCGGCATCGCCTGTCACAAGGTCGCCGGCGACGAGAATACGTGGAACGTCATGATCGGCGAATCCGATTTCGCCGAGGCCACCAACCTGCTCGAGCGCAAGGGGCTGCCGCAGCGCGAATTCAAGGGCGTCTCGGAGTCCTTCCGCAAGACGGGCATGGTCTCCTCGCCCTCCGAAGAGCGCATCCGCTTCATGGATGCCCTGGCCCAGGACCTCTCGCGGACCATTTCGTCGATTGACGGGGTGGTGGATGCGCGCGTCCACGTCGTGCTGCCGGACAATGATCCCTTCGCCCGCAGGAAGTTGCCCTCCTCCGCGGCTGTCGCCATCCGCAGCCGCTGGGATGCCGACCTCACCGACATCGTGCCCGGGGTGAAGAATCTCGTGAAGAACGCCATCGAGGGGCTCCAGTACGAGAAGATCTCCGTGATTCTCTTCCGTGACATGCCGCCCAAGGACACAAAATGACGGCTGAGGAAAGACAGTTCATGCTCACCGCCGCGTGGATCTTCGTGCGGCACGGACAGCGCGAACGCGCCCGCGCCATCGTCGAGGCGCTGGTCGAGGAGAATCCCCGCGACGGGGTCTCCGCCGCCGCGCTGGCAGAACTGCTCTTGGCCTCCGGCGAAGCCCGTCAGGCCCTCCGGGTAATCCGGGCGGCCGATTTCCCGCCGGAGCTTGCCCGTGCCGAAGCCATCCTGGAGACCCGCGCGCTCAATGCGCTCGGACGCGATGCCGAGGGGGCCCGGCGCTGGTCCCGTTACCTGGCCTCACGCAAAGGGAGCGCACGCACATGGATTTCGGACTGAAGGAAGCCCGCGCGCTGATTGCCGACCCCGTCCTCTGGCCGCGGGTACGGGCCTACTTGGCCGCCGGGGGCGAATTCCGCGCCTTCCCGAAGGGGCCCGGACGCATCGCGCTCGCCGACGGGGCGACGCGCCGGCAGATCGCCCTTTGGCGCGAAGGCCTCGCCAAGGCCGACGGCTGGCGGAAGGTCGTTGACGGCGCCCAGGTCCGCGCGCTCCGCGAGGCCTACCCCGGCGTCTATCCCGAAATCTTCCGCTACATGGCCTATTTTGAACGCTTCAGGCCGCTCGACCCCGACAGCGACGAGGTCGTCATGCTGCTCCTGAAGCTCAGGTTCCCGGAGGTGTACGCGTTATGCTCCTCATAAAGAAAAACGGTTTTGAGATTGCCTCGGCTTCCCGCTTGGTGAAGGCCGAAGAGGTGGCCGCGGTCCGTTCTGCCGCGGAGACACTGGCCGCCGCCGAGGCCGAGGCCGAGCGGCTGCGTTCCACGGCCGCCGCCGCCTTCGAGGACGAGCGCCGCAGGGGGTTCGGACAGGGCCTCGAGGAGGGGCGCGCCAAGGTCGTCGCCGACAAGCTCGACTTCGTCTACGAGAGCGCCGTCTACATGCGTGACGTCGAGGACAAACTCGCCGACGTCGTCATCAAGGCGCTCTGGAAGTGCGTCTCCCAGATCGGCGACCGCAATCTGATCCTGGAGATTATCCGCAAGCTCCTCAAGGCCGTCATTCACAACCAGCGCCACGTGACCCTTAAGGTCGCCCCCGACATGGTGCAGGAGGTCCGCGGCCGTCTCGACGAGGTGCTGGCCGATTATCCCGCCCTCGAGCGGATCGACATCGAGGAGGATTCCCGCCTGAAGGGCGCCGCCGCCATCATTGAGACCGAGGCCGGCATCGCCGACGCCTCCGTCGAGAGCCAGCTCAACGCCATCGAATCCTCCATCCGCAGACATTTCTCAAAGGACGAACGCTGAAATGGCCTCCCGGTTTGACTATATCGCCGAAGTGCTGGACCGCGCCGTCGAGGACGCGCAGCTCATCGACGTCAAAGGCCGCGTCATTCAGGTGGTCGGCACCATCATCCGTGCCTCCGTGCCCGGCGTGAAGGTCGGCGAGGTCTGTCTCCTCCGCGACCCTTGGGAGGGTAGCGAGATGCAGGCCGAGGTCATCGGGTTCACCAAGGAATCGGTCCTCCTCACCGCCCTCGGCCAGATGACCGGTCTCTCGGCCCAGACCGAGGTCATCCCGACCCGACGCGTCCATATGGTGCCCGTCGGCGACACGCTCCTCGGCCGCGTGCTGGACGGCCTGGGCCGCCCCCTTGACGCCGACGTCAGGGGCCCCCTTCATCCCGAGGGCTACTATCCCGTCTACGCCGACCCGCCCAATCCCCTTGAGCGCCGTATCATCTCCAAGCCCATCGCTCTCGGCGTCCGCGCCCTCGACGGCCTGCTCACCTGCGGCGAAGGGCAGCGCATGGGCATCTTCGCCGCCGCCGGCGGCGGCAAATCGACCCTGCTCGCCCAGATCGTCCGCAATACCGAGGCCGAGGTCACCGTCCTCGCCCTCATCGGCGAACGCGGACGTGAAGTGCGCGAATTCCTTGAGAAGGACCTCGGCGAGGAGGGCCTGCGCAAATCGGTCGTCGTCTGCTCGACCTCCGACCGCAGCGCCATGGAGCGCCTTAAGGCTGCCTACGTCGCCACCAGCATCGCCGAATCCTTCCGCGACAAAGGCCGCCGCGTCCTTCTCCTCATGGACTCGGTTACCCGTTTTGGCCGCGCCCAGCGCGAAATCGGCTTGGCGGCCGGCGAACCCCCCACGCGCCGCGGCTTCCCGCCCAGCGTCTTCTCCGAACTTCCCAAACTCATGGAGCGCGCGGGCAATTCCGCCAAAGGCTCCATCACCGCGCTCTATACCGTTCTCGTCGAAGGCGACGACATGACCGAGCCCATCGCCGACGAGACCCGTTCCATCCTCGACGGCCACATCATTCTCTCCCGCCGCCTGGCGCAGATGAATCACTACCCCGCCATCGACATCCTCCAGTCCGTCTCGCGCTGCCAGAATGCCATCGTCACCCCCGAGCACCGCGCTGCCGCCTCGCGCCTGCGCGCCATCCTCGCCAAATACGCCGAGGTCGAGCTCCTCCTGCGCATCGGGGAGTATCGCAAGGGCGCCGACCGCGAGACCGACGGCGCCATCGAGCGCATCGACGCCGTCAACGGCTTCCTCCGCCAGAACCTCACCGACCGGCCGACCTTTGACGAGACCGTCGCCGCTCTGAAGAAGGCCATTGCCTGATGCCCTACGCCCTCGCCCAGCTTCTCACCATCCGCGAACGCCGCGAAGACCGCGCGCGGGGGGAGCTTCAGACTGCCCGTCAGGCCGTGCTGCAGGCCGAGGCCGATCTGGAGGCCCGGCGGCAGGACCTGCGAGCGTACGAAGCCACCCGGGAGGAACGCCGCGACCGCATCTTTGCCGCCGTCATCGGTCGTCCCGTCACCGCCGACGAACTCGAACTCGCCCGCGAGGGCATCGCCCGCATTGACGAGGAGGGCATCCTCAAGGCCGACAATGTCGCCCGCGCCGGCGAGGAGCTCAGCCGCCGCCGCGCCGTCGCCGAGACGGCCAAGCAGGCCTACGTCGCCACCGCCAAGGAGCGCATGAAGATCACGGAGCACAGAGCCGAATGGACCCGTGCCGCACTCCGCGAGGACGAGCACCGTCAGGATATCGAGCTTGAGGACTTTACCGGAAAGAAGGTGTTGGATGACCGCGCTTTCTGATCTCTGCGCCGTAACCTTTTCCGCGCCGTCCGGTCTGGCCGCCGTTTCGCCCGTACCGGCTTCGGCCGCCGTCCCGGCCGTTGCCCTGCAGGCCGCGGCACACTTCTCCGACGGTATGCCGCCCCGCGGACTGGAAGCGCTGACGCCCTGTCCGGCCGCCCTTGCCGAAGTCCTTGAGGCGGTGGGCAGCGCGTTTGAGGGCGCCCCCCGCCGGACGGCCGATGCGCACCCCGGGACCATGCGTCCCGTCCAGTCTTCCGCGGCGGGTGATGCTTTGCCGTCAGCCCCGGGTCTCGCCGTGACCGGAGGCGAAATGCCCGCGCGGCCGACGCCCGCTGCGGAAGCCCCTGTCGTTGCAGGCCATGCATCCGCCCCGTCCGCGCCTCTGACGTCGCCCTCCCCCCTGCCGGCTGCGGGAGCGCAGACCGCGCCCGTGACGGAGCCGGCGGCGCAGTCGGTGCGCGTTCCGTCTTCCGCGGCGGGTGATGCTTTGCCGTCAGCCTCGGGTCTCGCCGTGACCGGAGGCGAAATGCCCGCGCGGCCGACGCCCGCGGCGGAAGCCCCTGTCGTTGCGGGCCATGCATCCGCCCCGTCCGCGCCTCTGACGTCGCCCTCCTCCCTGTCGGCAGCGGATGCGCAGACCGCACCCGTGACGGAGCCGGCGGCGCAGCCGGTGCGCGTTCCGTCTTCCGCGGCGGGTGATGCTTTGCCGTCAGCCCCGGGTCTCGCCGTGACCGAAGGCGCAATGCCCGCGCGGCCGACGCCCGCGGCGGAAGCCCCTGTTGTTGCGGGCCATGCATCCGCCCCGTCCGCGCCTCGGGCCGAGTCGCCCTCCTCCCTGCCGGCAGCGGATGCGCAGACCGCACCCGTGACGGAGCCGGCGGCGCAGCCGGTGCGCGTTCCGTCTTCCGCGGCGGGTGATGCTTTGCCGTCAGCCCCGGGTCTCGCCGTGACCGAAGGCGCAATGCCCGCGCGGCCGACGCCCGAGGCGAAGGGTGCCCCGGCCAAAGCGGTGACGGCGGAGCATTCTGCCGCATCGGCGGAGAGGAAGAGACCGGGCGCCGTTTCGGACGCGGACGAACTGCCCCTGCCGCGCCCCGCGGAGCGTGCGCCGCGGGAGGTGCCGCCGGCCGCCGCACCGATGGCGGCGGCGGAAAGCGTCCCGCAGCAGGCGGGGGCCGTGCAGACCGCTGCGGTGCCCGATGCTGCGGCGCGGGTGACGGCCATGCTGCGCGCGGCGGCCGACGCTGTGGCGGCATCGGTGCAGGTCTCTCCGGATCTGGCCCGGACCGGCACGGGCGAAATCCGCGTGCGGCTGAGGCCGGATGTGTTGGACGGGTCGTCAGTGCGCTTTGAGGCGTCGGGCGGCGACCTGAAGATTACCCTTTATCCTGCGACGCAGGCGGCGGCAGCCGTGCTGGAGGCCCATCTGGAGCGCTTTCGCACGCACCTGGCCGAACGCGTCGCCAACTGGCGGATCAATGTGGGGGTCGCGGCCTGGGACCCCCATCCCCATATGAAGTCCGGGACAGGCAGAACGGAGCGTGACGAATGACCCCATCGGATATGCTGGCCAATTGGCCCGGCTGGGAACATAAGACGGCTGACGAACTGATCGCGTGCCCGGCCTGGGCGATGAGCGTGCGCTGGGGCGACGCCGAGACGCGGCTGCGGTTCTCCAAAGAGGCCCCGCGTGACGTGATCGGACTGCGTATCGCCTTCGACGGCGAGGAGCACTTCCTGGGCTTGGGCAACCGCGAGACCTTCCCCGATCTCAACGCCCTCTGGACGGAGAAAAAGCGCCTGCCGGACGCCTTGGTCCTGGCGCTGGTCGAGAAGGAGTGCGGCGACCTCCTGCAGATGCTGGAGAATGCCGTCCGCGCCCAGCTCACGGTCATCGGCCTGGCCGACCCGGCCGGACGCGCGGACGCTCGGGGCTTTGAGGTGACCGACGCGAAGGGGCGGATCCTGGCCTTCTTTTCGATGACCGTCTCGCCGCTCGTGAAGGAGATCTTCGGCGACGTGGCGCACATCGACACGGCCCATCCGACGATCCGCGCGCTGGAGATGCCGGCGGTGGCGGAGTACGCGTCGTTTCTGCTGGGCGGAGACGAGGCGGCGGAAATCGCGCCGGGCGACTGTCTGCTGCTGCCCGAGGCCGACGGGCCGGCGGCCGGCAAATGGCTCCCGCAGGGCGTGCCCGCCGACGGGCGGTTCCACGTAGTGGCCGACGCTCCCGGCACGCTGACCTTCGGGGCGCTGGCCGACGGGGTGCTGCCCTCCGTGCCGCCGCCCGAACGCCTGGCGCTCGTGCGTGACGGGAAGACGCTGGCCGTGGGCAGCTTCTGCCGTCTGGGCATCCAGCCGGCCTTCGCGGTGGAGGAGGTCCTCTGATGTTTCAGACCGATCCGTTTTCATTGATTGTCCTCCTTGTGGGGATGTCGCTGCTGCCTTTCGTGGCGATGGTGGCGACGAGCTTCCTCAAGATTGTGGTGGTCATTTCGCTCGTGCGCAACGCGTTGGGCATCCAGTCGGTCCCGCCGAATATGGTGGTCAACGCCCTGGCGCTGATTCTCTCTTTCTACATCATGGCGCCCGTCGTCGAGGAGGGGTGGGATATCTTCCGGGCCGAATCGGCCCGCGCCAAGGAGGAGGTCGTCCTCGTGGACCGCACCGGGACCGAACCCGAAGCCGCCCCCGGCGAACCGGAGAGCGAGACGCAGCGCGAACGCTTCGAGACCGAAATCGCCCTGAAGGCCGCCGAACCGATGCGGCAGTGGCTGATCCGCCAGACCGGCGAACAGTCCCGTGCCTTCTTCGTTTCCACCGCCGAGACCCTCTGGGCCAGGGAGGGCGAGGAGAAGGCCGAGGTCGACCCCGAGAGCTTCTTCGTGCTGATTCCGGCCTTCTGTGTCTCCGAGCTGACCAAGGCCTTCCAGATCGGCTTCCTGATTTACCTGCCCTTCATCGCCATCGACATCATCGTCAGCAACATCCTTCTGGCCATGGGCATGATGATGGTCTCGCCGGTGACGATTTCGCTGCCCTTCAAGCTTCTGCTCTTTGTGATGGTCAATGGCTGGACGCTCCTCATCCAGGGCCTGGTCTGGGGGTACGTGGTATGAACCATGCCGAGCTGCTCAATTATGCCCAGCAGTGCCTGATCATCGTACTGCAGCTCTCGATGCTCCCGATCGTCGTGGCGACGGTCATCGGCGTGATTGTCTCGCTGATTCAGGCCCTCACGCAGATTCAGGAGCAGACCCTCGGGTTCGCCGTCAAGCTCATTGCCATCTCTCTGACGATTCTCTTCGCCGCGTCGTGGATGGGCGGACAGCTGCTGCTCTACACGCAGGACATCTTCGCGCATCTGCCCTTCGTGGCACGGTAAGGGGGGGCGCGTGGCGTACGTCGAATTCCATCGGTGGATTCTGGCGGCCGTCCTGGCGACGGCCCGCATCGGCGGCGCCTTCGCCGTCTGCCCGGCCCTGACGGACTCGGTCATCCCCGGCATCGCGCGCCGCGCCTTCGTTGTCGCCCTGGCCTTCGTCGCGCTGCCGCCGATTCTGGAGCAGATGCCGCCGGGCGAGCCCAATCTCTGGCTCTTTGCTTTCACCGCCGCCAAGGAGGCCGCAGTCGGTTTCCTGATTGGCTTCTTCGCCGGCGTTCCCTTCTGGATCGCGGAGAATATCGGCAACTTCATCGACAACCAGCGCGGCGCGACGATGGGCGAAGTTTTCTCCCCCGTCAACGGCGCCCAGGTCTCGACCTTTGGCCTCTTCTTCTCGCAGCTCGTCGCGACCCTCTTCTTCGTCGGCGGGGCCATTTTTGTGATGCTGGCGGCGCTCTACGGGAGCTTTAGGATCTGGCCCGTCTTCGGCGGGAGCTGGTTCCGAATGACGGCCGAGTCCCCCCTGGTCGTGTTGGGCGAGGCCGACGCGATGCTCTCGGCGACCGTCATCATCTCCGCGCCCGTCATCCTGATTATGTTTCTGGCCACGCTCGGGCTGGGTTTCGTCAACCGCACCGCGCCCCAGCTCAACGTCTTCTTCCTCTCGATGCCCGTCAAGTCGGCCCTCGGCATCGCCTTCCTGATTGTCTACCTGCCCTTCATCCTCGACATGCTCATGTACACCGAAGCCGAAGCGATCCTCGCGCCCCTGCGGCGGATTCTCCTGCCCTAGAAGAAAAGGATTAAGCCATGGCCGAGAGCAGCGCCGAAAAGACCGAGATGCCGACCCCCAAGAAGCTCCGCGACGCGCGTGAGAAGGGGCAGGTCTGCACCTCGCGCGACATCGTCTCCACCGCCGAGCTCATCGTCCTCCTCTGCCTCTGCGCCGTCACGGGCGCCGCCTTCGTCGACGACTTCAATGCCCTCATCGACTACATCGCCCGCCGCACCTCCGAGGACCCCATCCGTACCGTCACCGGCGGCACCCGTTTCTTCCTCTGGGTCGTCTGCAAATACTCCTTCATCTTCGCCGGCGTCGCCGCCCTCATCGGCGTCGTCGCCACCGTCGCCCAGACCGGCTTCCTCTTCACTTTCGAACCCCTCAAGCCCGACCTCACCAAGGTCAACCCCGCCGAAGGCTTCAAGAAAATCTTCTGCAAAAAGAACTTCTTCGAGTTCTTCAAAAACGTCCTCAAGGTCTGCTTCCTCAGCTACCTCGTCTGGAAGCTCGTCGTTGAGGCCGTCCCCGAACTCCTCACGCTCTGCTACGGCACCCTGGGCGACGTCAATGCCAGCACCCTGCGCCTGCTCAAGCAGCTGGCCGTCTACACCGCCTTCGGCTATATCCTCATTGCCGTCCTCGACCGCCTCTTCCAGGGCAAAAACTACCTGAAGGAGATGATGATGACCAAAGACGAGGTCAAGCGCGAATACAAAGAAATGGAAGGCTCCGCCGAAATCAAACAGGCCCAGCGCGAATTCCGCAACGAACTCCTCAATGGCCCCGACCCCGTACTCTCCGCCAAGAAAGCCAGCGTCGTCGTCACCAACCCCACCCGCCTGGCCATCGGCATCCGCTACGACATCGAAGAAGCCCCCATCCCCCGCGTCGTTGCCGCCGGCGCCGACCGCATCGCCCGCATCATCCGCGAGACCGCCCTGGCCGAAGGCATTCCCATCCTGGAAAATGTCCCCCTCGCCCGGGCCCTCTGGGCCCAGTGCCGCGTCGACGACTTCATCCCCGTCGAACTTGCCGAACCCGTCGCCGAAGTCCTCAAATGGGTCAAGGCCCTCGAGGCCAACCGCCGCGAAGAGGCCGAGCTCGACGCCGTCGAAATCGACTGAACCGCCCCCGCCCGCCTCCCCCCTTTGCCGCCCCCTTTCGCGCCGTCGCCCCCCGCGGACGGGCTTGGGCACTTGCGCATGCGGCAGGTCTATGCTAATCTCCTTTCCGTCAAAGGGAAGTTCATCCCCGGCCCGGCGCCCCCGGATGGCGTCGGCGCATTCTTTCGGGGCCATCCTTCCGGAGGAGACACGCCTATGAGCTCAATAAAATCATTCTGCGCACTGCTCTGCGCCTCAGCCGTACCCCTGGCCGCTCTGGCCCAGACGGAACGACCATCCATCAGCATCAAGTTCAACGCGACCAATGCGTTTGATGACACGACGGATTATGGGTGCTATCCCGTTCCGGGACGCTACTGGAACAAAATTGAGGGTGCAACCAACCCCGGCACTGAGGTCACCGGTCCCTCCGGTGTCACGGCGACGCTTAACTTTGCCGCAAGTGAGACGTACTGGGTGTCGCCTGCGGATATTCTCCTGTCGACCTATTTGGACGACGGTCAGGCCGATACCGAGAGCGGAGGCACGACAATTACCGTGTCGGGGCTGGACACAGAGGCTTTCGCCGAGTATACCGTGCTGATTTACATGACGGCCGACACCACGCCGTCTGCAGCCAAGCATTTTGTTGCGCCTACCGTGAACGGCACACAGTACACTTTCGGCGGCGCGGGCTCCGAAAACTGGGGCTCAACGGATTACCTCTCGGTCCCGAAAATCGGCGTCACCTGCCTGCCTGTCACCGGACTTACGGCGACGGAGGGGGCCAATACGCTCACCGTCTCCGTGCCGAACATAAGCAATCGCGCAAACGGCCGCGCGTGTATCGCTGCCATCCAGATTGTCCCGGCGGACGCTTACGGGGTCAATGATTGGGCTTACACCGTTGCGGATACCGCGACCGATTCTCTGACGAAGGCCGCGACTGCCGCAGGCAAAACGCTTGACGTTTCCCAGAATATAGAGATTACCCTGCCGTCCGGCGCGGACTTTAATGTCGATTCGGCGGCTTTCGCCTCGCTGGTGCTCGTGCTGCAGGGCGATGCGACACTGCGCTCATCCGCGTTTGACACGCTGGGCGACCTTGAGGCCGCCGGGGTCACGGTGAAACATAACGGCCACACGCTGACGACCGTTTTGCCCTCAACCGCTTTCGGCACCTCGTATGTCTACGCAGGCGGTACGCCTGGCAGTGCCAAAGGCTCTGTCGCGCATAACGGCGGCACCGTCCGGCTGACAGGTACGGGAGAGACCGCCACCGCTTATAATCTGATCCAGTCGCACTCCGCAACTCAGACAGAGGTGCTGATTGACGGCCGGGCCGCCGTCGTTTATTCCGGAGACACTGCCGAAGATCGAACGGAGGGCACGTTTGGCATCGGAACAGCCTCCTATACCGTCGCCGGAAATGCGACTGTGACGGCTCCCTTCTTGGTCCTCTCCCAAGGCGATGCCGGACGCACTTCCGCGCTGACCCTGTGTGAGAATGCCGCAGTTACCGTCATCGGCAGCAGCAATGTCGATACGAATCAGGCTTCCGTCATGTTCGGTCACTGGGATGGCCCCTCTACCTTTACGATCCGGGACAATGCCACCCTCACGGCCGCCGATGCCGACATTCTTATCGGCAAGACGGGCAACAATCAAACGGTCAACATTGAGGGCGGCACCTTTACGGCGCGGGGTCTTAAGCTCTCCGCCTCTGCCGGCGGGACCAATACCCTCAATCTCTCCGGCGGTACGCTTGCACTCGGCGCAACCGGCATTGACACCTACAGTGCCGCGCGGACCCTGTCCGTCAACGTCTCGGGATCGCCCGTAATCCGAAGCACCGCGGAGGCCCTGCCTATCACGCAGGGTATGAGCCTCGGCGAGGGTACCACCCTGACCTTCGACACGGCCAACGGAGGCACCGTTACCGACACGGCCGCCATTGACGTCACCGGCAGCGGCACGATTGTCGTCGCCGGCAGCGGCACGGTCGACCTGAAGGATGCCGATTTCGGAACAGTCACCCCGGATTTTGCCTTCGCCGAGAATGCCACGGCTACGCTTATCCTGCCTGCGGGACGGGAAGGCCAGGTCCGTGTCCCTGCGGGAGCCACGCTGAAGCTCCGGCTCTCAGACACGCAGTTCGTTGGAGGATATACCTCTGAGGCTGACCTTACGGACGGAGGCACAATAGCCTTTGTCGATTCGGACGGCAATGCCGTTGACGGAGGCGACGGCGGCACCTACGTGCCGACGGTCAACAAGCGGACGGGCAGCGGCAATTGGAATGATGCGTCGGCTTGGAGTGACGGCACTGTCCCGACCTCCGGAGACGCCTACCTTGTGGGTGGCGATACGCCTGAGACGGCTGCTGTCGTGACGCTGGATACGGCTCTCTCGGAGGGGCTGACCGTCTGGGCCGTGGGGTATGTGACCCTCGTAACCACCGATGCCCAACCGACACTCCCCGCTGGGCTGCAGATCGGCGAAGGCGCCACGCTGACCGTTTCCGTCGACCTTCCCGCAGATGTTGACGTGCCTGAGGGCGCTACGCTCGTCGTTAAGGCGGATGCCGACCTCACCCTCACGCACGCCGTGACCGGTGCCGGGGCCTTCGTCAAGAGCGGTTCCGGAAAGCTCACAGTCAATGCCCAGGTTTCCGCAATGGCCGGTTCCGTGGTTCGCGGGGGGACCCTCGCGTTTGGCACGCACGCCATTGGGGCGGCGGATGCGTACTCCACCGCCGGCGACGTCACCGTCGAGAGCGGCGCCACGCTTGACTTTAATGGGCGCAATGATGGGTGGACGTGTTACGTTACGCTCAACGAGGGCGCAACGCTTGCCAACGACAGCAGCACCGATATTGGCAGCGGAGCCCGTCAGCTTGTCGGCGTCAGGCTCAACGGGAACGCAACGGTCCGCGCGGTGGGGAATTTTGGCCTCATCGCAAGCGGATGGGGGGCTTCGGAGCTTACGCTGAACGGCCACACCCTGACCAAGACCGGCGACGGTGCCTTCTGGCTCTGCAATACGACCGTTAACGGCGGCACCGTTGCCGTTGAGGCCGGAGAGCTGAATCACATGAATGGCGCGCTTACCGTTGCCTCCGGCGGGACGCTGACGCTGGATGCCGCCGTTGACGGTGCCTTGGTCACGGCCGCAGGCAATATTGTCCTCAACGGTAACTTTACCAAGCGCGGCTCCGGCACGGTGACGCTTTCAACCGTCATCTCCGGCGACGGCGCGCTGAGCGTCGAGGCCGGACATCTGACCCTCACGGCCGAAAATACGCGTGCTGGACAGAATGTCAGCGCCGCAACGACCACCGTCGCGGCCGGTGCGACCCTCGAGCTCTCCGGCTCGGGCAGACTCTATGGCACCAACTACCACCTGAGTCCTGTTACCATCCGCGGTACCCTGATTACGCCGAATTGGGTCTATGGTGCCGCCTTGGGCAATCTCGGCCACAATAAGGGCTACGTCATCCTTGACGGTGGAACGGTGATTTTCACGGAAGACTGCGGTTCCTCTGAGGGGGCCACTCGCGGTTTTACCGTTACCGAAAACGGAGCGACGCTGAGAATCCCCGACGGTGGCGCGTACTACAAATCCAATGTGGATGGTGCTAACGTTGACAATGCTGTCGGCGGCACACTGACGCTTGCCGTCGACGGGGGTGCCGGTACTTATACCTTTGCTCATGCTCTCAGCGGGACCGTTGCCATCGGCGACGGCGTTAAGCTGATCCTTCCTTCGGATGCCGCAGCGACGGTAACGTCCGCTGTCCAGGGAATGGATGTTTCCCGGACGGACAATGACGACGGGACCTCCGTCTACGTGCTGGCCGAGCCCGCCCTTCCGACGCCCGTGCCGGGCACCGGAGGCTCCTATGATACCGTTGACCCCGATCTGCTCCTGCCTCTGCGGGAGACGGCCTTCGAGGCCGGCATTACCGGGACCTTTGTCATCCGCCGCGCCGACGACGGGGCAGTCCTCGACGCCGACACCCTCGGTGCCGTCCTCGGCTGCTTTGTCGGGGTTCAGGCGACGGCCAGGCCCGGCGCCGACGGTGCCGAAGATGCCGTTGAGCTGGACTACGGCTTCGGCGTCGCCGACATCGTTCTCGGTGCGGACGGCGGACTGACCCTGGGCGCCGCCGTCACCGGGGCCACCTTCGCCGACGGCAACGTCTATGAGCTCGTCAGGGTCGACCTTGGCGGCACGGCTGCCGAGGAGAAGATTGCCCTGACCCCGGTGCTCTCGGAGGACAGGACCGCGGTCACCCTCGTGCCGGCCGACGGCGCCGCCCTTACGCCCACCGACGGCACCCTCCTCTTCCGCATCCGCGTCAGCCGTCCCGAGGCCGGTGCCGCCGCGGCTGAGGCGGTTGTCGAGTGACCGGCTTCGTATGCTCTCAAAACCAGGGCCCCGCAGCAATGCGGGGCCTTTTTGATGCGCGCTTCGCGGAGCGCAGCGGGGGATCTGATATACTTTTTGCAGGGTCTGACGGGATTTGTAACCTATGCCCGCTCCCGTCCGTATAGACAGGCAGAAACCCGCCCCGCCGGCGGAGCCCTTTTGCCGATTGTTCAGAGGAAACAGCCATGCCCGATCTCATCCACGCCGCCAGTCATCTTCCCGCCGCCCGCGTCACCCATCTTCCCGCCGCCGAGCTTCTCCGTGAGGGCGTCGTCGAGGGGCGTGACGCCTTCAATGGGCTCAATGCCTCCGAGAGGCTTCTCGTCAGGGGCTTTGCGGACCTTCTCGGCGACAGCAGGGCCAAGGCCCAGTTCGCCATCCGCCACACCGGCTACTCCGTCGGGCAGCGTATCCTCCACTTTGTCACCTTCGGCGTTGCCTACAGCAGCGCCGCCAAGGCCTACGATCTCGAAAAGCGCGCCCAGCGGACGCTCGGCCGGGCCGTCAGCGACCTTCAGACCAGACTCTCCGCTCTCCCCGTCGGCACGCCTGCCACCGTCAGCGTCACCGTCGGCAAAATCGCCCTCACCGTCAGCCAGGACGCCGCCGGCCGTCTTCAGGCCTGCATCGCCGAGACCGGCCGCACGGACGAGGCCGTGACCTTCGATCTCCCCCACACCGCCGGCACGCTCGTCCGCAAACTGGTTGACGACATGGTCCGCCGTCCCGACGTTTACCCCCGCGACGCGCTTCGCAACGCCATTGCCGCCGACATCGCCTCCCTCCGCTGCCCCATCCGCCGCGACGTTTATGAGACCGTCCTCCGGAGCCGGCTCGGCGTTACGCCTGACGAGCTGGCGGCCTCCGGCAAACTGACCCTCCGTGAGGCGGCCCTGCGCGTCCTCGCCGGCGAAATCATCACCCGGGACGCCCTCCTGGCGTATATCGACGACAATCTCGGCTTCGGCGCGCAGCTCGACGCGGTCCTCACCCTCAATGACGAAGCCGCCGCCGACCTGATTGCGCGTTACGAAGAGGCCCTCATCGCCGATGCCGACCGCGTCCGCAATGCCGTCGACATCGCCGCCCTCACCGCCCCGCCCCCCGCCCCCGAAGCCCCGGCTCCGCTCCCCGAAGCCCCCGCTCCCGAGGCCCCCGCTCCGCTCCCCGAAGTCCCTGACGCCGGGACGCCCGAGGTCGCCGATGCCGATCTTCTCGCCCTGCTTGAGACCGTGCCGGAACCCGACGGGACGCCCGAAGCGGACGCCCCCGGGACGGACCCCGGCCCCCTCCCCGAAGAGCCTCCCGCTCCCGACGGCCTTCCCCTCGGTGACGTGGATGCCGACCTCCGCCGCCGGGAGCTCCTCGTCGCCACGGAACCCCAAGCCGCCGATGCCGCCCCCGTCCCCGATGCCGAGGCGCAGCCCCGCCCGGAGGCGCAGGCGCCCGCCGAACGGCACCGCGCGCTGGCCCTCTCCCTCGTCCGCAGCCACGACGCCGTCCGCGGCGGCGACACCCTCCGCCTCCCCGCCGACATCGTCCGTACCGCCCTGCTGGACAACGCCGCGGCCGTCGCCGATCTCATCAATGGCGGCGACGCCGCGCTGGATGCCCTGGAGCCCGACCTGCGCGCCTCCATGCTCCCGGCCGCCGCCGGCCTCCGCGCCGCCTGGACCCTCGCCCGTCCGGGCACCCCCGCCACCCCGGAGAACGTCCGCGCCTTCCTGGCTCTCCTCCCCGACGACATTTGCCTGCAGATTGACAACGCCTTCGCCGACGCCCGCGACTATCTGACGCCCGACGCCAACGATGCCGCCCGCACCGCCCGCATCGACCGCCAGCACAATCTTGCCGCCGACCTCGTGCTCAACCGCGAAGCCTCCCTCTACGACCGCAACCTGGGCGACCCCGCCGCGCGCATCCGCGCCACCCTCCTCCGGCACCCCCAGGCCCTCGCCGACCTCCTCAACGACCACAAGGGCGCCCTCGCCACCTTTGACGCCGCCACCCACACCCACCTCGACGCCGCCGTGGCCCTTCTCCGCGGTGCCTGGGTCCGTTCCGGCGCGGCCGATGCCCCCCTCACCGCCGCCGATGCCGCCGCCTTCGCCGAATCCCTCCCCGACGATGTCTGCGCCGCCCTCGACGGCGAAATCGAAGCGCTTGTCGATGACCTCAGCGCCACCCTGGGGCACGGACTCGCCGAGGCCGTCGAGACGCTCCGGGGCGACGCCGCCCGGGCCGCCGGCGCCCGCCCGGCGCCCTCCTTCAGGGCCATCCGCGAAGCCGTCGGCGACGCCGAGCAGACCCGTGCCGTCCTGAATTACCTGCGCGAGCCCCTTTGCGCCCGTGTCCGCGGCGGCGAAGCCGTCGGCGACAGGCTCTATGCGCTGGGCCAGGCGGAAACCGTGGCCGGCTGCACGACAATCCCCTGGGCCTTTGCTCTCTCGGCGGTCGTCACGAAGGTCGCCAGTGCCACGCAGCGTGGCGGGGGCCTCACCGACGACGAGATCATCGACCGTCTGGCCGAGGCCTTCGCCGAGCGCGACGACTACAGAGCCGACGGCATCGTCAGACTTGCCGCCCGCCTCTCCGACGCCGACGATGCCGTGCGCACCGCCACCGAAAACGACCTCGCCTCCCTCCGGCAGGCCGTTGCCCCAAAACTCGCCGACATGATGACCTCCGCCTTTGACCCCAACAAAGGCTACGGCAAATTCATCACCGACGTCATGGCCCGCTATTTCGACACCGACCTCGCCGAGCGCGCCGTCGACCGCCGCAGCATGGTCGCCTCCCTCATCCGCTACAGCCGCCTCTCCGAAACCGGCGAACCGCCCTCTCCCGGCGCCCTCCTTGGCGCCGCCTTCAAGGGCGCCGGCCCCATCATGCAGAAGGCCCTCCAGGGCCTCGATGCCTCCGCCGTCTCCCCCGAGCTCGCCGAGGCCATCGCCGACATGAAGTCCTCCCTCGCCCCCATCGACCCGGCCTACGTCCGCGCCCAGCTCCTCGACCTCGTCGACCGCTCCGAGGGCGCCATCTCCAAAATCACCGTCGACCGCTCCCTCGGCGCCGCCTCCGTCGGTCAGGCCTTCCTCTGCACCGTCACCGACGCCCAGGGCCGCGACACCCACTGCGTCCTCAAGCTCCTGCGCCCCGACGTCCGCAACAAAGCCGCCCGCGAGCGCCTCATCTTTGAGGACTGCGCCCGCCGCACCCCCGGCATGGAGCGCACCTTCGCCGGCCAGCTCGAGCGCATCCTGGCCGAACTCGACCTTACCGACGAGGCCGTCAATGCCGACACCGGCCGCGTCTACGAGAAGCCCGGCACCGCCGGCGTCGAATCCATGCGCGTCCTCGAAGGCGTCCCCCGCACCCCCGGCGCCCTCCTCCTGGAGCTTGCCCCCGGCCGCGACCTCGCCAAAATCATGGCCGACATCGACGCCGTCATGGCCCTCGATCCCGGGACGGCCGACCTCCCCGTCGGGCGCCTCACGGCCCTTGAGCATCAGCTCCGCGGCCTTCAGACCCTGCACGGCCGCCTCCTCACCCTCTCCGACCGCTGGGTCTCCGAAGGCATCTTCGACTCCGGCTTCTACCACGGCGACCTCCACGCCGGCAACATCATGGCCGACATCCCCGAAGATCCCGCCGCCGCCAAACTCACCGTCATTGACTACGGCAACGCCACCACCCTCACCAATGCCCAGCAGAAGCAGGTCATGGTCGTCATGGCCGGCGCCACCTACAAAAAGACCGACTGGTTCCTCGACGGCTACCTGAAGCTCCTGCCCCCCGAGGATGCCGCCGCCTTCCGCGCGGCCGACACCGTCCTGACCGATGACGACGGCTACCTTGTCGATGCCGACGGCATCCACATCCTCGGCGCCGACGGGAACCTTCTGCGCCTCGCCGAAGACGGCACCCTCGCCGGTACCCGCGGCGAACGCCCCGAAGGCCGCCTCACCGCCATGGTCCGCCGCATTATGAGCCAGGGCAGCGTGGAGGAGGTCGCCCAGCGCATCGCCGTCGCCCTCTCCAGACTCCAGGAGCACGGCATCGCCTGCCCCCCCGAGATCTTCAACTTCTCCGCCTGCCAGATCCGCCTCCAGAATGCCGTCGACGGCCTCGGCGCGAAACTCGACCCCTTCCGGGAGCAGCTCCATGCCCTCGCCGTCAGATATCTGAAGCTCCACAGGGCGGACATTTCCGAGGCCGACCGTGAGGCCGCGATGGCCGTCATACGGAATACCTCCGACACAATCACCCCCCGCCACGACTTCATCGACGTCGTCGGCCGCACCATCTACGACCGCAAAGGCACCTTCATCCATGCCGTCGGCCTCAACCGCGCCATCGAGATCTGCCGCATGGGCATCTGAGCCCCGCCGCCCAAGGAGACCCGCCATGACACGAATCCTCCCCCTCTGCATCCTCCTGCTGGGCGCCGCCGCGCTCCGTGCCGACTCTGCGGAGGGCAGATTCTCCTACACGGTCATCGACGGCAAAGCCACCGTCACCGGATTCTTCGGCACGGTGCCGGCCGATCTGACGATCCCCTCCGAACTGGACGGGTATCCGGTGACGGCTGTCGGGGATAATGCTTTCCTGCTCAGTGAGACGCTGGTGTCGGTGACGCTGCCGGGGGGCCTGGATAGGATTGGGACTCAGGCCTTTTACGAGTGCGGCAACCTGACGTCGGTGACGTTTCTCGGGGACGTGGGAGATATCTCCGTCATGGCTTTTTACCGGTGCGGCAACCTGACGTCGGTCTCCTTCCTCGGCGATGCGGACACGATCGGTTCACGGGCATTTTACGGCAGTACGCGCCTGGAGGCGCTCTCTTTCTCGGGGGAGGTCCGCCAGATTGGGGAGCAGGCCTTTGTCGGCGGGGCCTTTCGGTCGGTGACGCTCCCGAAGGGGTTGGCGAGGATTGACGATGAGGCCTTTTCCGGCTGCGGCAGTCTGACGACGGTGGTCTTTCCCGAGAGCCTGAGGGCTGTCGGGGAACGCGTCTTCGACGGGTGCGATGCGTTGCGCTACCTCTTCTTTGACGGCGAGCCGCCGACGGTCGGGGCGGACGCCTTTCCCTCCGGCGTCGCCCGGGTGACCTATTCGGAGCGGTATGCCGCGGCGTGGGAAGCCGCCGCGGCCGAGGTCCCCTGGAATGCGATGCCCCTGAGGGAGCAGCCCCTGGACTACGAGATCGAAAACGGCTGCGCGGTGATTATCGGCCCCCGCTATGACGTCGATCTCGGCCGGGAGCTTATCATCCCTGCGGTTCTGGACGGATACCCGGTGACGGCTGTCGGGGAATGGGCCTTTTTTTCCAAAATTGCGCTGCAGACGGTGATGCTTCCGGAGGGACTGACCTCCATTGGGAATCAGGCCTTCTCGGGGTGCGATGCGCTGCCGGAGCTGACGTTGCCCAAGAGCCTGCGGAGCATCGGGAGCGATGCCTTCTCGGGATGCGACAAACTGGAGACGGTGACCTTTCGGGAAGGGCTGGAGAGCATCGGGGAGGATGCTTTTGCCAACTGCCCAAAGCTGAAGGCGGCGGACTTCCCGGCCACTCTGAGGACGCTCGGCGTGAGGGCCTTTTCCGGATGCACCGCGCTGGCCCCGGTGATGCTGCCGGCAGGGGTGGCCGAGGTCGGGGCCGAAGCCTTCGCCGGCTGTACCTCCATGAGCGCGGTCTTCTTCCTGGGGGGGCCGCCCGCCCAGACCGACCCGACCGCTTTCCCGGAGGGCCTGTGCGGCTACTACTGGAGCTCCCACCGCGATGCCTGGGAGGCGGCTCTCGGCACGGAGGTCGTCTGGAACGGCCTCGACATGCGGCGGCTGTGCTTCAGGTATGAAATTCAGGGCGGCGAGGTGACGGTTACCGCCCGTGAGACGGAGTACGACCCGGATATCCTCATCCCGCCGACGGTGGGGCCTTACCCGGTGACGGAAATCGGCTCGAATGCGTTTCAGAATGCCTGGTCCCTGCGCTCCGTAACCCTCCCGGCGGGCATTGATTACCTCGCGGCGGCATTTTACGGATGTACCGGCGTGACCCTCTTTTTCGACGGTCCGCCGCCGCGGGTCACCATATCGGACATCGTGGAGACTTTCCCTGAGGGCCGTGGCCTTAAGGGGTATTATCTGCCGGCGCATCGGGAGGCCTGGGAAGCGGTCGCCGACACGGACCCCTGGAGAGCCATTGCGCCGGCCCCGCTGCCCGTCACATACACGCTCGGCGAAGGCCGGGCGACGATTACCGGATTCACCGCCGAAGCCGCGGGCTCCGAACTTCTTGTGATACCGCCCATGCTGGAGGGCTGCCCGGTGGCGGCCGTCGGAGAGGCGGCCTTCTCCGGGCGGGCTGCGCTGAAAAGGCTCTTCCTGCCGGCAGGGCTCAGAAGCATCGGAAAGCGCGCGTTTGAATCTGCGGGTCTGGGTGCGGCGGATCTGCCGGAGGGCATGACGGAGATCGGGGAGCGGGCGTTTGCCTCCTGCACCGCGCTGACCTCCGTGCTGCTGCTGGAAGGCCTGAAAACCCTCGGGAGCGAGGCTTTCTCCGAATGCGACAGCCTGCCTTCGGCAGTTCTGCCCTCCGGCCTGAAGACTGTGGGCGCAGGGGCCTTTTTCGGGTGTGACAGGCTCTCGTCGGTCTACTTCCCTGTCGGTCTGGAAAGCATCGGGGAGGAGGCTTTCGCCCGGTGCGCGGCGTTGGAGGAGGCGGAGCTTCAGAGCGGCCTGAAGACGATCGGCGCCTCCGCCTTTTCCAACTGCGTGAGTCTGGCCTCGGTCACGTTCCCGTCGGGCCTGACGTCCATCGGGGAGTCCGCCTTTGTCTCCTGTACGGCGCTGGGGAAGGCCGTGCTCCCGTCGGGCCTGACGGAGCTCGGCAAGGGGGCATTCCTCTATTGCGCAAGCCTGCAGTCGGTAACCCTGCCGCCGAGCCTGAAGACGGTCGGGGAATCGGCCTTCGCCTCCTCCAGGGCGCTCTCCTCCGTGACGTTCTCCGAAGGCTTGACGGCAATCGGCGCTTTGGCCTTTTCCGGCTGCGGCAGTCTGGCCTCGGTGGATTTGCCGGACAGCCTGACGGCCATTGGGGATTCGGCCTTCAATAGCTGCACGGGTCTGCGGTCGGTGGTCCTGCCGGCGGGCCTGAACACGCTCGGATACGGGGTTTTTGCCCGCTGTTCGTCCCTGACCTCGGTGGACCTTCCCGCCGGCCTGACGGCCATTGGGGCCGCAGCCTTTTCCTACTGCTCGTCTCTGCCCTCGGTGACGCTGCCGGCCGGGCTGACCTCCGTAGGCTCCTACGCCTTCGATGCGTGTACCGCACTGACGCGGATTTACTTCGACGGGGCGCCGCCGACGACGGTCGGCACCTCTGCCTTCCCCTCCGGTTGCACGGGGATCTATGGGATGGATTATGCCGATGCCTGGGAACCCTTCATCGGGCCTGACGGCACGTGGTATGGGCTGGTCATGAAGCAGCTAGGCTTCGCGTATGCCGTCGAGGGAAACCGGGCGACCGTGACCGGCATTTCCGGATTTATTGAGGCGGCGTGCGTCATCCCCGACCGCCTTGGCGGCTATCCCGTCACGGCCATCGGCAACGAGGCCTTTGCCACGGACCAGTGCCAGTGGACCCTGACCTCCGTCGTCATCCCCGACACCGTGACCGTCATCGGGGAGCGGGCCTTCCAGGGTTGTGCCCTGCTCGAATCCGTCACGCTGCCGGCCGCCCTGGAGGAGATCGGCGCAAGCGCCTTTTACGGATGCCAGAGCCTGACCGCCGTGACGCTCCCCGAGACGCTGACGGCCATTCAGGATTACGCCTTCTTTGCCTGCCCGGGGCTGACGTCGCTGACCGTCCCGGCAGGCGTCGCCTGGATCGGCAACAATGCGTTCAACGGCGGCAGCAGTCTGACCTCCGTCACCTTCCGGGGCCTCCCCCCTCAGGAGGCAGGCACCGTCTATACCTATCCTCCCTTCCAGAAAGAGAAAAACATTCCGGGCACCTATCCCGCGATGCTGGCCGATGCCTGGGGCGAAGTCCTTGACGAAGACGGCCGCTGGGCCGGTCTGAAGATGAGCCCGGATGCCTCCGGCCCGACCCTGGCCGCCGCCGGTTCCGAGACGCTCCCGGGCGAAACCGCCCTCTGGCTCCTGAACTGCCTGACGGAGCGGGGCGTGACCTCGGGCGCCGTCGCGCTGGCCGAGGGCACCACCGCCGAAACCCTCGCCGCCGCCCGCACGCTCGGCGTGGTGCCGGCCCTCTCGCGCCCCGCCGCCGGTGCCCTGCAGACCCTCTCCGGAGAGACGCTGACGGTCGCCGCGCAGGCCGCGCTGGAGATTGCCGCCCTGGACGTCTCCGCGGACGGCGCCGTGACCCTCACCCTCCGCGTCCGCGCTTTGGCTGGGCAGCTCTCGGCCCCCTACGCGCCCGCCGGCCTCTTCACCCTGGCCGGCGGCCCCGGGCCCTCGCCCGGAGCCGCGGATCCCGACGGCACCCCGCTCTGGGGCGACCTGCTCTCCGGCCCCCTCGACTGGAAACGCCTCGACGACACGACGGCCGAAGCCGCCGTCACCCTCGACACCGCCGGTGCGGCCCGCTTCTTCCGCGTGCGCGCACAGTAAGGCCCCCGGGCGCCGTGACGCGCGGAGGGCACCGTGACGCCATGACATGGGCGACGGGAGGCGCGGAGGCTCAGGTGCGCTTCGCGGCGCGCCGCTGCGCTCCCTGAGTGCACACAAAGCCCCGCGCTTTGCGCGGGTCGTGAGGAGCGGTACCCCGACCCTTGGGTCGGGGCCTGGCATAGCCGCCCGCGAAGGCGGGCGGCTCTTGAGTCCCTCTGCCGCATGGCAGAGGGTGCCGTTGCTCCCGACGCCGACCGCAGGGAGGCGGCTTCATGTGCACTCAGGGAGCAAGCCGCGGCTGTCGCCGCGGCGCCGCGCACCTGAGCCTCCGCGCCTCCCCACGGGGGCTCACCCCTCACGGCGCCCCTCCGCGCCCCTACGCGTCCGCCGGGGCGATGCCCGCTTCGCAGGCCTCGAGAAAGGCCGCGGCGGCCGGTGTGAGGCGCTGATGGCGCTTCCAGATCAGATGCGTCTTGGATTCCAGGGCCGGCGCGAGCGGCACAAAGCGCAGCCCGGGGAAGCAGTCCCTGCCGACGAGACCCTCCAGCGTCAGCGCGCAGCCCAGCCCCTGCGCGGCAAGCACGGCGGCATTGTACGCCAGATTGCACGTCGCCACGACGTTCAGCCGCGGCAGCAGATCGCCGAACCAGGCCCGGAAGGAGGGCGACCCGCCCCCTGCCGCGGCCCGCGCCACGGCCCGCGGGCAGATGAGCGGCAGCCCGGACAGCGCCTCGCGCGCGACGCTCCCGCCGAAAGCCGGATCCCCGGCGGGCACCAGCAGTCCCCACCGGTTGCGGAAAGGCAGCGGCAGCGACTCATAGCCCGAAATGTCGGTCGGCTGAATCACGATGCCGAAGTCCAGCAGCCCGCACTCCAGATCGGCCAGCGTATCCTCGGCCGAAGCGCTGACCACGCGGTAATCCACGCCCGGATGCCGCTCCCGGACCCTGCGCATCACCGCCGCGACCGGATGCATGGCCCGCGTCTCGGCGCAGCCGAAAGCGACCGTCCCGACGGGCTCGGCCCCCCGCATGCCGCGGAAATCGGCGGCCGTCCGGTCCGCCAGGGCGATCAGCGTCTCGGCCCGTTTCAGCAGAAAGGTCCCCTCCTGCGTCAGCCTCAGTCGGTGCGAGGAGCGAACGAAAAGCCGCTGCCCGAGTTCGTTCTCGAGTTCCCGCAGCTGACGCGACAGCGTCGGCTGCGTCACATGCAGCAGGCGGGAGGCAGCCGTTACGGAGCCCTCCCGGGCGGCAGCCACGAAATAGCGCAGTACACGGAGTTCCATGCCCCTCAGCATGCCAAGCCCGGCCATGCCTGTCAAGCATAAGCCGTATGCCGCAAGAAGTATTGGAAATCCGCCGCCGCATCGGGTACAGTAAAGACCGTTCACCCCCCTAGGCCAATCCCCAAGGAGACACACCCGTGACGACACCCCGCATCCGCCGAAGGATACCCCTCCGCCTGCTCCGCGCCGGCGCCGCCGCCCTGCTGACCCTGACCCTGACATTGGAGGTTACTGCCATGACATCCGAATCCGTCCCGACCGCTTCCCTTCCGACCCTCCCCGCCGCCGAGGGCGGCAAGACCTTTGCGCCCGACCCGCGCGTGCGCTGCACCAAGGTCACCTTCCGCAACCGCTTCGGCGTCACGCTCGCCGGAGACCTCTACCGTCCCGCCGAGGCCCGGGGCCCCCTGCCGGCGCTCGCCGTCTGCGGACCCTTCGGCGCCGTCAAGGAGCAGTGCTCCGGCCTCTACGCGCAGACCCTGGCCGCCCGCGGCTTCCTGACCCTCGCCTTCGATCCCTCCCACACCGGCGAAAGCGGCGGCTACCCGCGCAACGTCGCCTCCCCCGACCTCAATACCGAAGACTTCCTCGCCGCCGTCGACTGCCTCTCCCTCTGCCCCGACGCCGACCCTGACCGAATCGGCATTGTCGGCATCTGCGGCTGGGGCGGGCTGGCCGTCAATGCCGCCGCCGCCGATCCCCGCATCCGCGTCACCGTCGCCTCCACCCTCTACGACATGAGCCGCGTCACGGCCAACGGCTACTTCGACGCCGACGACTCCGAGGCCGCCCGCCATGCCCTCCGCACCCGCCTGGCCGCGGCCCGCCTCGACGACCTGCGCCGGGGCGAACCCCGCCGGGCCGGCGGCGTTCCCGACACCCTGCCCGACGACGCCCCGCAGTTCCTCCGCGACTACTACGCCTACTACAAGACCCCGCGCGGCTACCACCCCCGCTCGCTCAACTCCACCCAGGGCTGGAACGTCACCTCCGCCATTGCCTTCCTCAATGCCCCCCTGATGGCCTACGCCGGCGAGATCCGCAGCCCCGTCCTCATCGTCCACGGCGAAAAAGCCCACTCCCGCTACTTCGGCGAAGCCGTCTTCGCGAAGCTCACAGGCGCCAACAAGCGCCTCCTCATCGTGCCCGGCGCCAGCCACACCGACCTCTACGACCGCACCGACATCATCCCCTTCGACGCCATCGAAGCCTTCTGCCGCGAAGCCCTCGGCTGCGCTGCCCCCTGAGTCCCGCCCGCCTCCCCACTTCGGCTCCGTGACGCCATGACATGGGCGACGGGAGGCGGGGGTCGCCGTGACGCCATGCCGTGGGCGACGGGAGGCGCGGAGGGCACCGTGACGCCATGCCGTGGGCGACGGGAGGCGCGGAGGCTCAGGTGCGCTTCGCGGCGCGCCGCTGCGCTCCCTGAGTGCACATGAAGCCCCGCGCTTTGCGCGGGTCGTGAGGAGCGGTACCCCGACCCTTGGGTCGGGGCCTGGCATAGCCGCCCGCGAAGGCGGGCGGCTCTTGAGTCCCTCTGCCGCATGGCAGAGGGTGCCGTTGCTCCCGACGCCGACCGCAGGGAGGCGGCTTCATGTGCACTCAGGGAGCAAGCCGCGGCTGTCGCCGCGGCGCCGCGCACCTGAGCCTCCGCGCCTCCCCACGGGGGCTCACTCCTCCCCCCGCCGTGACGGCAATTCCGACCTCCTCTGCCGCCGCGTGGCCGACGGCGCCCGCGACGCCGGCCACACCGTCCTCTTCCGCCGCCTGGCCGACACCCCCGTCGCCCCCTGCACCGGCTGCCAGGCCTGTGCCGGCGGCACCGGACGCTGCCCGATCCGCGACGGCGCCCCGGAAATCCTCCGGGAAATGCTCTCCGCCGACACCGTCATCCTGGGCTCCCCCGTCTACTTCTACTCCGTCTGCGCCCAGCTCAAAGCCCTCATCGACCGCTCCACCATGGTCTACCCCAGGCTGACCGGCAAGCGCTTCGGCTACGTCCTGACCATGGCCGACGAAGACCCCTCCGGTTTCGACGGCCCCCTCACCGCGCTCAACGGCTTCCGGATCTGCTGCGAAGACTCCGAAACCGTCGGCACGGTCTGCGCCCCCGGCGTCTTTGAAGCCGGCGCCGTCCGCGGCACCCCCGCCTGGGACGAAGCCTACGCCTTCGGCCGCAGCCTCTGAGGACCCGGCCGGAAACGCATTCTGATATAGCCTGAGGCTTATTCCTGTTGGATCTCGGACTTCCTCTTCGGTACACACGGAGACATGGCCAATGCAATCCTTGCTACCGCCGGGTTTAACCTGAGAAAGATTCTCAGAGGCTATGCACGCCTCTTTTTGTCTTTTTGTCGCGAAGTGCTCTTACAGCCCCTTATTCGCCACATTCTCCCCCTGCAGCAGCTACGATTGGAGACGGCTTAAAACCGCCCTTTTCAGGTACGACTCAAAAGTCGTCAACAAACGGGACGTTTTCGATGAAAAGGGGAGGGGTGGGGGCATGTGCCGGGAAAGCATGGGCAATGCCGGGGGAAAGCATGGGTAATGTTGAGGGGCAACATTAGTAATGTCGGAGGGAAACATTGGCAATGTCGGGGGGAAACATTAGTAATG